>JBBIJZ010000041.1:0-17025 GCA_037445715.1 Verrucomicrobiales bacterium | reverse complement strand
CCTTGTCCGGGCGCCGAACGGTCGGCAGAGTCCATCCGCGTGAACGCTGCTGTCATCGTCGCCGCCGGCCAGGGCAAGCGCATGGGGCCGGGCGTGGACAAGCTCTTCCTCGAGGTCGCCGGCCGGCCGGTCATCGCCCATACTTGGGAGCGCTTCGACCGGGCGGCCGAGGTGCACACGGTGGTGCTAGTCGTGCGCGCGGGACAGGAGGCGGCGTTCACCGCCCTGGCCGAGCGGCTCGCGTTGACCAAGCCCTGGCAACTGGTCGCGGGCGGCGCCGAACGCCAGGACTCGGTCTGGAACGGCCTGGCCGCCCTGCCGCCAGCCTGCGAACTGGTGGCCATCCACGACGGCGCCCGGCCGTGCGTGAGCGCGGACCTCATCGCTGCCACGTTCGCCGCGGCGCGGGAGTTTGGCGCGGCCGTGGCCGCCCAGCGGGTGACCGACACGATCAAGGTCTCGCCCGACGGCCGGTTCATCGCCGAGCACCTGGACCGCGCGCAGCTCTGGGCCGTGCAGACGCCGCAGACCTTCCGGGTCGAGGTCATCCGCCGGGCGCTGGCCGAGGTGCGGCAGCGGGGGCTGTTGGTGACCGACGACACCGCGGCCTGCGCGTGGATCGGCCAGCCGGTGCGGCTGGTCGAGCACGCCGCGCCCAACCCCAAGGTCACCACCCCCGCCGACCTGCCCCTGGTGGCGCACTGGTTGCAGGCCGGGGCCGCGGCGCCCGGCGCCGCCCTTGCCACGCCGCCGCCACCTCCCTAACTTCCCATCCGGGCCGTCGCCACGACGGTACCTTGCGTGCATGAAACGACGTTTGTTTTACACCGGCCTGGTGCTGGCGCTGGGCGTGAACCTCTTCTTCGGCGCCCAGGTGTACGTGCAGTCCGCCGAGGCGGCGGGCAAGAACGACATTTACCGCAACCTGCGCCTGTTCTCGCTGGTGCTCGAGCGGGTCCGCCAGGACTACGTGGACGGCGAAAACCTCACCTACCAGGACCTGGTCTATGCCGCGCTCAAGGGCCTGCTCAGCTCGCTGGATCCCCACAGCGAATTCCTCGAGCCCAGCAAGTACGGCGACTTCAAGGATGACACCGAGGGCGCCTACGGCGGCGTGGGCCTGACCATCCGCGCCAGCGGCGATTACCTCACGGTGGTCACCGCCTTCGAGGACGGCCCGGCTTGGCGTGCCGGTATCCGCTCGGGCGACCAGTTGGTGCGCATCGCCGGCCGCAACGCCCTGCGCATGAGTGACAGCGAGGCCGTGCGCCTGTTGCGCGGCCCCCCCGGCACCGAGGTGCAGGTCACCGTGCGCCGCCCGGGCAGCGAGGAAACCGTCGAGCACACGCTCAAACGCGAGATCATCAAGATCGAAACCGTGCGCGACCTCGACGGCCGGCGGCACTTCCCGCTGGGGCCGGACAAGATCGGCTACGTGCGCGTGCTCCAGTTCGGCGAGCCGACCACCGGCGAACTCGAACAGGCCATCGAGAAACTGCTCGACCAGGGCATGCAGGGGCTGGTGCTGGACCTGCGCGACAATCCCGGCGGGTTGCTCGACCAGGCGGTCAAGGTCTGCAGCCTCTTTCTGCCGCCCAAAACGCTCGTCGTCAGCACCGAGGGCCGCGACCCCGCCGACCGGCGCGAGTACCGCGTGCCCCAGCGCGGCAAGCACCACCAGTTCCCGCTGGTGGTCCTGATCAACCAGGGCAGCGCCAGCGCCTCCGAAATCGTGGCCGGCTGCCTCCAGGACCTCCAGCGCGCCGTCATCGTGGGCGACAAATCCTTCGGCAAAGGCTCGGTCCAGAGCGTGATCGAACTCCAGGACGGCGCCGCCATGCGCCTGACCACCGCCAAGTACTACACCCCCAGCCACAAGGTCATCCACGAACAGGGCATCACGCCGGACATCGAGGTCAGCCTCACCCGCGAGGAGGAGGAGGCCCTGAACCTGCGCCGCACCCCCGGGCTCCTGGACTCGCCCGAGTACGCCGAGCGCCGCGAGGAAATCCTGGCCGTGCGCGACTGGCAGTTGGAACGTGCCACCGACCTCCTCAAGGGCGTCATGCTCTACCAGCAGCGCAACGGCAAACTGGCGCGCGCCGCCAAAACGCCCGCCCTGCCCAAGCCGTGACGCCGGCCCGGTCGCCCCGCCCGGCCCCGCAAACGCAACTGGAGCCAGTTGTCGGATTTGAACCGACGACCGTCCGATTACAAATCGGATGCTCTACCGCTGAGCTAAACTGGCCCCAACAGCGCCTTCAGTTAACCGCGCCCCCGGCGCCCAAGGCAAGCCCATGTGGTGCAGGCCTCAGGCCTGCAGGCGCGCCCGCGCCCGCGCCGGGACCGCCCCGCCCGCCCTGAACCCGGCTGCCCCGGTGCCCGCCACCCCCGCCATCTCCGTGGTCCTGCCGGTCCGCAACGCCGCGGACACCCTCCCTGCCGCACTCGAAAGCCTGCGCGCCCAGACCCGCCCCGACTGGGAATGCCTGGTGGTGGACGACGGCTCGACCGATGCCTCCGCGGCGCTCGCCGCCCGCTTCGCCGCCGCCGACCCGCGTTTTCGCCTCCTGCGCCGCCCGGCCCGGGGCCTGGTGCCCGCGCTCAACGACGGCCTGGCCGCCGCCCGGGGCGCCCTCATTGCCCGGCTCGACGCCGATGACGTGTGCGCGCCGGAACGTTTCGCCGAGCAGGCCGCCGCGCTCGAACGCGACCCCACTCTGGGCGCGGTCAGTTGCCGGGTCCGGTACGGCGGCGACCGCGCCCGACAGGCCGGCTTTGCCCGGTACGTGGACTGGCTCAACCGCCTGGACACGCCGGAGGCCATCGCCATCAACCGTTTCATCGAGGCCCCGGTCGCGCATCCCGCGGTGATGTTTCGCCGCGAACTGGTCGCCCGCTGGGGCGGCTACCGCGAGGGACCGTTCCCCGAGGACTACGAACTGTGGCTGCGCTGGCTGGACGCCGGCGTGCGCTTCGCCCCGGTCCCGCGCGAACTCCTGGTCTGGGCGGACCGCCCCGACCGGCTCTCCCGGCGCGATCCCCGGTACGCGCCGGCCGCGTTGGCCGCGGTCAAGGCGCCCTGGCTGGCCCGCGCCCTCCGCCGCACCCTGGGCGGACGCGCACTCTGGGTCTGGGGCGCGGGCCGCATCACGCGGCGGCGGCTGGAGGCCTTGTGGGCCGAAGGGCTCACTCCGCACGGCTTCATTGACGTGGACCGCCACAAGTGGGGTCGCCACCGCGACGGCCGCCTGGTGGTGGGCCCGCACCAACTGCCCGCGCCGGCGGAGGCGCTGGTCCTGGTGCACGTGGGTCGGCTGGGCGCGCGCGAGTGGATCCGCGCCCACCTCACCGCGGCGGGTTACCTCGAAACCCGCGATTTCTGGGTGGCGGCTTGAGCGGGGCACGGCGGGACCAGACTGCGGAGGGTCGGACGAGCACGGCGGCAAGTTGCCGCCGGGGACGGCCCACAGGCCGTTCCAACCGGAACCGCAAAACGCCACCAAGCGCGCCGCCCGGCACGGCGGCCAGGCGGGTGGCCGCAGGGGCGCCGGGGACCCTTGCGCGCCGCGGCTTCAGCGCAGACGGGCCTCGAGCCAGGCGGGCAGTTCGGCAATGGCCACGCGTTCCTGCCGGCCGGTGTCGCGCTCGCGCACGGTCACGGTGTCCTTGAGGGCGGGGGTTTCGCCCAGGGTGTCGAAGTCAATGGTCACGCCGAAAGGGGTGCCGGCCTCGTCCTGGCGGGCGTAGCGGCGGCCGATCGAGCCGGTTTCGTCGTAGAACACGGTGAAACGCCCGCGCAACCGGTCGCGCACCTCGCGCGCTTTGGCCACCAATTCGGGCCGGTTTTTCAGCAGCGGGAAGACGCCCACCTTGAGCGGCGCCACGGCGGGATGAAAGCGCAGGAGAACGCGCGTTTCGGTGCGGCCCTGGGCGTCCGTGTCGGTGACCTCGGTGTAGGCGTTGCAGAGCAGCGCCAGGATCAGGCGGTCCACGCCGGCGGAGGGCTCGATGACGTGCGGCACGTACCAGCCGCGGGTCAGGCCGTCGGCATCGGCGCGCGCCTGGGCCTCGGCCTTTTCGGGCGGCTCGCCCATTTTGAGCAGGTAGTGGCGGCGGGCCTCGTAGTAGCGGCGCCAGAGCGCGTCCTGCTTTTCCCGGGGCAGGCGGGCCCAGGCGGTTTTGAGTTCCTCGTCGAAGACGGTCAGGGGTTTGCCGGAAAAGCGCTGGTGCTGGGAGAGGTCGAAATCGCTGCGGGCGGCAATGCCCTCGAGTTCCTGCGTGCCGAAGGGGAACTTGAAGAGGATGTCCACGCAGGCGCGGGCGTAGTGGGCCAGTTCCTCGGGTTTCTGCCAGTATTCCTCGAGGGAGGCACGCGGCAGGCCGATGCTTTCGTAGAAGCGCACCCGCTCCTCGACCCAGTACTGGTGCCACATCTGCCAGCCCCAGTCCGGCTGCGGCTCGCCCGGATGGCCGGGGCCGGCGGGTGTGGCCACGTGGCCGCAGATGGCCTCGACCGCCTCGTCGGGCCGGATGAAGAACTCGAGTTCCATCTGCTCGAACTCGCGGGAGCGGAAGGTGAAGTTGCGGGGGGTGACCTCGTTGCGAAAGGCCTTGCCGATTTGGGCGATGCCGAAGGGCACCTTCTGGCGGGAGGTCTCGAGCACGTTTTTGAACTGGGCGAAGATGGCCTGGGCGGTCTCCGGCCGCAGGTAGGCCAGGCTGGAGTCGTCCTGCACCGGCCCCACGTGGGTGGTGAACATGAGGTTGAAGGCGCGCGGCGGGGTTTTCTCGCCGGGGCATTCGCTGACCATCTTGCTGGGGCGCTGCGGGCAGGGCGTCTCGGCGAGCTGGTCGGCGCGGAAGCGGCCCTTGCAGGTTTTGCAGTCCACCATCGGGTCGCTGAAGGTGTCCACGTGACCGGAGGCCTTCCAGATTTGGGGGGCCATGAGGATGGTGGCCTCGAGGCCGACCACGTCCTCGCGCTGGTGGACGATGCGCCGCCACCAGAGGTCCTTGACGTTGCGCTTGAGCTCGGCGCCCAGCGGGCCGTAGTCCCAAAATCCCGCCAGGCCGCCGTAAATCTCGGAGGAGGGGTAGATGAAGCCGCGCCGTTTGCAGAGCGACACGATTTTTTCCATCAACGCGTTGGCCTGGGGTTCCGCCATAGGCCGGGCAGTGTCCGGGAAGGGCCGCGGCGGTGTCAAGGAACCGCCGGCCGCGGACGGGCAGGGCGGGCGAACAGGACGCCGGCGGGAAAGGGTGAGGCGGAAACGGGATGCGGGCCGGTACCGGCGGGCCGGGCGCCTGATTTCAGTGGTTGCCGGCGCGCACGCCTGGCGTACTTTGGCGGCTGTACGTCAACCCATTAACCAAAGCCGGAAATGAATGCCCCGCACCCGCACCCACTCGTCTCGCGTTTCGCCCGTTGCCTGCTCGCCACTCCTGTCCTTGCCGCCTTCAGTCTGCTCGCCCAGTTCCCGCCCACGCCGGGGCCGGAACACGAGCACCTGAAGCGGTTGGAAGGGGAATGGATCGCCCGCTTCCAGGACGGCGGCGGAGATTCCCCGGGCACCATGACCGTGAAGCTCGAATGCGGCGGGCTGTGGGCGGTCAGCGATTTCCGGGCGGAGTTCGGCGGCCAGAAGTTTCAGGGGCGCGGCTTCGACGGCTACGACCCGGTCAAGAAGAAGTACGTGAGCGTGTGGGTGGACTCGATGAGCACCGCGCCACTGTTTCTGGAGGGCACGATGGATGCCGCCACCAAGACCCTGACCTTGACCGGCGAAGGCCGCGGCCCGGACGGCGCCCCGCTGAAGTTCCGGAGCGAAACGCGGTTCCCGGACAACGACCACATGCACTTCACCATGTCGGTCCTCGGCGAGGACGGCAAGGCGACGCCGATGTTGACCATCGCCTACACCCGCAAGAAGTAGCCCGCCGGGGTGCCGCGGGCCGGTCAGGCAGGCGGCGCGAGGTCCCGACGCGACGGTGTGGCGGGCGGGGCTTTCGCCTCGAAGCGCTGGCGCGCGGCGCACACGGCCTCGAAGTGTTCATCAGCCCAGGCCACCAGCCGGGCAATGGGCCGCAACAGCGAGCGGCCCAGCGGAGTCAACCAGTACTCGACCCGCGGCGGGACCGTGGGGTGGACCTGGCGCCCCACGTAGCCGTCCCGTTCCAGGCTGCGAAGGGTCTCCGTAAGAACGCGCTGGGAAATGTCGCCGATGGAGCGCTTGAGCTCCATGAAACGCAGCCGCCGGCCTTGCAGGGTGAGCAGCACCAGCAGACTCCACTTGTCGCCCACCTGGTCGAGCACGTGGCGGACGGGGCAGTGGTTGCGGGGGGTGAGGTTCGGGCCGGTTACTTCGGGCATACTCAGTAACCTCAAAGTGCCATCTTGCGTGCGGGGATAGCGTAGCGTTGGCTGCGCGGCATGCAAAGAATCTTGGTCACCGGTTCCACCGGCAATCTCGGTCGCGCGGTCGTGTCCGCGCTGGTTTCGGCAGGGTTCCCCGTTCGGGCAGCGGCCCGGGACCCCGGCAAGCTGCCCCCCCGCCCCGGCGTCGAGCCGGTGCGGTTCGCGTACGAAGAGCCGGCCACGCACGCCCCCGCGCTGGAGGGCGTGGAGGGCCTGTTCCTCATCGCGCCGCCGCTGGACCCGGAGGCGCCGGCGAAGGTGAACCCGGTGGTGGACCTCGCGCACCGGCTCGGCCTCCGGCGGGTGGTGTTGACCTCGGCCCTGGGAGTGGACGCCGTGGAAGAAGCCCCGCTGCGCCGGGTGGAACGACACCTGATGGCCAGCGGCCTGCCCCACACCATCCTGCGGCCGAACTTCTTCATGGAAAATTTCTCGACCGGCTTCCTCGCGCCGATGGTGCGGCAGGGGGGCATTTGGCTCGCAGCCGCGGAGGGCAAGACCAGTTTCATCTCGGTGGAAGACATCGCCGCCGTGGCGGTGGCGGTGTTCCGACAGGATTCGCCGCCGCGGGAATGCAACCTGACCGGCCCGGAGGCGCTCGACCATGCCGAGGTCGCTGCGATCCTGTCCCGCGTGACCGGCCGGACCATCACCTACCACCCCCTGGCGGAGGAGGACATGCTGAACAACCTGCGCCGGGCCGGACTGCCGGAAGGGGCGGTGCAGTACGTGGCCAACCTGTACCGCGCCGTGCGAGCGGGCTACGCGGCGCAGGTCACGCCGGAGGTGGAAAGGGTGAGCGGCCGCAAGCCCATGACCTTTGAGGAGTTTGTCCGGCGGAATGCCGGGCTGTGGCGCTGAACCTGTGACCGGGTGCTCGTCATGAACTGTTCCCGGCCATGACGGGTACCTTCGCGGAGCCCGGGGATGTCACCCCCGACCATGGGGGCAGGCTGGGCGGAAAGGGCCTTCAGCCTTTGCGTCGGCAAAAGTCCACGCCCGCCTCCATCCAAGAACCCGGCTCCGGCCTGTCGGCACTTCCGCGCAAGCAGCGTGACAAGCCGGCCGGGCAGCGTCACATGGGGCCGACCGGTAGTGGAGCTTCGCCGCAACGGTTCTGCCGGCACGCACGACCGGACCGGCGGCGGTCTGCCGAAGCGGTGGTTGAGTTTGCGGATCGGGTCGCGATGGAGAAAGGACTTGGGGTCGCCGTTTAAGGCTGGGCGCATCCGCTGCTCCAACCGAACGGTGTGTTCGTTACGACGAAGTCGCTCTAGCTGCCGGCAGGTGCCCCGTCAAATTCCAGCTTCGGGTGGATATGGCGTCGAAAGTCGGCGTCTTCGATGAGTTCCTTGCTGATACGCGTACCGCCCACTTCCACCACGACCACTTGCACACCCTCGCGGCGGGCCAGCTTCATCGCCGGGATCATGTCGGTGTCGCCGGACAGCAGGATGATGCGTTCGACCTGGCGCTTGATGGCAAGCGTGGCGACATCAATGCCAATGCGCATGTCCACGCCCTTTTGTTCCAGCGAGAAGAACACGTCCTTGGAGTCGAGCACAGGGGGCGCCTTGGCCGGAGGATTGCCCTGAGTGGCGGCGATGGCGTTTTTGACGTATGTGTCGGTCAAGGTCCACCCGCGTGGCTTGAGCATGCCCCGGCGGAGCGCAACAAGATCCATTTGGCCGAGTTCGTCGAACAGCTTCGTAGCGTAGGCAAATGTGCTGCTGCCGCCGAAATCCGCTACCTTGCCATCCACGGGGTTGGTGACCTTGCGGTCATACGGGAAGGCGTCGTAGTAGAAGATGCGGAACGGCTCCTCCTCCTTGGGATCCAGCGCCAGCAAGGCGTTCCCGCGGATGACCTTGGCCGTGATGGTGGGTTTCTGGCGTGTACCGTCGGGTTTCTGCTCGGGCAGTTCCTTGCGCAGAACTTTATTGAACCAACCGCCATCAATCAGAATCGCTGCCCTTTTCATAAAAGAACCCTCCGCGGCCAAAGCCAGGGAGGGTAGGATTGAGTGCCAGCCTACTGGCGTTGCGGTTTCAATGCACCATACGGTATTGCCACGGGACGCGGCACGCAAGCGGCGATTCCGCCTGAGCGGAAGCCGAACCGGCTTGGACGGGACAGGCAGCCATGTTGCGCCACTTGCTGTTCCGGTAGTTCCCCACGGTCGCTGCTGCTGTTGCGGGCGTCCTGGCAGGCCGCCCCCTGCCCGAAGCGGTGGTTGAGTTTGCGGATCGGGCCGCGCAGCAGCGCGGCCATTTCCGAATTCCAGGTGGCTTGCCGCAATGAGCGTCTCCGCCTCCGGCTCACGCTGGATCCCGGGCAGGTCAACGTCCCGGCCGTTTCGCGCAGGCGCGACCCGGCCACGCCGCACTGCGGCTGCTGGGCGGCCCGGCCGGCCGGTTATTTCAGGTTGGGGTCGGGGATGAAAATTTCCTGGTCCACCAGGAGGCGGTTGGGTTTGAGCCGGGGATTGGCCTTGAGCACGTCATCCAGGGTCACCTTGACCCCGCTCTGGTTGTACGCCTGGACAATGGCGCTGAGGGTGTCGCCCGGTTTGACCTTGTAGGTATAGCCCTTGAGCGGGCCGGGCGGGGGCGCCTCTTTCTCCGGGGTGGCCGGGCGGGGCGTGGGGCGCGGCGGCGGCGCGACGGGCGCCGCGGCGAGTTTTTTGAGCTCCTCGAGGATGAGCCGCTTGTCCTCCTCGCGTTTGCGGTCCACCTCGCGCAGGGCCTCGGCCAGCTTGCGCAGGTCTTCGTGGGCGACAAAGCGCTCGCCCAGCCGGTCGCCGGCCCGGCGGTTTTCCTCGCGCACCGTCTGGAGCTCATCGCGCAGGGCGGCCAGGTTTTTTTGCAGGGCGGCCTGGGAGGCGAGGAGGTCCTCGACCAGGCCCTCGAGGCGCTGGAGGCGTTCCTGGACTTCCGGCGGCATCGCCGGCTGGGCGTGCAGGAGGGCGGGCAGGACCGCGAGCAGGCCGAGCCGGCATCCGCGCCGGTAGAAAAGGCGCAGCGGCGGGCGAAAACGAATCATGGCCGCAACGTAGGAATGGGGTGCGGGCGCGGCAAGCGGGAAACCGTTCCCGGCCGGGGCAGGTTATCCACCAGCCGGACCGCGGCGCGGCGGCGACTTTCCCGCTTGCGGCGGGCCGGGCCGGGGCGAGTAAATGCCCAGGTGCACGGTTTGTTCCGCAGGTGGTGGTGGCGCTGCGGCTCGAAGCTGGCCGGGAGCGGCGCGCGGCTGCCCCGGCGGGTCGCGCCCGGCGTTTTGCTGCTGTGGCTGGGAGCCCTGGCCCAACCTCCGGCCCCGCTGGTGGTGTACGAGGAGGAGGAGGAAACGCCCGAGGAGGCCCGGATGCCATTCGAGGAAAAAGTGGCCCGGCGCGCCTGCACGATGTGTCACGCCTTTGTCGAGCCGAGCCTGCTGACCCGCCGGAACTGGGCGGAGCAGATTCTCCCGCGCATGTCCGTGCGCCTGGGGGTGGCCCAGCCCGATTTCAGCAGTTCGCCGGAGGGCGATCTGATCCGGGCACGGAAAATTTACACCGAGCGGCCGCTGGTGCCGGTGGAGTGGTGGCCCGCCATCGAACGCTACTACCTGAAAAACGCCCCGGAAGAGCCCCTGCCCCAGGACCCGCGCCCGGAAATCGAGATCGGCCTGCCGGGCTTCCGCGTCGAGCGACCTCGCTTCCGCACGGCGGACCCCTCCACGACGCTGGTGAAAATCAGCCCCGCGCGCCGACAGATTTTTGCGGGGGACGACAAGCTCCAGACGTTGTTCCTGCTGGACCAGCAGGGCGCGCCGGTGGCGGAGCTGGCCGTGGGCAACGTGCCGGTGGACCTGGTCGAGACCGAAGCCGGTCTGTACGTGACCGGTGTGGGCAGCTTCCTGCCCTCGGAAATCCACCGGGCCGAGCTGCTGTTTTTCCCGCGACAGGGCGAGGGGTTCGGCCCGCGACAGGTCGTCCTCAAGGAACTGCCGCGCTCGGTGCAGACGGAGTTTGCGGACTTCAACGGCGACGGCCGGACGGATTTTGCCCTGTGCATGTTCGGGAACCTGACCGGGCGTTTCTCGTGGTTTGAAAACCTGGGCGAGGGCGGCTACCACGAGCACGTCTTGTCGCACGAGACCGGCGCCATGTATTGCGCGGCGCGGGATTTCGACGGGGATGGCGCGATGGACCTGGCGGTGCTTTTCGCGCAGCACCTCGAGTCACTCATCGTGTTGTACGGCGACGGCCGGGGCCATTTCAGCGGCGAGAGCCTCTTCCAGAAGCCCCCCGTGTACGGCCATTCCTTCATGGAAGCGGTGGACTTCGACCGCGACGGCCGGTTGGACTTTCTGGTGACCAACGGCGACAACGGCGAGTACGAAAGCCCCACCAAGAAGTACCACGGCCTGTGGCTGTACCGCGCCACCGGCCCGCGCTCCTACGAGGAGCATTTCCTCTTCCCCCTCAACGGTGCCTACCGCGCGCTGGCCCGGGACTTCGACGGCGACGGCGACCTGGACCTCGCCGCCATCGCCTATTTCCCCGACTACGTGAAGTCCCCCCGCGAGAGCTTCGTGCTGCTGGTCAACCAGGGCGGCCTCAAGTTCCGGCCGTACACCTTCCCCGAGTGCATCTCGGGCCGCTGGCTGGTGATGGACGCGGGCGATGTGGACGGCGACGGGGACGTGGACATCGTGTTGGGCTCGTACATCCACGGGCCTTCGGCGGTGCCGGCCTTTCTCCTGGCCGCGTGGGAACGCCAGGGCGCCTCGGTGCTGATTCTCCGCAACCGGCTGCGGGACGCCCCCAGCCCGGCGAGCCGGTGAGACGCTCCGCGCCTTTCTCAAAAAACCAAAACCCCCGCCGCAACCTTCGCCGCGGGGGGGGAACGGCACCAGGCGGGGTGACCGGGCGGGGGCTCAGGCCACCGTGATCTCCTGGCAGAGGTACACGTCCTGAATGGCGTTGAGCAGGGCCACACCCTCGGCCATCGGCCGCTGGAAGGCCTTGCGCCCGGAAATCAGGCCCATGCCGCCGGCGCGCTTGTTGATGACGGCGGTGGCCACGGCCGCCGCGAGGTCGCCCGCGCCCTTGGATTCGCCGCCGGAGTTGATGAGGCCGGCGCGGCCCATGTAGCAGTTGGCCACCTGGTAGCGGCAGAGATCAATGGGATGGTCGCTGCACAGCTCGGTGTACATGCGCTCGTCGTACTTGCCGTAAGGCTTCTCGGCGTTGAGCGCCTTGTAGCCGCCGTTGTTCTCGGGGAGCTTCTGCTTGATGATGTCGGCCTGGAGGGTGACGCCCAGGTGGTTGGCCTGGCCGGTGAGGTCGGCGGCGACGTGGTAATCGCGGTCCCGCCGCAGGGAACTGTTGCGCAGGTAGCACCACAGCACCGTGGCCAGGCCGTGTTCATGGGCCAGGGCGAAGGCCTGGCTGATTTCCACGATCTGCCGGCTGCTCTCCGGCGAGCCGAAATAGATCGTGGCCCCCACCGCCGCCGCGCCCAGGTCCACGCACTGGCGGAGGGTGCCGAACAGAATCTGGTCGAACTTGTTCGGGTAGGTCAGCAGCTCGTTGTGGTTGATTTTGACGATGAAGGGGATTTTGTGCGCGTACTTGCGGGCCACCGCGCCCAGGACGCCGAAGGTGGAGGCCACGGCGTTGCAGCCGCCCTCCAGCGCGAGCTTCACGATGTTCTCGGGGTCGAAGTAATCCGGGTTCTTGGCGAAGCTGGCGCCGGCGGAATGCTCGATGCCCTGGTCCACGGGCAGGATGCTCAGATAGCCGGTGCCGGCCAGTCGGCCGGTGTGGAAGAGCCGGTGCAGGTTGGCCAGCACGCGGTTGTTGCGGTCCGAAGGCGCGAAGACCCGGTCCACGAAGTCCGGTCCGGGCAGGTGGAGCCGTTCCTTGGGAATCTTCGGGGTGGAGAACTTGAGCAGGGAATCGGCCTGATCGGCGAGGAGTTTAACGATGGTGTCCAGCATGGCGATTTCGTGGGCAGGTGTGTTGACAAAACAAGTGCCGGACCGGCGGCCCGGCGGGCCAAGATTAAGTTGTAAGATGCCGCCCCCGGCAACTGCATTCCTAATCGCCCACGGCCGGGGCAGAGCAGCCGCACGGCCCGGCACGCGCGCGGCCAACCAGGTGCGGGGCGGAGGCTTGCCCCGGCCGTGCCCCGCTCGCAAGATCGCCAGGTCTGGTAACCGCGCGCGCCCGGCTTTCGTCTGGTTGGGCACGGACCGCCCGGCGCCCGTGCCGGCCGGCCCACAACGAGCAACAACAAAAAAACGTACCGACATGAAACGACTCCTCCGTACCGGGCTCCTGGCCGTGGTGGCCGCTGCGTGCCTTGCGCCCCTGTCCGGCCAGGCCCAGGCCCCCGGCCGCGGCGCCCCGGACCGGCCCAATCGCGGCCAGCGCGGCAACTTCGACCCCGCGCAATTTCAGCAACGCATGATGGACAATCTGCGTGAACGGTTCGGCGTCACCGACGACGCCGAGTGGAAAATCATCTCCGAGCGCATCCAAAAGGTCCTCGAGGCCCGCCGGGCCACCGGCTTCGGCGGCGGCATGATGGGCCTGCGCTTTGGCGGACCGCCCGGCGGTCCGGGGGGCGACAACGCCCCGGGGCCGGGCCGGCGGGGATTTGGCGCGGCGGCTTCGCCCGAGGCCGAGGCCCTGCAAAAGGCCATCGAGTCCAAGGCCTCGAAAGAGGAACTCAAAGCCGCCATGGCCCGGTACCGCGAGGCACGCGAGGCCAGCCAGGCCAAGCTGCGCCAGGCCCAGGAAGACCTCCGCAAGGTGCTCACGGTCGAACAGGAAGCCATCGCCCTGCAGATGGGCCTGGTGAACTGAACCGGCCCGCCGGCCCTCCCGACTGCACCGCCCGCCATGAACCCCGCGACCACATCTCCCGCCCCGCCCGCTCCGGCCGGCCCGGACGACCTGCTGGGGCACATGGTCGCGGCCCGGCAACTCTCGGCCGGCGACGCCCGCACGCTCGCCCGCCAGATGGTGGCCGGGGGCGTGGCGGTGCAGTCGGAGGCCGACGTCCTGCGCTGGCTGGCCCGGGAGTACGATTTGGGGTTCACCACCCTCGACGACGTGGTGCCGGACAAGGAAGTGCTGGCGCTGTTTCCCGCGCGCCTCCTGCTCCGGGATGAACTGCTGCCACTGCGCCGCGTGGACGGGGTGATCGAGGTGGCCACCAGCCGCCTCTTTGCCCCACAGGGCCTGGACACCCTGCGCCAGGTGACCGGCCTGCACCTGCGCCCGGTGCTCGCCCCCACCGAGGCCATCCAGCGCGAGATGAAGAAATGGCTGGGGGTGGGCGCGGACACCATCGGCACCCTCGAGGAAGCGGCCGGCATCCAGGTCGTGGACGAGGACCGCGAGGAGGACACCGACCTGGACAGCGCGGCCGAGGACGCCTCGATCATCCGGTTCGTCAATCAGGTCCTGCGCGACGCCATCGAACTGCGCGCCTCGGACATCCACCTCGAGCCGTTCGAGGACGAGTTCCGCATCCGCTACCGCATTGACGGCGTGTTGCAGGAGGTGCCGGTGCCGGCGCAGTTGAAGCGCTTCCAGCCGGCCATCGTGTCGCGGGTCAAAATCCTCAGCCATCTGAACATCGCCGAGAAGCGCCTGCCGCAGGATGGCCGCATCAAAATCCGCATCGAAAACGCCGAGGTGGACATCCGCGTCTCGGTCATCCCCATGCTCCACGGCGAGGCGGTGGTCATGCGCCTCCTGCGCCAGGACGCGCCCCTGCGGGGCATGACCGAGCTGGGCATGGCCCCGCGCGAGCTGGCCTGCTTCCGGCGCATCCTCCAGCTCCCGCACGGCATCGTGCTGGTCACCGGCCCCACCGGCAGCGGCAAGACCTCGACCCTCTACACGGCCCTCAACGAGATCAACGACGCCCAGCGCAAGATCATCACCATCGAGGACCCGGTCGAGTACCAGCTCAAGGGCGTCAACCAGATCCAGGTCAACGAAAAGGCCGGCCTGACCTTCGCCCGCGGCCTGCGCTCGATCCTGCGGCATGACCCGGACGTGATCCTGGTGGGCGAAATCCGCGACCGCGAGACCGCCCAGATCGCCGTGCAGGCCTCGCTCACCGGCCACCTGGTGTTCTCAACCCTCCACACCAACGACGCCCCCGGCGCGGTGACCCGCCTGGTGGACATGGGCGTCGAGCCGTACCTGGTGGCCTCCTCGCTCGAGGCGGTCATTGCCCAGCGGCTGGTCCGGGTGCTCTGCCGTCATTGCAAGCAGCCGGACACCTCGCCCCCGGCCCAGGCCTTCAAGGCCCAGGTGGGCCTGCCGCTCAACACCACGATCTACCGCGCGGTGGGCTGCCGCCACTGCCGCCAGACCGGCTTTTTCGACCGCCACGCCATCTTCGAGTGGATGGAGATTGACAACGAAATCCGCCAACTGGTCCTGCAGCACGCCTCCAGCGACCAAATCCGCGAGGCGGCCCGCCGCGGCGGCATGGTCACCCTGGCCGAGGACGGCTGGCGGCTGGTGCGCATGGGCATCACCACCTTCGAGGAGGTCCTGAGCGTCACCACCGCCAAGGAAGTCGCCTTCGCCACCCAGAACGGCCACGGGGCCGAGCCCGGGGCGGAAACCCCGGCCGACCCCGCCGCGGGGCCGGTCCGCGCCTGAGCCGCCGCCATGCCCGTTTTCCTCTACAAGGCCCTCGCCCCGGACGGCTCGGTGACCGAAGGCCAACTGGAGGCCGGTGGTCGCCCGGAAGCCCTGCGGCAAATCGCCGCCCGCGGGCTGCGGCCCATTCGCCTGGCGGAGCGCAACGGCGCCGGCAGCAACGGCAAGCCTCGCGCCGCGGCCGCGGCGCCTGCCCCGGTGGCCGCCGGGGAAGCGCCCGTCCGGCGGGGCTGGCCCGGTGCGCGGCGCATCAGCGCCCGGGTGCTCGAAAATTTCACCCGCCTGCTGGCCAGCCTGCTGGCGGCCGGCGTGCCGCTGAGCCGTGCCCTGGTCATCCTCCAAAAGGAGGCCGCCCACCCCGCCGCCCGCGCCCAGTGGAAAGAAATCCACGACCGGGTGGTGGACGGCATGTCGCTGGCCGACGCGATGGCCCAGTCTCCGGAAACCTTCCCCAAGGTGTACGTGGCGATGGTCGAGGCGGGCGAGACGGGCGGTTTTCTGGACCTGGTGCTGGCGCAGATCGCGGACTTCCAGTCCCGCGAAAAGGAAATGCGGGCCAAGGTGCTCACGGCGATGTTTTACCCGACCATCCTGCTGACGCTGGCGCTGGCGGTGATGGTGGTGTTGCTGGTGTTCATCATCCCGAAGTTCCAGCTCACCTTTGCCGGCTTTGGAGCCAAACTGCCGGCGTTGACGGAGGCCATCATCGGCCTGAGCCACGCGCTGCGCACCTACGGCGTGTTTCTGGCCCTGGGGCTGGCCCTGGGGGCGTATCTGGCCGGCAACTGGCTGCGGTCGCCGGCCGGCCGGCGGGTCTGGGAGCGCGTCATCCTCAAGCTCCCGGTGGTGGGCGGCCTGGTGGCCCAGTATGCGATGGCGCGTTTTTCCCGGATGCTCGGCACCCTGCTGGCCGCGGGCGTACCCCTGATCAACGCCCTGAACGTGGCCCGCCGCTCGCTGGGCAATCAAACCCTGCTGGACGCGGTGGCCAACTCGATTGACCTGGTCAAGGAGGGCCGCCCCCTGGGCGCCAGCCTGGCCGAATGCCGCGCGCTGTTCCCCGGCTCGGTGCTCGAGATGATCGCCGTGGCCGAGGAAAGCGGCAAACTGGACCAGGAACTGGTGCGCATCGCCAATGTGACCGAGGCCGAACTGGACCGCCAGCTCAAGACCGCCGTGGCCCTGGCCGAGCCGGTCATGTTGTTTTTGATCGCCGGCCTCATCGGCGTGATCTTCGTCGGCATGGCGCTGCCCATTTTCACCCTGCAGGAATACATCCGTTGAACCGCGAGATTGCTGCCATGAACCTCCCGTCACGAAATCCGAAATCCGAAGTCCGAAGTCCGAAGTCGTTTTCGTCCCGCCGCCGCGCCGGCTTCACGCTGGTGGAACTGCTGCTGGTGCTGGTCATCCTCGGCACCCTGGCCGCCATCGTGTACCCCAAGCTGGCCGGCCGCTCCGAGCAGGCCCGCATCACCGCCGCCAGGACCCAGATCGCCGCCTTCAGCACCGCGCTGGACGCCTTCGAGGTGGACAACGGCTATTACCCCAAGGGCCGCAACGGCCTCGAGGACCTCCTCACCCAGCCGCGCGACGCCGTGAACTGGAAGGGCCCCTACCTGAAGGACATTCCCAAGGACCCCTGGGGCAACGACTACCTCTACGAGTACCCCGGCAAACACAACGTCAACGGCTACGACCTGTACTCGATGGGCCCCGACGGCCGCGAAAACACCGAGGACGACATCACCAACTGGCAAACCAGCGGCCCGCGCCGCTGAACCTTCGCCATGCCCCGCCCGCGCTGCCTCCCCCCGGCCGCCCCGGCGCCCCGCCCGCCCCGGGCCGCGGCGCCGACGCGGGCCTGCACCCTGGTGGAACGGGGGGTGGGGTTGACGCGGCTGCTGCCCGTGCTGGGGTTTGCCGCGCC
>JBBIJZ010000040.1:0-34568 GCA_037445715.1 Verrucomicrobiales bacterium | reverse complement strand
ACCAACCCGCCCCGCCGTCCCGGCCCCGCGCCGCCGGGGGTGCCCGGCGCGGCGCCCGGCGCCCGGCCCGATGAACCTGCCCGCCGATTACCACCTGCACACCCCGCTGTGCCGTCACGCGGTGGGGGAGCCGGTCGAGTATGCGGCCCGCGCCCGCGAGCTGGGGCTGGACGAAATCGGTTTTTCGGACCACGCGCCGATGTCCCGGGATGATTTTGACGACTGGCGGATGCGCCGGGACCAGTTGGCCGACTACGTGGCCCGGGTGGCGCAGGCGCGGCGGGCGCACCCGGCCCTGCGCATCAAGCTGGCCCTGGAGGTGGATTACCTGCCGGGGCAGGAGGGCTGGATTCGCGAGCTGGCCGCGGCGCAGCCCTGGGATTACCTCATCGGCTCGGTCCACTACGTGGGCGAGGACTGGGCCATTGACAACCCGCAGATGCTCGGGCGCTGGCGGGAGCACGACCCGGCGGCGGTCTGGCGCGCGTACGGCGAGCGGCTGACCCGCGCGGCGGCGTCCGGCCTGTTCGACATCATCGGCCATCTGGACCTGGCCAAAAAGTTCGCCATTTACCCGGCGGAGGATCCGGCGCCGCTGTTTGCGGCGTTCTGGCCGGCGGCGCGGGCGGGCGGCGTGGCCATCGAGTTGAACACGGCCGGGCTGCGGAAGGATTGCCGGGAGATTTATCCTGCCCGGGCGCTGCTGGCGGCGGCGTTCGCGCACGGGGTGCCGATCACCTTCGGCTCGGACGCGCACGCGCCGGGCGAGGTGGGGGCGGACTTCGACCGGGCGGTGGCGCTGGCGCGGAGCGTGGGTTACACGTGCCGGGTGCAGTTCACGCAACGGCGGCGCGAGGTGGTGCCGCTGTAGGCGCGCGGCGGTCATCGGCCAGGGGGAGAACGGGCCACCCGCCACCGCCGGCAGGCCGAGCTTTCCGGCCGGGTTGGCTGTCCGCGGGAACCTCCCGAAGCCTTCCGGCGGCGGCCCGCCGGGCGGGGCGGGCTCAGAACAGGGGGTTGATGAGGATGCCCAGGACGGTCAGCGGGCCCTGGTCTTCGAGGCCTTCGGTGGCCTTGTCCAGTTTCTGGAGCGTGAGCTTGGCGTTGTCCAGGAGGGTGGTGTCGTTGATGACCCGGCCCACGGTGCCCTCGCCGCGGTTCACCTTTTGCAGGATTTCGCGCAGGTTGGTCAGGGCCGTGGCGGTCTCGGTGTAGAGCTGGTCCTCGGTGAGCAGGCGGCCCACGGTGCCCCGGCCGGCGCGCAGGTCGGCCACGACCGCGCGGGCGTCGCCCAGCAGTGCCTGCACGTCCGCGGTGGCCCGGTTCACGTTGGTGACCGTGTCCAGGGCGCTGGTGTAGAGGGTGTCCTCGTAGAGCAACCGGCCCACGGTGCCCTGGCCGCGGGCGACCTGGGTGGAGATGGACTCGGCGTTGCTGAGGAGGGTCAGGATGCGCGGTTTGCTTTCGTTGAGGAAGTCGGTGAAAGGCAGCAGGAGGTCGCCCAGGTTGGACTCGCTGAAGGTGTCGGTGAGTTTCTTGATGCCGGTGGTGACGCCTTCGAGCCGGGTCAGGAGCTGGTTGAAGTCCGGTTGCTCGTAGGTTTCCAGCTCGGCGCCGTCCTCGACCTCGGGGGCCTGGCCGGTGCCGAAGTCAATGGCCACGTAGTTCTGGCCCATCAGGCCGGTGAAGCGGATGGTGGCGCGGCTGTCGGTGCGGAGGCGTGCGTGGGGGTCGGTGATCTTCATGGCCACGCGCACCTTGTCGTCGGCGAACTCGATGCGCTCGACGCGGCCGATTTGTTTGCCGGCCATTTTGACGGGGTCGCCCACGTTGAGCTCGAGCACGTTGGTGAACCGGGCGGCAATGGTCTTGCCGCGTTTGAGGAATTCGAGGCCGCCGATGGTTTCGAGGATCACGACGGCCGCCACAAAGGCCAGGGCGAAGAAAAGGCCCAGGCGGGTTTGGAGGGTGTTTTTCATGGCGCTGCGGGTTGGGGAAGGTGGTTCGGGGCGGCGGAGAAGGAAAAGTCGGCCCGGAGGAACTGCTGCACGACGGGGTCGGGATGCGCCCGCACCTGGTCGGGCGTGCCCAGGGCGAGGAAGCGCCCGGCGTGCAGCACGGCGATGCGGTGGGCGATGCCGAAGGCCAGGTCGCGGTCGTGCGTGACCACCACGCTGGTCACGCCCAGGTCGCGGTTGAGCCGGCAGAGCTCGCGGCCGATGGTCACGGCGCTGAGCGGGTCCAGTTCGCTGGTGGGTTCGTCGTAGAAGATCAGTTGCGGCTCGATGACCAGCGCCCGGGCGATGGCCACGCGCTTTTTCATGCCGCCGGACAGCTCGGCCGGCAGGCGGTCTTCGGTGCCCGCCAGCCCGAGCCGGGCCAGCTTTTCGGACACGATGCGGCGGATTTCGGCCGGTGGTTTGAGGCGGTGTTCGGCGAGGTAAAGCCCGACGTTTTCGGCCACGGTCAGCGAGTTGAGCAGGGCGCCGGACTGGAAGACCATCGCCACGCGGTGGCGGCTCAGGGTCTCCGGCGGCCCGACCGGCTCGCCCTCGAGGAGGATTTCGCCCGCGTCGGGGGTCTCCAGGCCGATGAGGTGTTTGAGGAGGACGGTCTTGCCGCTGCCGCTGGGGCCCATGATGACGAAGACCTCGCCGGGTTCGACCGCGAAGCTCAGCTCGCGCAGCACGGGCTGGCCGTTGTAGCTCTTGCTCAGCCCGCGGACCTCGAGGCGGATGCCCTGGGAGGGGGGGGGAGTCATCAGTCCAGATGCATCAACAGCCGCGTGAACACGTAGTCCAGCAGCAGGATGACCACGATCGAGTTGACCACCGCCTTGGTCACGCTGCGCCCGATGCCGCGCGGCCCGCCGGTCGTGGCCAGGCCCTGCTGGCAGGCGATGGCGCCGATGGCCACGGCGAACCCGAGGCTCTTGAGCAGGCCGTTGACCACGTCCATGACGTCCACGCCGTTGCCCAGGCTCTTCACGTACCCGTGAAGCGAGAGGGAAATCTGGTAGTTGGTCACCGCCACCAGGGCGCCGCCCACCCAGCCGACCAGGATCGAGAAGATCACCAGCACCGGCAGGGCGATGCTGATGGCCACCAGGCGCGGCAGCACCAGGTAATGGACCGGGTTGATGCTCATGGTGCGCAGGGCGTCAATCTCCTGGTACACCTGCATCGAGCCGATCTCGGCCGCCATGGCCGAGCCGATGCGCCCGGCGATCAGCACCGCCATCATCACCGGCGCCAGTTCCCGGCACATGGACAGGCCGACGATCTGCCCGATGAAGTGATGCAACCCGCGCTCGGCCATGACCGGGCCGGTTTGCAGGGCCAGCACCCCGCCGATGAACAGCGACAGCAGGCAGGCCATCAGCAGGCTGGCGTTGCCGATCTCGAACAGCTGCTCCATCACCTTGCGCCCCTGCCGCACGGTGTGCGGCAGGGCCCGCACCGTGCGCCCCAGCAGCAGGAGGACTTCGCCCAGGTCGTGAAACATGTTCGTATCCGGCCGACCGCTCAACGGGCCGGCGCCCCACCGGCCGCCGGCGGACCTCCGGGCGCCGCGGCCCGGCGACCGACGGGCAGGTAGAACAGCCGCCACCGTTGACCGTCCGGGGTGGACTGATACTGAAACAGCCCGAACAACAGCGAGCACTTTTTCCCCTCCGGCCGGGTTTCGTGCCGGTACAAATTCCACAAGAACGAGCGGCTGGCCGTACCGGCCCGGGCATTCTTCTCGGACCGCCACAACGCCCAGAGCGGGGAGTACAGGCGGCGGATGCTCTCGTTGGCCGGGAGGAGCGGCTCGAGCAGCGCCAGCATCTGGAACCGCTCGTTGCCCTCGCCATCGCGGCGCGCCGCAAACAGCGGCCACAAATCCGAGCGCCGGTCCACCCGGCCGGTACGGCGGTCCCGCGTCTCGACGTCCGTGTACACGAACAACGCCACGCGGGTGGTGTGCCGCTCGTGGGTCTCGCTCCGGGTGTCCTTGCGGTGGTACAGCGGCCAGGCGGCGAACTGCGATTGGGTCTGCGGGTAGCGGGTGGTCCCGTACAGCGGCCACACCCGCAGGGCCTGCTTGCCCGGCCCGTGGGCGAAGGTGAAGACGGGGAACAAGAAGGACGTTTGCCGGTAACCCCGCTCGCGGTCCTCGACCCGGACCGGCCCGAACGGCCAGCCGTACAACTTCCGTTCCATCGCGGGCGAGGTTTGGCGGCTGTAGAAGGGCAGCAGCGTCCGCTGGGTGACCGGGTTGGTCGAACCCAACCCGAGGTCCGCCGCACTGTAGAACGGCCACAGCACAAAACGCCGTTCGTACCCCGGCACGGTCTCGAGGTCCCCGAAGCCGTTGGTGCGCGCGGTGGGAAACTGGTGCTCGGTGCCGTAAAACGGCCAGACCTGCCAGCCGCGCATCCCCTCCCCCCGGCGCGTGTGCACGAAGGGGACCAGGTAGTTGTCCGTGACCACGTCCCGCCGCCGGGTCTGCACGTACGCCGGCCACATCACAAACCGGACCTCGTCCCGGAACAACCGTTTCTGCAGCGTGCCGTAAAACGGCCAGACCGCGCTGTAGTTCAGCGCCGGGTCTTCCGCCGAGCGCCGGAACCAGAAAAACGGCACCAGCGTGAAACTGTGGGTGCGGGCGGCCTGCTGGGTGGCCCCGCCCGTGAAGCGCAGCATCTGAAACACCTGCAGGCGCCACTCCGGCCCGTAGCGATCGTAGGTGATCACCGGGTAGAGGAAGTCCCAGGACACGTTCTCAACCACCGGTTCGGCGTTCCAGTGGAACAGCGGCGCCAGCGTGAAGGTGCGGGCGATGCGGCTGACCGGCGGTTCCGGGGCGTCCGGGCCGGCCGGCCCATCCTCCGGCCACCGCCGCTCCTGCGCCCACAGGGGCCCGAACGCCTCGGTGCGCTCGCCCGGCTCGAAGGTCAGCGCAAACTCGGCCCACAACGGCCCCGCCGACACCGCCTCGCCGGCCCGCGCAGACCGGACCAGCAACGCCGCGCCCGCGAGGGTCAGGAGCAAAATGAGTTTCCGGGCCATTAAAACCAGACCCGGCGGCCGGCCGGGTTGCCGCATCGTAGGCGGGACGGGTGAAGGGTCAAGCCCCCCCGGGTTGCGCGGCTTGCCCGTGGCGGGGCCTCCGCCGGCCGTGCGCTCATCCCGGCCCGGGCGGCGGGTGAAGTGCCCTCCCGGCCGCGCGCACGAGCGTGGCGACGCCCAGGGTGATGAGACTCCCGATCAGGGTGTACCACGGCCAGGCCACGTGGGCGCGCCAGTTCACAAACAAGACGGTCATCCCGGCCAGGGCCGCAAGCATCCCGGCGATCACCGGGACCGGGTGGCCGCGGCGCCACCCCAACGCCAGCACCAGGCCGCCCAGCATCGCGCCGCTGGTCAGGCCGTTGAGGGCCAGGGCGGCGTTGAGCACCGACTCGACCGTGCGCGTGAGCAGGGCCACGGCCACCAACAGCCCCGCCCAGAGCAACATCGAGGCGCGGCTGAACCGCAGGTAAAACGCCTCGCTGCGCGGCCGCCGGGCCAGGCCCCGGTAAAAATCCATCGTGAACACCGAGGCCAGCGCCGAGAGCGCCGCGCTCACCGAGGACATGGCGGCCGCGAGAATGGCCACGACCAGGCATCCCTTGAGCCCTGGCGGCACCGCCGTGAGGATGAAGATGGGGAAGACGTAGTCGTTTTTGCGCACCCCGGGTCGGGCCTCCGGCAGCGGGATGGGCAGGGGATGGGTCTGGTAATAGACCCACAACATCACCCCCGCCAGCAGGAACACCAGCATCAGGGGCAGGATGATGCCCGCGCTGAGCAGCAGCGCCCGGCGGCCGTCCCGCACCGAGCGGCACGCGAGCACGCGCTGGACAATGAGCTGGTCCGCGCCGTGGGTCGAGAGCACCAGCACCGTGGCGCCCACCAGCCCCATCCAGAGATTGAACGGCATCGCCAGGCTGAAGTGCAGGTTCAGCCAGTGGAACTTGCCCCCCTCCGCCGCCAGGCGCACCGCGCCCGCCAGCCCGCCCTCCACCAGCGTCGGCACGTAGGCCAGCGTGAACCCCCCCCCGGCCAGGAAGAGCAAAAACTGCAGGGCCTCGACCCACACCGCCGATTTCACCCCGCCCACCAGCGTGTAGGTCAGCGCCAGCGCCACAAACAGCGCGATGGCCCAGCCAATCTGCCCCTCCGCAAAGCCCAGGATCAGTTGGAGCGGAATGCAGCTCACGTACACGCGCACCCCGGCGGCCAGCACCCCGGCCAGCAGGAAAAAGCCGCCGGCCGTCCGCCGCGCCGCCGGCCCGAAGGCCCGCTCGAAAAGCTGGTAGGGCGAGTAAATCTCCCCGCGGAAATAATGCGGCACCAGCACCACCGCCAGGAGCACACGCGCCAGCACGTAGCCGAGGATGATCTGGACAAACGTCAGGTGGTCCGGCCCGTAGGCCAGGGCCGGCACGCCGAGGAACGTCAGCGCGCTGGTCTCGGTGGCGATGATCGAAAAGCCCACCGCCCACCAGGGCAGGTTGCGGCTGCCCAGGAAGTAATCGCGGGTGTTCCGGGCGTGGCGCCCGGACCAGACCCCGAACCCGATGATGAGCGCCAGGTACGCCGCGATGACCACCCAGTCCGCGGCGTCCAGGTGTTGCACGGCCGAGGGCATGGGCCGGGACTGTGCGGGACCCCCGCGCCCCTGGCCAGCCGGTTTTGTCCCGGGGGGGCGTCTCCGGCGAGTGACCGCCGCCTGCCTTACCGGATTTCCAGCGGACCGCCGGGGCGGACGAGCCGGTAAAACCGCGTCGCCGTGTCGGGTTCGATCGGAAACAGGTTGGTCCCGGTCACGTTGAAAGCCCCTTCCGCCAAAGTTTCCCAGGCCGATGCCGGGCCCAGGGACGCGGTGCGCTCGAGCCGACAGACCCCCAGCCCGGCCTCCCAGGTCAAATAAACCCGCCCGGCCTGACGTGTCAGGCCCAGGCGCAACTCCGGAGCAGGCAGGCGCACGGCGACCAGTTCGATCCCCTGGTTCAGCCCCCGGTTGCGGCTGTAGCGCCTGGTCTCCGGGCCGTCCCAATGCTCGTGCGTGCCCAGGCTGGCCAGCGGGTGGCCATCGCCGTCGGGGTCGTAAAACGTGCCCGAGGGCGGCGCGCCGGCCAGGGCGGCCTCGTGGAGGTAGTCTTCCTGACCGCCCTGCAAGCTGCCGGGTTCGTTCACGCCGCCGGTGACGATGTCCGGCCATTCGGCGAACAGGAAATCGTGGCCCACCGAGTCCAGCGCCACCGGGTCCTGGGACAGGAAAAGGCTCGAGGGCCAGTCGCCCTGGTCGGCGGTGCCGAACGGGGCGGATTTCCAGGGGTAGGGCCGGCCTTGCGAGTAGTAGCCGGAGTACAGCCCGTCGAGCAGGCTCAACAGGGTTTTGCCGCCCAGGTCCGGGTGGCCCATCAGGTCCACCATCGCCCGGTACTGTCCCACTCCGGGAGAGTACTCCTGGTTGGGCAGGGAGAGGTGCATCTCGTAGTAGTCAAACTGCCCGTCCTTGCGCAGGTGCCCGCCGGGGAGGCGGATGAGCGCGCCGTACCAGTTCTTGCCGCCCAGGGTCACGCCGGCCGAATGACCTTTGAGCAGGGCGAAGTTGATCACGTAGGTCGCCTCCGCGAACACGGTCGGGATGTAGTCCTGAACCTTGTTGGTGGCGGCCGGGGTGCTCCAGTAAAGCGGGGTCGTGGAAAACTCGGCCCGCTCCCGCGGTCCGCCGCCTTCGTTCTCGAAGTACCGCACGTCGGCGAACACCGCACGCAGGGGCTCCAGGTAGGCGTCCGGCCACAAGGCCGTGGTGTCGCCCACCGCAATGTTGGTCTGCGCCACGCCCACCACCTCGACCAGTTGCCGCAGCAACGCCAGGACCATCTGCGGGGCGACGTCCACGTGGTTTGGAAAACGCGTCTTCTGGCGGGTGACCGGGTCCACAAACGGCGCGGTGGTTTTCCGGCCGGCCCAGCAGGTGGCCAGGTTCAACTTGATGGCGATCTTTTCTCCGGGCGTGTAGCCGTTGGTCCCGCGCCCGTGGGTGACGTTGAAATGCCGGAAAAGCGCCTCCCAGGCTTCCCGGTCGGTGGGTTGACCCGCCAGTTCGCGCAACCCCGCCGACATCATCCGGTCCACCACGGCGGGACTGGTATGGGCGTCCTCGTACCAACGCTGCTCGGAGTCCGGCCCCGCCCAGTCCGTGGCATCGGGCGCGTGCACCCAGACCACCCGCCCCGGGTGGACCCCGCGGCCCACGCCGAGCGGTTCATGCGCCGGCGGTGGGCCGAGCGCCAGCAAGCGCGCCCCCGCCCAGGGAAGCAGCGCGGCCGCCAGGGCCGCCAGCGCCACCGCCAGGAACAACATCGCCCGGCCGTAATGAGCCCGGGCCCACCAATGCACAGCGCGCCGCCGCGCGGTCATCCAAAGCCCCACCGCCGCCAACCAGGCCAGGAACCCGGCCGCCATCGGCAGGGCCACGCGCTGACACGGGTACGCCGCCCGGGCCGGCTTGGGCCCCACCCGCAACAACACCCACACCAGGGACAGCCCGCCCAACACCGGCCAGAGCCATCGCCCCCGGAAACCCGGCGGCGGAGGATGCCGGCGCGGACAACCGTGTGGCGACACGGCGGCAGCAGAAGGCGGAGATTGGGGCGCTGCCTGACCCGACGGCGGCGGTTCACCGTTGGAGGGCGTTGTCATGTCGGGGATGTCCCCCCTGGAGCCGTTGGACGTCAAGCGCGAAGACCGATTCCCGCCCCTGTGCGCGCAGCCGGCCCCCGGTCCACGGACCGCCGCTGCAACGGCAAACAACCCGCTCGCCGACAGCAGGGGCACACCCGGCGCAGCCGCCGGGCCTCTCACCGGCACAGGCTCAAGGTGGGTCGGCCGGGCCCCAACACCTGGTCCACCACCGGGGGCAGAAACTCCACCTCCGCCGCCCACAACCGGCTGCACTCGCCCGCCGTGAGCCGCAAGGCCCCGCCGGCCGCGCCCACAAAACCCGCCAGCGTCTGCCGGGAATAACTGAGCAGGCCGGGCCGCAGGGGCAGCGAAAACACCGCCAGCACCAGCCCGTAAACCAGCACGTGCCAGCCGTGCGCCCGGCCGTCTTCCACCGCCTGCCAGTAGCGGCGCACCGGCCGCTGGTCCCGCAACGGCAGCAACCGCCACAATTGCGCCCGGCCCACCGCCCGGCTCGCCGCGGCGAACGCTTGAAACCGCGGTTCGGCCCGCAGGCCGGCGTCCAGCTCGAGCAGCTCGCGAATCTGGTACTGCCGGGTGTGATCAAAGGCGCGCCGGATCAAGGGCAGTTCCACCGGCCCGAGCAGCTCGGTGCGATACCACGTCAGGAAGCCCCGCAGCGTGGGGACATCCCGCACCGTGGGCGGCAGGGCGCACGCCGCCGCGGCCGCCCAGGCCGCGTCCGGCGGGGCGAACAGTTGCCGCGTCAAGGGGTGCGGATCGCCCGTCAGGCGGGCGAGCGCGGCGTCGGGCACTGTCTGTTGCTCCGTCATGAGTGGAGTCGCCGCACGTCCGGCCGGGGCGCGGACGCTTGGGACGCTCGTTCCGCGGGAAATGGTAGCCGCGCGCGGGGGGCTTCGGCCAGTGACAAAAACGGGGTTCGGTCTAGCGGTGCAACGCCAGGCCAATCACCCCCAGCACGGCCAGAACACCGCCCGCCAGCGAGCGCCAGCCGGGCCGGTCGCCTTCCAACAGGTAGGTGAACGGCACCACCACCAGCGGGGACATGGCCACGATGGGCAGCACGATGCCGCTGGGCGTGGTCTTCAACGCCCACTGGTAAAACCCCACCCCCACCGAGGGCCCGGCCAGCGCGTTGACCAGCACCCAGGCCCGGGCGCGACGGCGCTCGCGCGCCGAGAGGTTCGGGACCGTTTCCCCGGCCTGTCGCCAGTGCCGGCGCAGCCGGTACCAGCCGTACGGCAACACCACAAAGGCCAGCCCGCCCAGGATGCGCTGGTAGGCCGCGGTGCCGCCGTCCACGGGCGTGCCCGCGGCGGCGGCCAGGGCAAACGCCTTGCGGGTGATCACCGCGCCCAGGCCCTGACCGAACCCCGCGGCCACCCCCAGGAGGATGCCGGTCAGGCGCTGGCGCGACGGAATGGGCCGGCCGCGTTCGGGCGCCAGCGAGAGGCCCACGCCGGCCAGGATCATCACACCCCACAGCATTTGCGCCGCGCTGAGCCGGGTCTCCAGCCAGAGCCATTCGATCAGGGCGGCAAACGGCGCGGCCAGGCAGTTGATCATCAGACTGCTCAACCGCGGCCCCAGCCGGGGCAACGCCTCGAACAGCGCGTAATCGCCCAGTCCGAATCCGATGACCCCGCTCAGAAAAAACAGCCCGAACGCCCCACCGCCCCAACCCCGGCCCAGCGTGTGGGCCCACAGCCCCAGGAACAACGCGGCCAGGAGAATGCGCCAGAAGTTGGCGGCCTGGCTGCCCAACAAACGCGCCGAGCGGCTGGCGGCGATGACCGAGCCGGCAAACAGAAAGGTGGCCATGAGTGCGGGCAGCACGGCAGCGGCCGGACCCGTGTCCGGCGCGCGCGCAGGATGGGCCAGGCGGTCGGTTTTGCCAACGGCCCCGTCCGGCCGGCGGCCCGCCCCTTGGGACTTGCGCGGCGCGGCGCGGCTCGATCTGAGCGGCGTCAAGGTTGTTCCGGGTGGTTGCCGGCTTCATTTGCCAAGGCCCGGCTCAAGCCCTAACAATGGAGGCGTGCGCGCGTCATGGATGCCGATTTCACGGAGCGATCAGCGGGTCCCCCGACCCGGCCTTGCGGGCGGGCGCGGCCTGGCGCTGGCCGGGTTGCTGGGCCTGGCCGGCGGGTGCGGCCGCGAGGAAATCCGCGTTTACGAGGCGCCCAAGGACCCGCCCGCCACGGCCGCCGCCCGGGCCACGCCGGACTCGGGGCAACCGGCGGCGGCGGCCCGCCCCTCGTTGACCTGGAAGTTGCCGCCCGGCTGGCAGGAGCGCCCGGCCACGGCCCTGCGGGTCGGACATTTTGTCATTCCGGGTCCGAACCAACAGGAGGCGGAGGTCACGGTCATTCCGTTGGCGGGCACCGGCGGCAGCGACCTGGACAACGTCAACCGCTGGCGTGCCCAGGTGAATTTGCCCGCGGTCAATGCCGAACAACTGTCCCGCCTGGCCGCGTCGGTGCCCATCGGAGACCAGCAAGGGCAGTTGTACGACCTGGTGGGTGACAGTTACGAGGCCGACGACCAGCGGACGCTCGCGGCCATTTTGCGGCGCGAGGGCACGGCCTGGTTTTTCAAAATGACCGGGCCGGCCGGGCTGGTGGGCGACCAGAAGGGCGCATTCCTCGAGTTTTTGCGCACGCTCCAGTTCGGCGGGTCCGGGTCCGCGGAGACGACGGCTTCCGCCGCCGCTTCCCCCACCGCGCCCGCCGCGGCGGGGGAGGGCGGCTTGCCGCGCTTTCAAGTACCCGAGCACTGGGAGGCCCGGGCGCCCGGGGCGATGCAGGCGGCGCGCTTTGTGCCCCGGGACGCGGCCGACCGGGCGGAAATCAGCGTGGCGATGCTGCCGGGAGACGGCGGGGGGCGGCTGGCCAATGTGAACCGCTGGCGGCGCCAGTTGGGGCTGGAGCCGATCAGCGAGGCCGACCTGGCCACGGCGGCGCCACCCCTCCCGGCCGGCGGGGCGACCGGTTACTGGGTGGACCTCCCGGCGCCGGACCGTGGCCGGCGCATGGTGGCCGCCGCGGTGCAGGTCGGGGACCGGAGTTGGTTTTACAAGCTGACCGGCGACGCCGCCGTGGTGGAGCGCGAGAAGCCGGTGTTTCTGCAATTTGTCCAAACCGCCGCCTATGCTCCTTGACCGTCTGCTCGCCTTTTTCAGCTCGCTCAAACTGACCGTGGTCTGTCTCGGACTGGCGGTGGTGCTGGTGTTCATCGGCACGCTGGCCCAGGTGCACCTGGGCCTGTACGAGGTCCAGGCGCGGTACTTCCAGAGCTTTTTCGTGTACTGGCAACTGCCCGGGACGGCGGTGCGGATTCCGGTCTTTCCGGGCGGGTACCTGATCGGCGGGGTGCTGCTGATCAACCTGTTGGTGTCGTACTTCAGCCGGCTGGGCCGGCAGCGGCAGCATCCGGGGTTGCTGCTGATCCATTTCGGGCTGGCGGCGCTGATGTTGGGACAGCTCTGGACCGACCTGGCCCAGCGCGAAAGCGTCATGCGCCTGGCCGAGGGCGAGACCAAGAGCTACTCGGAATCGCTGCGGCGGACCGAGCTGGCGGTGATTGACCCGAGCGACCCGCAGGTGGACCGGGTGGTGGCCATTCCCGAGTCCCGCCTGCGGCCGGGCGCCACGCTCACGCACCCGCAACTGCCCTTCGCGATCCGCGTGCAGCAGTTCTGGGTCAACTCCGCGCCGGTACGGGGCAGCACCAACGCCACCGCCCAGGTCACCCAGGGCACCGGCCGGCAGACGCAGTTTGTGCCGCGGCCGCCGGTGACCACCACCGACGAGCGCAACGTGCCCACCGCTCTCATCGAGCTGCGGGACCGCGACGGCGGCAGCCTGGGCACGTGGCTGGTGAGCGACTGGCTGCTCGAGCCGCAGGCCGTCGAGGTCGCGGGCCGGAAGTACCTGCTGGCCCTGCGGCTGGCCCGGTACTACAAGCCGTTTTCCCTGACCCTGCTCGAGGCCCGCCACGACAAGTACAAGGGCACGGACATCCCGCGCAACTTCTCCAGCCGGGTGCGCGTGCGGCACCCCGCCACGGGCGAGGACCGCGAGGTGCTCATCTACATGAACAACCCGCTGCGCTACGGCGGCTTCACCTTCTACCAGTACCAGATGGCGGCGGACGAGGCGGTGCGGCTGCGCGGTCAGAAACCCACCTCGACCCTGCAAGTGGTGCAAAACCCCGGCTGGCTCATGCCCTACCTCGCCTGCACGCTGGTCAGTGCGGGGTTGCTCTGGCAGTTCACCGGGCATCTGTTCGCTTTTCTGCGCGAGCGCCGCCTGCGCCTGAACGGCCGCGCCGCAAGCCCCCGCCCCGAACCCGCTTGAACCGATGAAGAAATACCTGCCCTGGATGCTGACCGGCGTCTTCGCCCTCTGGGTGCTGGCGGCCCTGCGGCCGCCGCGCGTGGACACGGCCTTTGACGTGAACGGTTTCGCCCGCCTGCCGGTGCTGCTCAACGGCCGGGTGCAGCCCTTCGACTCGGTGGCGCGCAATTCCCTGCTCCAAATCCGCACCCGCCAGGCGTACGCCGAGGTGACGCAGCCCGACGCGCCCTGGTGGAAGCCCGGCGCGCGATACACCCGCCTGAGCGCCAGCGAGTGGTTGCTCGAGCTGATGTCCCAACCCGAGCGCGCCGACCGCCGCAAGGTCTTCCGCATAGATCACCCCGAGCTGCGCACCCTGCTGGGCCTGCCCCCCGAGGGGGTCTTCTATCATTCCCTGGAGGAGTTGCGGCCGCACTTCGAGGAGATTGACAAGCAGGCCCGCCAGGCCGGCGCGGTCGAGCCCGCGCAACGGACCACGTTCCAAAAGGCCGTGTTCAAGCTGTTCCAAAACATCGTGCTCTACCAGCGGCTCAAGAACACGATTCAGCCGGAGGGGGTGACCAATTTTATCGCCGAGCTGCGCGCCTATCAGGCAGCGCTCGAGCCGGGACTGGCCGCCGTGGCCAAGCACGAGGCCGGCGAACCCCACGACGAACAGGCCCTGGGCGAGCTGGTCCGCTACGCCCGGCGCTACGAAACGCTCAGCCAGGCCGCGCTGCCGTTGATCGTGCCGCCGATCCACCCCGAGACCGACCGGGACGCCTGGGCCAACACGGGCGCCAGCCTCATGGAGTCACTGGTCACCCGCCAGATTCATCCGGCGGTGCTGGCCTACGCCGAAATGGCTGACGCCTTCGCCGCGGGGCAGGCGGAGCGGTTCAACCGGGCCCTGGCGCGGCATCAGCAATGGCTGGCGGAAAAGCATCTGGACCGGGAAATCGCCAAGGGGCGCTGGGAGTTCCTCTACAACCACTGGCGGCCGTTCTACCTGGGCACCACGCTGTACGTGGTGGTGTTCCTGCTGGGCTGCGTGTCGTGGCTGGCCCCGGCGCCGGCGCTCTGGAATCGTTCCGGTTACGGGCTGCTGCTGCTGGCGCTGGCCGTGCACACCGCGGGCATCCTGTTCCGCATGGCGCTGGAAGGCCGGCCGCCGGTGACCAACCTGTATTCCTCGGCCGTGTTCGTGGGCTGGGGCGCGGTGGCGCTGGGTGCGATCCTCGAGCGCATCCACCGCGACAGCGTGGGCCTGGTCATGGCCGCCACCGTCGGCGGCATCACCCTGATCATCGCCCACAACCTGGCCCTGGGCGGCGACACGATGGAGATGATGCGCGCGGTGCTGGACAGCAACTTCTGGCTCACCACCCACGTCATCACCATCACGCTCGGCTATTCGGCCACGTTTGCCGCCGGTTTCCTGGCCATCGTGTACGTGCTGCGCGGGCTGCTCACGCGCGGGCTGGGACCGGCCGCCCGCGCCACGTTGAACCGGATGGTGTACGGCATCCTGTGCTTTGCCACGCTCTTCAGCTTCGTGGGCACGGTGCTGGGCGGCATCTGGGCCGATCAATCCTGGGGGCGGTTCTGGGGCTGGGACCCGAAGGAAAACGGCGCCCTGATCATCGTGCTCTGGAACGCGCTCATCCTGCACGCGCGCTGGGGCGGGTTGGTGGGCGAACGGGGGCTGATGAACCTGGCCATCTTCGGCAACATCGTCACCAGCTTCTCCTGGTTCGGCGTGAACATGCTGGGGGTGGGCCTGCACTCGTACGGGTTCATGGACGCCGCGTTTTTCTGGCTGATGACGTTTGTGGCCAGCCAGCTCCTGCTCATCGGCCTGGGTTCCCTGCCGCCGCGGTACTGGGCGAGTCTGCGCGCGGAAGCGCCCGCCCGGCCGGCGCCGGCCCCGGCGCACTGACCCCGCGGAAGACCGCGGGACAACTCCCGCCCGGCCCTCCGTTAAGCCCGCGTATTTCACCCCCGTTTTTGGCCCAACGGACGAAGGTCCAGCTGCGGCGGGCTGCTGGACGACGGCCACTACGGCAGCCCGGGAGGGCGGCCGCTACGGGGCGGTCGCGGCGGGCATCTTTACCGTCGGAGCGGACCGGACGGCCCGCATCCCCCCTCAGGGCAGTACGGTGTCGCCCATCAGGTAGCGGTCGCACTCGCGCGCCGCGCCGCGGCCTTCGTGGATGGCCCAGACGACCAGGCTCTGCCCGCGGCGGCAATCGCCGGCGGCAAACACGCCGGGGAGGTTGGTGTGGAAGCGGCCGTGCTCGGCCTTGATGTTCGAGCGGGCGTCGCGTTCCAGGCCCAGTTGATCGAGCAAGGTCGGCTCGGGCCCGAGGAAGCCCATCGCCAGCAGGACCAGTTGGGCGGGCCGTTCTTTTTCCGTGCCGGGCACTTCGCGGGGCAGGTACCGGCCCTGGGCGTCCTTTTCCCAGGTCACCTGCACGGTGCGCACCCCGGCCACGTGGCCCCGGGCGTCGCCGAGGAACTTTTTGACCGTGGTGAGGTACACGCGGGGGTCGCCGCCGAAGACCGCGGCGGCCTCTTCCTGGCCGTAGTCCACGCGGTAAATCTTGGGCCACTCGGGCCAGGGGTTGTCGGGGGCGCGCTCCAGGGGCGGGCGGGGCAGGATTTCCAACTGGACCAGGCTGCGGCAGCCCTGGCGCAGGGCCGTGCCGCAGCAGTCCGTGCCGGTGTCGCCGCCGCCCACCACGACGACGTCCTTGCCGGCGGCGTCAATGAACGCGCCGTTGGCCCGGCCGTCGAGCAGTCGGCGGGTGTTCGCGGTGAGGTAGTCCATCGCGAAATGGATGCCGCGCAGGTCGCGGCCCTCGACCGGCAGGTCGCGGGGCCGGGTGGCGCCGGTGCACAGGATGACGGCGTCGAAGTTGGCGCGGAGCCGGCGGGGGTCGTAGTTCACGCCCACCTCGGTGTGGGTCACAAAGCGGACGCCCTCGGCGGCCAGCAGGTCCACGCGCCGTTGCACCAGGCGCTTGTCCAGCTTCATGTTCGGGATGCCGTACATGAGCAGGCCGCCGGGGCGGTCGGCGCGTTCGAAGACGGTGACCGTGTGGCCGACGCGGTTGAGCTGGGCGGCGGCGGCCAGGCCGGCGGGGCCGGAGCCGACGATGGCGACGGATTTGTCGGTGCGCACGGCGGGGGGGCGGGGTTGGACCCAGCCCTCGTCCCAGCCGCGGTCAATGATGGCGCACTCGATTTCCTTGATGGTGACCGGGGCGGTGACCAGGCCGGCGTTGCAGGAGCCCTCGCAGGGGGCGGGGCAAACGCGGCCGGTGAACTCGGGGAAGTTGTTGGTCTTGTGGAGTCGCTCGAGGGCCTCCAGCCAGAGGCCGCGGTACACCAGGTCGTTCCACTCGGGGATGAGGTTGTTGATGGGGCAACCGGAGGTCATCCCGTTGAGGATTTTGCCGGTGTGGCAGAACGGCGTGCCGCAGTCCATGCACCGGGCGGCCTGCTCGCGCAGCCGGGCCTCGGCAGGGTGTAGGTGGAACTCGTTCCAGTCCTTGATGCGTTCGAGGGCCGCACGGTCCAGCGGGAGCTCGCGGGCGTAATCGAGAAATCCGGTGGGCTTGCCCATGAGGATGGTAACGGTCGTTGGCAAATCGGGAGCGGGAGTTCGGGGTTCAGCCGCCGCCCACGCGGGCGAGGTCGCGGGCGTTTTCCTCGAAGGCCGCCATCCAGGCGGCGTCGCCACTGAGGCCGGAGTCGGCCACGCGTTTGAAGGCCTGCAACATGCGGCGGTAATCCTTGGGGAGGACCTTGACAAACCGGGGCCGGTACTCCTCCCACAGGACGAGGATCTTGAGGGCGCGCTCGCTGCGCGTGTATTCGGCGTGGCGCTGGATGAGGTCGCGCACCAGTTCGATCTCCTCGGGGTCGTTCAACGGCTCCAGCCCCACCATTTGCAGGTTGCAGCGGCGGGGGAAATCGCCGGTCTCGTCCAACACGTAGGCGATGCCCCCGGACATGCCGGCGGCGAAGTTGCGTCCGGTGGGCCCGAGCACCACCACGCGGCCACCGGTCATGTACTCGCAGCCGTGGTCACCCACGGCCTCGACCACGGCGTGGACGCCGCTGTTGCGCACGCAGAAGCGCTCCCCAGCCATGCCGCGGATGTAGGCCTCGCCGCTGGTGGCGCCGTAGAAGGCCACGTTGCCGATGATGATGTTTTGCTCCGGCACGAAGGTCGCCCCGGCCGGCGGGTACACGATGATCTTGCCGCCGGAGAGGCCCTTGCCCAGGTAGTCGTTGGCGTCCCCCTCGAGGATGAGGGTCATGCCGCGCGGGAGGAACGCGCCGAAGCTCTGGCCGGCCGACCCCTGGAAGTGCAGGCGGATGGTGTCTTCCGGCAGGCCCTCCGGGCCGTAGCGCCGGGTGAGTTCGCTGCCGGTGAGGGTGCCCACCACGCGGTGGATGTTGCGGATGGGCAGGGTGGCGCGGACCCGTTCGCCGCGTTCGAGCGCCGGCCGGCACAGTTCGAGCAGGCAGGTTTTGTCCAGGGACTTTTCCAGGCCGTGGTCCTGGGGCTGCTGGCAGTAGCGGCCCACCGTGGGCGGCACTTCGGGCTGGTAGAGCAGGTCGGTCAGGTCAATGCCGCGGGCCTTCCAGTGGTCCACGGCGCGGCGCGGTTCGAGCACGTCGGTGCGGCCAATCATTTCGTTGAGCGTGCGGAAGCCCAGGCGGGCCATCCCCTCGCGCACGTCCTGGGCGATGAAGCGCATGAAGTTGACGACGTGCTCGGGTTTGCCGGTGAAGTTCTGGCGCAGGCGGGGGTCCTGGGTGGCCACGCCCACCGGGCAGGTGTTCAGGTGGCAGACGCGCATCATGATGCAGCCCATCGAGACCAGCGGCGCGGTGGCGAACCCGTACTCCTCGGCGCCGAGCAGGGCGGCGACGATGACGTCGCGGCCGGTCTTCAACTGGCCGTCGGTCTCGACCGTGATGCGGCTGCGGAGGTTGTTCAGGACCAGGGTCTGGTGGGTCTCCGCCAGGCCCAGTTCCCAGGGCAGGCCCGCGTGTTTGATGCTGGTGAGCGGGGAGGCGCCGGTGCCGCCGTCGTGCCCGCTGATGAGCACGACATCGGCGTGGGCCTTGGCCACGCCTGCGGCCACGGTGCCCACCCCCACTTCGGCGACGAGCTTGACGCTGATGCGGGCGTGTTCGTTGGCGTTTTTGAGGTCGTGAATGAGTTCGGCCAGGTCCTCGATCGAGTAGATGTCGTGGTGGGGCGGGGGCGAGATCAGGCCCACGCCGGGGGTCGAGTGGCGGACCTTGGCGATCCAGGGATAGACCTTGCCGCCGGGCAACTGGCCGCCCTCACCGGGCTTGGCGCCCTGGGCCATTTTGATCTGCAGCTCCCGGGCGTTGATCAGGTAGTAGCTGGTGACGCCGAAGCGGCCGGAGGCAACCTGTTTGATGGCGGAGTTTTTCGAGTCGCCCCGTTCGTTGGTCCAGGTGTAGCGCGCGGGGTCTTCGCCGCCCTCGCCGGTGTTGCTCTTGCCGCCGATGCGGTTCATGGCGATGGCGAGGGTCTCGTGGGCTTCCTGGCTGATGGAGCCGTAGCTCATGGCGCCGGTCTTGAACCGGCGCATGATGGACTCGACCGGCTCGACCTCCTCGAGGGGCACCGGGGTGCGCGGCTTGAAGTCCAGCAGGCTGCGCAGGGTGCACAGGGCGCGCGCGCGGTCGTTCACCGCCTCGGCGTACTTCTGGTACACCTCGTAGCTGCCGGTGCGCACGGCCTTGTGGAGCAGGTGGATGGTGTCCGGGTTGAACAGGTGGAACTCGCCGTCCTGGCGCCACTGGTACTGGCCGCCGGGGTCGAGCACGGCGCCGTTGCCCGAACGCTCGGCGTAGGCGCGGCGGTGGCGCTGGAGGACTTCCTCGGCGATCACGTCCAGGTCCACCCCTTCGATGCGCGAGGGGGTCCAGGTGAAGTACTTGTCCACCACGCGGTGATGAAGCCCCACGGCCTCGAAAATCTGCGCGCCGCGGTAGCTCTGGATGGTCGAGATGCCCATCTTCGAGCAGACCTTGACGACGCCCTTGACGGCGGCCCTGGCGTAGTTTTTGCACGCCGTTTTGTGGTCCATGTCGCGGAGCAGCCCCTGGCGGATGAGGTCATCGAGGGTTTCGAAGGCCAGATAGGGGTTGATGGCGCTGCACCCGTAACCGATGAGCAGGGCGAAGTGGTGCACCTCGCGCGGTTCGCCCGATTCGAGCACCAGGCTCACGCGCGTGCGGGTGCCGGCGCGGATCAGGTGGTGGTGAAGACCGGAAATGGCCAGGAGGGCCGGGATGGGCGCGTTGTCCGCGTCCACCCCGCGGTCGGAGAGGATGAGGATGTTGACGCCCTCGGCGATGGCCTTGTCGGCGCGGGCGTAGAGGGCGTGCATGGCGCGCTCCAGGCCCACCCCGCCCTCGCGGGGATTGAACAGGATGGGCAGGGTGAACGGTTTGAAGCCCACCTGGTTGACCTGCCGGATTTTGGCCAGCTCCTCGTTGGTGAGGATGGGGTTTTTGAGGTGGATGCGCCGGCAGTGCTCGGGCCGGGGGTTGAGCAGGTCGCCCTCGGCGCCCAGGTTGGTGTCCGAGGCGGTGACAATTTCCTCGCGGATGCAGTCAATGGGCGGGTTGGTGACCTGGGCGAAGAGCTGCTTGAAGTAGTCGTAGAGCAGGCGCGGGCGCTCGGAGAGCGCCGCCAGCGGGGTGTCGTTGCCCATCGAGCCCACGGCCTCGACGCCGTCGCGGGCCATCGGGAGCATGAGCAGCCGCAGGTCCTCGAAGGTGTAGCCGAAGGCGATCTGGCGCTGGAGCACGGTGCGGTGGTCCGGCTCGGGCACGGCGGTGGGCTCGGGCAGGTGGCTCAGCTCGATCATGTGGCGGTTGAGCCATTCCCGGTAGGGGTGCGCGGTGACGATGCTCCGCTTGATCTCCTCGTCCGCGACGATGCGCCCCTCCTCGGTGTCCACCAGGAACATGCGGCCGGGTTGGAGGCGCCCCTTTTGAAGCACCCGGTCGGGCGGGATGTCCAGCACCCCCACTTCCGAGGCCATGATGACCAGGTCGTCCCGGGTCACGTAATAGCGCGAGGGCCGCAGGCCGTTGCGATCCAGCACGGCGCCGATGCGGATGCCGTCGGTGAACGCGATCGAGGCCGGGCCGTCCCACGGTTCCATGAGGCAGGCGTGGTACTCGTAGAACGCCTTTTTGGCGTCGTCCATGGACTCGTGGTTCTGCCACGGCTCCGGGATCATCATCATGATGGCGTGGGGCAGGGAGCGCCCGGCCAGCACGAGCAGTTCCAGGCAGTTGTCGAACATGGCCGAGTCGCTGCCGTTGGTGTTGATGATGGGCAGGATGGCCTTGATGTCCTCGCCGAAGAGTTCGGACTGGAACATGGCCTGGCGGGCGTGCATCCAGTTGATGTTGCCGCGCAGGGTGTTGATCTCGCCGTTGTGGGCCACGTAGCGGTATGGGTGGCCGCGCTCCCAACTGGGGAAGGTGTTGGTGCTGAACCGGGAGTGCACCAGCGCCAGGGCGCTTTCCAGGTCCGGGTCCACCAGGTCGGCGTAGTACCGGGGCAACTGGTCGGGCATGAGCATGCCCTTGTACACGATGGTCTTGTAGGACAGGCTCGCGCTGTACCAGTAATGGCTGCCCTGGAGGCCGGAGTTGCGAATCTCGGTCACCGCCCGCTTGCGGATGACGTAGAGCTTGCGCTCGAAGGCCATGTCGTCCGCCAGGTCGGGACTGCGGCGCAAAAACACTTGGCGCATGTACGGCTCGCTGGCCCGGGCGGTCTCCCCGAGCATCGAGTTGTCCGTGGGCACGGTGCGCCAGCCCAGCACTTCCTGGCCCTCCTCGGCGGCGATGACCTCGAAGAGCCGTTCGCAGTTGCGGCGCTGGAGGGGGTCCGGCGGCAGGAAGATCATGCCCACGCCGTACTGTCCGAAGGGGGGCAGTTGGATGCCCACCTGGCGGGCCGCCTTGCGCAGGAACTTGTCCGGCATCTGCAGCAGAATGCCCGCGCCGTCGCCGGTGTTGGCCTCCGCGCCGCAGGCGCCGCGGTGGGTGAGATTGAGCAGGACCTGGAGGCCCTGCCGGACGATCTCGTGGGATTTGCGGCCCTTGATGTTCACCACAAAGCCCACCCCGCAGGCGTCGTGTTCGAACCAGGGATCGTACAAGCCCTGTTTGGGCGGCGGCCCCAGCCGGGGCGTGGCGCCCGTGCCAGGGGGCGGCGGTGTCGGTTGCATCGCGGTCATCGTGTTTTCGGCTTTGGTGGTCGGCCCGTGGCCAAAATTTCCAGAGTAATAGCGGTCTGGCCGGTTTCCTGCAACTGGCATTCCTCGGGCCGGGCCGGCGGGAGCCCCGCGGACCCGGCGGGTGCGCAAAGACCCGCCCCCTGGCCCGGGGCGGGTCCGGGCCGGGATGGTTGAAAAAAACCACGCGGCCGTCCAGCCTCTCGTGCATGACCTTCCTGCCCGTGGTCGCGCGGGAGCTGCGGGTGGCTGCCCGGCGGCCGGGTACGTACTGGGCGCGGTTCATTGCGGCGGCCGTGGCGCTGGCGGTCGCCGCCCTGGTGCACCAGCTCCTGAGCGCCAGTGGCGGGGCGCCTTCCGATCTGGGGCTGCTCCTGTTCGTAACGCTGGCGTGGCTGGAGTTCTTGTTTTGCCTGATGGCCGGCCCGCGCCTGACGGCGGACATCATCAGCGAGGAGCGCCGGGAGGGCACGCTGGGCCTGTTGTTCCTGACCGATCTCAAGAGCTACGACATCGTGCTGGGCAAGCTGGTCGCCGCCTCCCTCGAAGCCGCCTATGCCCTGCTGGGCGCGGTGCCCATCCTCGGCCTGTGCCTGCTGCTGGGCGGGGTGAGCGGGCAGCAGTTTGGGCTGACGGTGCTGGTGTTGATCAACACCCTGTTTGTCTCGCTGGCGCTGGGCTGCTGGGTCTCGATCGGGTTTGAAAACGGTCGTCACGCCCAACTGGTCAGCATCCTGGTCCTGCTCGGCTTGTTCCTGGTGCCGCCCGGTTTGATGTGGCTGGCGGCGGTCCGGGAAGGATTCAACAACGCGCCCAATTTTCTCTGGATGGCGCCCAGCCCCGTCCTGCCGATGATCATCGCCGTCCTGCCCCGCACGGCGATACCGCCGGCCTCGTTCGGGCCGTTTGTCGCGCTGTTTTGGCCGTCGTTGGCGGCCCAGTTCCTCCTGGGCGTACTGGCCCTGCTGGTGAGCAGCCGGGTGGTCGCGCGGGTCTGGCGGGACCGGCCCGCCGGCCACTGGCGGATGCGCTGGCTGGCGGCCTGGCAACGGTACAAGTACGGCACGGGGCCCGTGCGGGCGGCTCATCGCGCCCGGCTGCTGGCCGTCAATCCCTATTACTGGCTGCTGGCCCGCGACCGGGTCGGCCCGCGGCTGGTCTGGTGGTTTTTGGGCCTCGCCGCGTTGTTTTTTCTGTGGGTTCGCCTCGAGTTTCCCGACGACTGGCAGGACCCGAGCTGGTTGACGACTTTCTCGCAGGGACTGTACGGCGTGCTCAAGCTCTGGATCGCGGCGGTGGCGGTGGTGCGGCTGGCGGAGGACAAGCGCAGCGGTGCGCTGGAACTGCTCTTGACCGCCCCGCTCACGCTGCGGGAGCTGTCCGCCGGCCTGCGCCACGCCTTGCAACGGCAGTTCCTGGGGCCGGTGCTCGTCGTGCTGGCGGCGGATGTCTGGTTTTGGTCGCTCAGCCTGGAGGCCGGCTTCACCCGCGGCGAGCCCACCTCCGGCATGTACCTGGCCCGGATGAGCCTGCTGGTGCTGGACGCGGTGGTGCTCTGGCAACTGGGCCCCTGGGTGGCCGTGACCGCACGGCATCCCAACCAGGCGGTGGCCCACCTGTTGATTTACGTCTGCGTCCTGCCCTGGCTGGCCTATCTGGGCGGCCTCACCCTGCTGGCCCTGCTGGATTTTTGGCGCGTCTGGTCGCCGGCCTCGCCCTTGGAGGAGTGGCATTATCTGGGGGCCTGGTTTGGGCTGGGGTTGGCCAACGACCTGTTCTGGCTGGCCTGGGCGCGGCGGCAAATGACCCGGCGCTTCCGCGAGGCCGCGGCCGCCCGGTACACCCGCCGGCGCGCCTGGTGGCGCGGGGGACGGTGGGTCGGCTCATGAAAGGCGGCCCGCGATGAACGCTTTCCCCGTGGTCCAACGCGAACTGCGCGTCGCCGCCCGCCAACCGCGCACGTACTACCTGCGGATGGGATCGGCGGCTTTGGCGGTGGTGGGGCTCTCGTACACGGGCTTTTGGGTCCGCACACTCGCCCTCGGGCGGGGCGGCGGAGAGGTGTTCGAGCTGTTGGTTCACTTGGCCAACTGGGCCGGCCTCCTGGCCGGGGTGACGTTGACCGCGGACGCCATCAGCCGGGAACGCCGCGAGGGCACGCTGGGGTTTTTGTTCCTCAGCCACCTGAACGGCCGGGACGTGGTGCTGGGCAAACTGGCGGCGCACGCCCTGCACGCCTTTTACGCCCTGCTGGCCGCGATGCCCGTGCTGGCGCTGCCGTTGCTCGCCGGTGGCGTGACCGCGGGTCGGTTCTGGTGGAGCATGCTCGCGCTCGCCAACACCCTGTTCTTCGCCGTCTGCCTCGGCCTGGGCGTCTCCTGCGCCTCGAGCGACGCCCGCCGGGCGAAAAACCTCGCCACTGGTCTGGCGCTTCTCTACGGGCTGGGACTGCCCCTGCTGAGTGCCCTGGCCCGGCATCTTGAATGGCCGGATTGGTGGACGGGCCTGATCACCGAACTTTCCCCGCTCACTGCGCTGGGAGGCGCGGCCGGCGGCAGCGTTTCCGCCGGCCGGGCCCTGCTGTTCACGCACCTTCAGGGCTGGCTGTTTCTGGCCGGGGCGGCGTGGCAAACCGCCCGCGCCTGGCACGAACGCCCCGCCGGCCGCGCGCGACGCCGCTGGCAAACCTGGTGGCGCGACCTGAGCCTGGGCCGCCCGGCGGTGCGAGTCGAGCGGCGGCGGCACCTGCTGGAGCAGAACCCGTTTTTCTGGCTCATCGCCCGGCAACGGTGGAAGCCGTACTTCCCGCTGATGTTGCTGGGGCTGGTGGCGGCGTTCTTCGGCCTGGCCTGGTGGTTGGAGGGGGAAAGTAAACCGCCGTGGGAGTTGGCTTTGGTGCTCGTCCCGGCCCTGCATGTGTTGTTGAAATTCTGGGTGGCCGGGGAAGCCGCCGCCGCGCTGCTCAGTCACCGAACCCAGGGCGCCTTCGAGCTGCTCCTGAGCACGCCGTTGACCGTGCAGGATGTCATCAAGGCGCAGTTCCTGGCCTGGCGCCGAATATTTGGCCCCACCCTGCTGATCACCGGACTTTTGACCGTGAGCTTTCCCCTCCTGGCTGCAGAGACAGATTGGGATCGCGAAAACCTGGCCTGGCTGATGGCCCTTGCCGTGGGGGCAACGGCAGCCCTGTGGGCGGACGCCTGCACCCTGGTCTGGCTGGCCAGTTGGCGCGCCCTGGCCGCCCGGCGTTATCACCACGCCGCCGGCAGCGCGGCCGTCCGGGTGCTGGTGGTGCCGTGGTTGATCCTGCTTCTCGTGTTGCCCACGGTGCGATTTGCGGGGCCCTGGGAGCCGCTGTTTTTGTGGGCCTTGATCGGCTTCATTTCCGATGCCTTGTGGACGGTGTATGCGCGGGACCGGCTGTTGAGCGATTTCCGCGCCGCCGCGGCGGGCACCTTGTCGAGCGCGCCGGGAACCGGAACACCGGAGGCGCCGAAACCACCGGCGGCCCGGTGACCCGCGCCGTGCCGGGAAATGACCAGCCCGTGCCGCACCCCGGACCGGCGGGGCACTCGAGCTCCCGGCGGCCGGCGCGCGCGGGGATTGACTTGCCGCGCCCGGCACCGGACCTTTTCAAAAAACGCGTTACCCATGAAAACTCCCGTTTCCCGTCGCACCGCCCTCAAGACCGCGACCGCATCCGCCGTGACCCTCACCGCCGCCACCCTGGCCGAGCGGTTGGAGGCGGCCCAAACCGCCACCGGCCCGCTCAAGGGCCGCATCAACCACTCGGTCTGCAAGTGGTGCTACGGCAAAATCCCGCTGGAGGAGTTCTGCCGGGCGGCAAAGGAAATCGGTCTGCGCTCGGTCGAGCTGCTGACCGTGGACGACTTCCCGACGCTCAAAAAATACGACCTGGTTTGCGCGATGGTCAGCGGGGTGCCGGGCGGGATTTCCCACGGCCTGAACCGGGTCGAGAACCACGACAAAATCCTGAAGTTTTTCGAGGAGACCGCCCCGAAAGTGGCCGCGGCCGGGTTCCAGAACATCATCTGCTTCTCGGGTGACCGCCGGGGCATGTCCGACGAGGAGGGCCTGGAGCATTGCGCCCGGGGCCTCAAGCGCCTCATGCCCGTGTGCGAAAAGCACGGCGTGGTGGCGGTCATGGAGTTGCTCAACAGCAAAATTGACCACCGCGACTACATGTGCGACCACACCGCCTGGGGGATCGAGTTGTGCAAGCGGGTGGGCTCCGAGCACTTCAAGCTCCTGTACGACATCTACCACATGCAGATCATGGAGGGCGATGTCATCCGCACCATCCGGGGCGACAAGGACAAGGGCATCGAGGCCGCGGCCCCGTACATCGCGCATTACCACACCGGCGGGGTGCCGGGGCGCAACGAGATTGACGAGACCCAGGAACTGAATTACCCGGCCATCATGCGGGCGATCGTGGAGACGGGTTTCAAGGGATTCGTGGCCCAGGAATTCATTCCCAAGCGGGACCCCCTGACCTCGCTGCGGCAGGCGGTGCACCTCTGCGACGTTTGAGCGCACCATCTCCCGGCCGAAGCCAGAACGCTCCGGAGAGTTGGGGGCACGGACAGGTCGGCCGAGGTCCGCTGTAACGGGCCGCCGAATTCAGGCCCGCCGGTCCCCGCACCACCACAACGCGCCGCAAAGTACGCCCGTTCCGTCCCGACCCGGTAAGCGGGTAGCCCGCTGGCTCGGACACTGACTCGTCCTCCTCTGGAAAACGGCTTCGTTCCGGCCGGGCCATCCAGCCAATCGTCCCTCCCTGTCCGGCCCGGGTTGGAGGCCAATCCGGGACCGTTGGCCGCGCCTGTAACCCTCCGTCGCCCGTGTTCGTCTGGGCACCTGCAGTTGGGTTCGCCGCGCCCGTGCGGCGGAAGTCGGCTGCTTTCGGCAGGTTGGGGTTACGGGGGGAAAGCCATCGCCGGAGTTGGGTGGTGGCTTTCCCCTTTTGTCGTCCGGGCCGTGCGGGCAAATTGCGGGCTTGTGGAACGCAACGACGAGGAGCTGGTGGCCGCGGTGCGCCGTGGCGACACCGCAAGCTTCGAGGCCTTGGTACGCAAGTACCAGCCCCGCATCTTTGCCACCGCCCGCCGTTACGCCCGCCGCGAGAGCGAGGTCGAGGACATCGTGCAGGAGGTGTTCATCAAGGCGTACCAGAAGCTGGACACCTTCCGGGGCGAGGCCCCCTTCGAGCACTGGCTCATGCGCCTGGCGGTGCGGACCTGCTACGACTTCTTGCGCGTCCACCAGCGCAATCGCGAGCACGCCTTCTCCGAGCTGTCCGAACCGGAGCAGGACTGGTTGGAGCGTTTTGTGCAGGACCCCGACCAGGCCCCGGAAGACGCCGCGGCGGCGCGCGCCCTGGTGCAGCGGTTGCTGGACATGCTCTCGCCCAAGGCCCGGCTGGTGATCACCCTGCTCGAGATCGAAGAACGCCCGGTCAAGGAAATCGCCGCCCTGACCGGCTGGTCGGTCTCCCTGGTCAAAGTCCGGGCTTTTCGGGCGCGGGCGGAGATGCGAAAATGTCTCCAGAAATTGAAGCGGGAGCAGTACCTGTAACCGGCCCGCACCGCCGGTCGTCTGCCCCGTGAGGTAGGCGCTATGAACCTGGCCAAACTCCAAGAAAAATTGCTCGCCGCCGCCCGGCTGGACCGGCCCTCGGAGGCGGTGCCGTACGCCTTCGAGCAACGCATCATGGCGCGGCTGGCCCGGGTCGCCCAGGAATCGGCCGACCTGTGGACGGTCTGGTCCCGCCTGCTCTGGCGGGCGGCCGCGCCCTGCCTGGGCTTGACGGTGGTGCTGGTGGGTTTGGCCGCCCTGAGCGGGGCATTGCAGGGGACCCCCCTGACCTTGGGCGAAGGCCTGGAAACCACGGTGTACGCCGTGTTGACCGAACCGGCCGACTGAGATGGGCGTTCCCTGGAAAGTCGTGGGCGCGGCGGTGGTGATCTTCGGCGCGGGGGTTGTCTCCGGCGGCGTGGCCATGCGGCTCTACCAGAACTACACCGCACCCGCCCGGGTGCGGTCCGCGGAAGGTCCGCCGCCGCCGTGGGTGGGACAGCGCATGGATTTCCTGCGGCACATGGGGGACGCCCTGGGGCTCTCGCCCGAGCAACGCGAGCGCATTGACAAACTCATCAAGGAAAGCCAGCAGCGCACCCGGGAGCTGTGGGAGCCGTTCGGGGCAAAACTCAAAGCGGAAATGGAGCGCCTCAAGGCCGCCGTGGACGCCGAACTGACCCCCGAGCAGCGCGCCAAGGCCGAGGAATTGCACAAACGCCGCCTCAACCGTCCCTGGGGCGAACGCCCGCCCGGGCGTTGGCCCGAAGGCCAGGGACCTCGTCGCCGGGGACCCGGCGCGTCCGGCGAGTTTGGGCCGCCGCCCGGTCCGCCGCCCGGCCTTCCGCAGGATGCCCCACCCGGGGCGCCCTCGGGACCTCCCACCGTACCGCCCCAAGGTCTTCCCGGCTCGGTCCCGCAGCCGGGGGCGGATGGCCCGAAACCGCCCGCGCCCTGAACTCACTCCCGCCGGGTCAACTTGGGCCCGGGGGGGTTTGTGTTCCGGCCGGGTCCAGCGCGCGCAGCACCGCACAGAGTGTGTCCAAGCGCGGCGTGGCAACCCCCCGGGCCCGGGCGCGACGGCGCGGTTCTTCAAACAGGCTTTCCCGTTCGAGCGGGCGCCCCAGTTCGAAGTCCAGCAGTGTCGAGGCCTTGTAGGCGCCCATGCACCGGGTGCGTTCGAGATTGTGCTCGATCAATCCCTCGGCGAGGTCCTTGCCATGGGCGCGGGCCGCGTGGATGACCTCGCCCATCAATTCCCGAACCACCACCAGCCACTGCGGGTCCGCCAGCAACACATCGGTTGGCAAGGTGCGTTGGCGGTCCACGCCGGGCGGAACCCGGCCGGCCAGAAACGCCTCATAACCCACCACACCGGCCACGCCCAGGCCGTTGAACGGCACGTTCCACACCAGCTTTTCCCAACGCGCCCGCTCCAGGTCATCGCTCACGCGCGCCGGCACACCGGCCGATTCGAGCAGGCCCGCCAACTGCCGCAGGCGCGCGTCCGCCGGGCGACGGTAATTGCCCAGCACCACCAGGCCGTGCGCCAGGTGGCGGATCACCCCCGGCGCGATGCGGTTGAGGCAGACGAAACACAGCCCGCCCCCCACGGCGTCCGGGCCGAACCGCGTGGCCAGGCTTTCCTCGTTGCCCAGGCCGTTCTGGAGCGTGATCACGCGGGTTTCCGGTCCCACCAGCGGGGGCAACAGGCGGGCGAACTGGTCGTTGGCCGTGGTTTTGAGCGCCACCAGCACCACGTCACAGGGCCCGATTTCGCGCGGGTCGCGAGCCGGGCGCGGGCGCGCCTGAAAATCCCCCGCCACGCTCTGCACGCGGACGCCGTGACGGCACACAACCTCGTAATCGGAGCGGAGGAGGAGGTGCACCTGCGCCCCTGCCTGCCACAACCGGGCGCCGTAGTAACTGCCCACGGCACCACAGCCCACCACGGCAATCTTCATTCCAAACGGAAAAGGCACCCCGGCGCCAGCCGGAGTGCCTTCGCGGAGAAACCAGCAGAGTTAGCCGCCCAGAATGGCCACTTTGGCCGCCTTGGACACACGGAACTTCACCGCCTTCCGGGCCGGAATTTTGATCGGCTCGCCCGTCTTGGGGTTGCGGCCCATCCGGGCCTTGCGGTTCACCAGCACCAGCTTGCCCACCCCGGGGAACGTGAAGCCGTTTTTGGCGTTCTTGTAGGACATTTCGGCCAGGGTATCCAGGGCCAGCACGGCCTGTTTTTTGGTGATGCCCACCTTCTCGGCGAGCGCCGCGGCGATTTGTGATTTGGAGAGCGCTTTGGCCATACGATTTTGAGTTTGCGTTGAGGTTGAAACGAACGGACGTCGCGGGCGTTTCTAGCAGGTGACCCCCTTCGCGCAAGGAGAAAATGGCCGAAAAATCGCGCTTTGCCGCGCGGACCGGCGCCGCGTCGGACCTCCCGCGGAGGCCCCAGGTCCCGGTGTTTAGCGGCCGGTCCGGCGGTACCACTCGAGCGCACGCTCGCGGAAAGCCTCCCGCGCCGCGGCGTCGGTGATCAACCGGTCCCACTCCGGCACGGGGGCGTCCGCCGGCACGGGCGCGGCGGGCACGCCCTCCGCCCACCGCGCCGCCAGCGCACGAAACTCGCGCGCCCACGCCTTTTCGCGACCCTCCGTGGTCAGCAGGCCGGTCAGCTCGGTCACGTCGCGGGCTTCGGGGTGATCGTACAGGCCCCAGTTCAACCAGCCGCACGCCAACCCGGCGGTGCGCTCGATCACCAGCCGACCCCAGCGCGCCTGCTGCGCCTCGCTGGCGAAGGGGTGCCGCCCCTGGTTGAGCCGCGGCCGGCCGCCGCCGTACCAGCCAAATTCCGCGAGCACCACCGGCTTGCCCGGACGCGCCACCTCGCGCGCCACGGCGTGCAGGTAGGCCAGGTTCCGCAGCTCATCCTCGGCGTCGCGATATTCGTAAAACCCCGAGGCCAACGGGTAAAAATGCACCTCGAGGAAATCGAGCAGCGGCGCCTGCTGCGCCGGCCGGAAACCCGAGTAGTGCCACGCCCCGGCGAGGCCGACGGGCACCGACCACTGGATCAGGCCCACGGTGACCAGCGCCTCGGGATCCGCCGCCTTGATCGCGGCCACCTGCCGCCGCGTCCATTCCACTGCCACCGCCTCGCGGCAATGTTGGAAGTCCAGCAATTCCCGCCCCGGCGGCGCCTCCCGCGCCGGCACGGGTACGTCCGTCAGGTCCGCCGGTCGGTCGGGGGTGCCCCAGGCGGCGCGCACGGCGGCGGCGTCGCCGTAGCGCGCCTTCAACCACGCGGTCCACCGCCCGCGCATGGCCGGGGTGTCCCAGCGCACCTCCGGCTCGTTCAACAGGTCGTAGGCGAAAAGGACCGGGCGCCCGCGGTAACGCGCCGCGAGCAGGCGCCAGAAGTCCTCCAACGCCCGGAGCACCGGCTCCTCGGCGAGCCGGTCGCCGCGGGCCCACGCGGGCAGGCCCTCCCAGTGGTCCGGACCGGTGGGGTGCACGTACAGGCCGGCCTCTTCCGCCAGCGCGAGGAAGCGGTCGAGTTTTTCGAGCCCCTCCGGGTCCAGCCGGCCCGGCTCGGAGTAAAACGAGCCGAAGGAGAGAAACACCCGCACGCAGTTGGCGCCCAGCGCGCGCAAGCGGGCGAAGTCCCGGCGCGTGGCCTCCGGGTCGAACTGCTTCCACACCTGCGGCGCCCAGCCGGTGCCGGGGCGGAAATAATTCACGCCAAACGGCACGAACGGCCGGCCCGCCCCGGTGACGAAGCCGCGGCCCTCCGGGCTGATTCGGACCTTGGGCAGGTCCGCGGCGGTGGCGACCAACGTGAGCGCCACCAACACGGTCAGGGCGCCGGCGGGCAACGCACGGGCGGCGCAGGAGACGTCTTTCCCTTTCACGGCGAAGCCCCCCGACCTCGCGTTACGGTTGGGCCGCCAGGACCCGCTCGACGAATTTCTCCGGCGTGAGGCCGGATTCGTTGACCAGGGTGACGCGGGTCCAGGGCCGTCCGGGGTCGCCCTGGGCCAGCTTCAACCACCCCGAGGCGAACTCGGCTTTCGACCCGGCCACCGGCCAGGTGGCGCCCGCGGCGGCGCATTCCTGCCGGAGTTTGTCCCACAAGGCGAGCCAGACGTAGCCCAGCCAGAGGCGACCGCGTTGCACGCGGGCCAGCACCTCGGCGTCGCCGGCCACCGCGGCCTCGGCCTCGCGCCACAACGCTTCGGCCCGGCTGAGCGTGGCGAAGCGGTGGAACGGCGTGTCCGTGCGGGAAAAACAGGTCAGGTTCCAGCCGGCCGATGCCTCGTGCATCAGTTCGAGGTAGCGCCCGAGAAACGGCGCGGCCGCCCCGTAGTAGCCCTCGAGAAACTCGCGGATCAGGGCGCGGTCGTCCCGGCGCGGGTCCCAGAGCAACCGGGCCAGCACCCAGGCGCGCAGTTCGGCGAACTCCGCCCCGTGGCTCTGATAGGCCCCCTGCTCGAAGACACCCCGGACCCCGTGCGCCGCGAAGAAGCGGACATTGGGGCCCAACACGAACCAGTTCGGGTGCGGCTGCAGGTAGTGCGCGAAGTCGGTGGTGTAATCCCAGATGTAGAGCCGGTCGCAGATTTTCGCCCAGCCGCGGATGTCGTCGGCGAATTTCGCATTGGCCGGCGCGTCCAGCGGCTCGCGGAAGTTGCACTCGATCGAGCAGAGCCGGACGATGACGTTGGGGCGCGGCTTGAGGGTGCGCGGCGGCTGGCGGGTGTACTGGTAGGCCAGCGTGTCCACCGCCACGGTGGGGAACTCCTTTTCAATCTGCGCGGCCACGTAATTGACGAAGTCCAGCAGGCTCCCGGCGTGGCTGCCCTCGGCCTCGTCCAGCGCCCTGCACCGGGCGCACTCGCAGTAGCCGTACCAGTCGTTTTGGGAGACCGAGATGATGCGCGCGTCGGGCGACTCGCGCAGCCAGGCTTTCACGCGCTCGACCACGTGCGCGCGCAACTCGGGGTTGGTCAGGCAAAGCTGGGCGCGCTCATGGGTGCGTTGGCCCTTGATCTCGCTGAACCACTCCGGGTGCCGGGCGAAGTGCTCCGCCGGCGGCACCAGCGGGTAGAAGGTGTGGACAAACCCCTTGTACCGGATGCCCCCGCCCCACTCCTCGGGAATGTTCGCCGACTGGCTGTTCGAGAAATTCCGCACCGCCCAGCGCGCGTCAAACGCCGGATACCAGTACGGGTCCCGCGACTCGAAGACCGGCCGATACCGCACGTCCAGCGCCTCCACCACCAGGCGCTCCCGCTTCGGCACGCGCGCCGCCCAGGGCGTCCACCAACGCACCCCGCCCTGCTCCTGCAAAAACTGACTGACCGCGTACAACGTCCCCCGCGGCCGGCCCCCCGCCAGCAGCAGGCACTCGCCCCGGGTCCGGAGGACCACCTCCTCCGGGCCGAGCTGATCCCACGGCACCTCGGCAAACAGCTTCGCCGCCACGGGACCGGGCCCCACGAGAATGGCCCGCGCGGGCAGAGACTCGCCGGCAGGCTCCACCTTGAACTCGAGGCCGGAGATTTCCCGCAGGGTCAGGGCCAGCTCCTGCGCGGCGTTGCGCTCGGCGGCCGTGGCGTCGGGCTGGACCAAAATGGGCGCGGGAGGGATTCCCGGACCAAACAGGGTCAGGGCCGCGGCGGGAAACGCCCCGGCCAGCAGGGCGCCGAGGCTCAGGGCGGGCCACGTGGCTTTCATGCGCCCGAGCTAACGGCCCGGCGCGTGGCGTGGCAAGTCCCAAGCGCGGCGCCGGTGGGCGGGTCCGCACGGCCGGGCACTGGCGCGGCCACCCGCGCCGGTACACACTGGCGGCCATGTGGCATGCCCCGGACCCGCCCGTGGCCGGCGACGCAATCACCGTCCACGGCGCGCGCGAGCACAACCTCCAGAACCTCTCGGTGACCATCCCGCGGGGGCGGTTCGTCGTCATCACCGGCGTCAGCGGCTCGGGCAAGAGCACGCTGGCGTTTGACCTGTTGTTCGCCGAGGGCCAGCGGCGGTTTCTGGACTCGATGAACACGTACGCCCGGCAGTTTGTCGAGCAACTGGCCCGGCCGGACGTGGACCTCATCGCCGGTCTGCCGCCCACGGTGAGCATCGAGCAACGCAACGCCCGCGGCGGCGGCAAGAGCACCGTGGCCACGGTCACGGAGATTTACCACTTCGTGCGCCTGCTCTTCGCCCGGCTGGGCGTGCCGTATTGCCCGGACTGCCAGGTGCCCGTGGCCCCGCAGACCCGCGACCAGGTGGGCGCGCGCCTGCGGGCCGAGGCGCGCCGGCGCGGGCCGTTGCGCCTGCTGGCGCCGGTGGTGCGCGGGCGCAAGGGCTTCCACCGGGAGGTCGTGGCCTGGGCCCGCCAGCACGGTTACACGCAGGTGCGCGCCGACGGCCGGTTGTACCCGACCGACGCCCCGGTGGAACTGGACCGCTTCCGCGAGCATCACCTCGAAGTGCTCACCGGCGTGCTGGACCGCCACGGGGCCACGGACCGCTCCGGGCGGCGCACCGCCGACCCGCGCGCGCTGGTGGACGAGACGCTCGAACTGGGCCGGGGCACGCTCTTCGCGCTGGACGCCGCCGGCACGCTCACCGTGCATTCCACCGAACGCGCCTGCCCGGGCTGCGGCCGGTCGTTCGCGCCGCTGGACCCGAAGTTTTTCAGCTACAACTCGCCCGCCGGCTGGTGTCCGCGCTGCCGGGGCTTCGGCGAATTGTTTTACCTGCCCGAGGATGTGGACCGCGGGGCGCGGGCCGACGCGATCGAGGAATCCTGGTGGAGCTGGCAGGAAGGCGAGCGCGAGGTCTGCCCGGAGTGTGGCGGGGCGCGGCTCAATCCCGTGGCCCGGGCGGTGCGGTTGCCGGGGTTTGGCCCGGCGGCCGGCCCCGGACGGCCCGGCCCGGCGGCGGCGGAGGGCCTCACGATTGATCAACTGGGCGCGCTCTCGGTGGACGCGGCGGCGGCGGCCTTCGCGCACTGGAAGCCCGCGGGCCGGGCGGCGCTGATCGCGCGGGACATTCTGCCGGAGATTCGCGAGCGGCTGCGCTTCCTGCGCGAGGTGGGCCTGGGTTACCTGCAGCTCCACCGCGCGGTGACGACCCTCTCCGGCGGCGAGAACCAGCGCATCCGGCTGGCGGCGCAACTGGGCTCGAACCTCAGCGGGGTCTTGTACGTGCTGGACGAGCCGACCATCGGCCTGCACGCCCGCGACAACGAGCGGCTGCTCGCCACGCTGGCCCGGCTGCGCGCCCGCGGCAATTCGCTGGTGGTGGTCGAGCACGACGAGGCCACGATGCGCCGCGCGGACTGGATTCTGGACCTGGGCCCCGGCGCGGGCGTCCGGGGCGGGCAGGTCGTGGCCTGCGGCACGTTGCGCGAACTGCGGCGGCACCCGGACTCGATCACCGGCCGCTGCCTGCAGTGGCAATCGACCGCGCCGAGCGTCGCACAGGTGGCGAATGGTGTGGTCACGGCGGTGAGCCCGGGCACGGCCACGATCACGGCGTAGAGGAGGACGATGCCCTCCCAGGCGAGGACG
>JBBIJZ010000039.1:0-34569 GCA_037445715.1 Verrucomicrobiales bacterium | reverse complement strand
CCAGGCCAGCAGCGCTGCCGTGCCGGCCGCTGCGTCGAACCCCGTCAGCGTTGGGGCGGAGCCGACCAGCCGCCGCGCGATGCGGTGGCCGGCGGGGCCGGGCACGTTGCGGTACACGGCCAGTGCGCCGTCGCGGCCCGCGCCCAGGATCAGGTCGTCCCAGCCGTCGCAGTCCAGGTCGAACCAGGCCGCGGCGGGGCCGCCGGTGCTGCGCTTGCGTGCCAACAGGGGTTGGACCTCGAAGTCATTGACCGGCGTGTCCGCATGGACGTGGGCCAGCGGTGCGGTGAGGTCCTCGAACCAGCGCGGCGGCGTCGGCGGCGGGGTGGGGGGCACGATTTGCGCGGCGGCCTGGCTGACCTCGTACAGGCGGTTGGGGCGGACGTCTTCCACCACCGTGCGGGTGCCGTCGCGCCAGGTGACCTCGATCCGCAGGCGATTGGTCGCGGTGCCGGCGGCGAAGACGCGCAGGAAATCATCGCCGGAAACGTACCGGCCGCCGGCGATCATTTCCTGGGACTGGGCGACCGGTCCGCCCTGGACGGTGAGGCGGGCGCCGACGCCGCGGGTGTTGGGCGGCGTGCCGGCCAGCCGGACGGCCAGGCGCGGCGCGGGCGAGTCGTTGCGGAAGAGGCCGGCGGCGCCGTTGAGGCGGTTGACCACCAGGTCGAGATCGCCGTCGTTGTCGAGGTCGGCCAGGGCCAGGCCCTGCCAGGGACCCGGTTCGCCGAAGCCCCAGGCGGCGGTCACGTCCGTGAAGGTCAGGTCGCGGTTGTTCCGGTAGGCCAGCAGGGGCGTGGCCAGGGGCGGGAATAGCCGCCAGCCGCGCAGGCGGTTTTCCAGCGTGTCCGGCAGGCGGCGGATTTCGTCCTGGGCGCGGAGGGCGTCGGCGTCCTGCACGTCGTGGTTGTTGCCGGTGGGGATGATCAGGTCCTCCCAACCGTCCAGGTCCGCGTCCAGGAAGACCGCGCCCCAGGACCACTCGGTGAAATCCACGCCGGCAAACTGGGCGATTTCGGCCCAGGTCCCGTCGCCGCGGGCCAGGTAGAGGGTGTTGCGGGCCACCTCGGGGACGTTGGCCGGGTTTTCCAGGTCTTGGGTGAGCAGGCCCTGCATCATTTGCGGGCGTTGGCGGTGCCGCCAGGCGTGGGTACGGCTGACCATGTCCGCGATGAACACGTCCGGGTGCCCGTCCCGGTTGAGGTCCGCCACGTCGCCGCCCATCGCCGAGACGCTCCAGCACCGGAAGGCATGGGGCGGTGCGGCCCGGAAGCGGGCGGAGGCTTCGTTGAACCACACCCGGTCCGGCCAGAAGAAGAAGTCGTTGCAGACCCAGATGTCCGGCGTGCTGTCGCCGTTGAGGTCGCGGAAGAGCACGGTCAGGCCCCAGTCGGTGGGTGGGCGGGCCAGCGGCCGGCCTTCGGTGTCCAAGAAGGAACCGGTGTTCCAGGCCACGGGTGCGAAGCGGCCGGTGCCGTCGTTCACGTACAGGTAATCCCGATCGCCGCGTTCCATCACCTCGACCCCGCCGGCCCGGGGCATCAGGGGGATGAACCGGTCCTCGGGGGTGACCACGATGCGATCCCCCACCTGGCGGGCTTCCACGACCAGCCCGGGCGGTCGGTCCTTGAAGGTGGTGGTGCGGTAGTTGGTCACGTACAGGTCCAGGTCGCCGTCCCCGTCAATGTCCGCCAGGGCCAGCGAGGTGGCGCCCAAGCGGCGGTCCAGCCGTGTGCCGGTGATTTCCTCGAACCGACCGGTGCCATCGTTGCGGAAGGCGCGCGTGCCTCCGCCCAGGGCGTTGACCAGCAGGTCCAGGTCACCGTCGCCGTCCACGTCGGCAAAGGCCGCGCCGGTGCTGTACTGGTCCGGGCAGGCCACGCCGGCGCGGGCGGTGACGTCCTCGAAGCGCCAGCCGCCCAGGTTGCGGTAGAGTACGTTGTCGCCCTCCAGCCGGCAGAAGTACAGGTCGCACCAGCCGTCGCCGTCCACGTCGCCCAGGGCCACGCCGGAGCCGTTTTCGAGGATGCGATTGCGGGCGGAGGTGGTTTCGGCCAGGTGGTTGGTGAAGCTCACGCCGGTGGTTTCCGGCGGCAGGAGGGAGAAGCCGGTCCGGCCGGTCGCCGGCACGGGGAATTCGCGCCAGCGCCCGCCGGGTACGGTCTGCCACGGGGCGGCAGCCAACGCACCGGCGAGACCCAGGCCAAGCCACGCCGAGACCGCGCGCGCGAAGCAACGGCCGCCCCGGCTGGGGGTCGGCAGGACCGATCCCGGGGCGTGGTGATGCGCCGAAAGTGTGGGCCGCATGGATGGCGGCAAGCGAATACAAGGAAGCGCAATTTCCTGCCATGAAAAAGCACGAACCAGGGCGCGGCCGGGCGGCTCTCAGTTTGGGCCGCGCTGCCGCGGTCCCGCGGGCGCATCCCCGGACGAATCCCTGGCAGGGCCGCGCTGCGACGCGGCCGGGAGGACGGCGCCGGCGCAGCGGCGCCCTACCGATACCGAATCTCAAGCACCGGCACCTTACCGAAGCAGCGCAATGGTACCCTTCCGGGACGCATCTCGATGTTTTGCCGTAGCGCCGATGGGCAATCGGCGGTGTCGCGGGTGGGCAGCCCGCGAACCAGCCGCCAGCGCCGGCCGCTTCGCCGAATACCAATCGGCGATACCGCAGGCTGCCAGCCTGCGCTACGCCGCCGGGCTGGTAACCCGGCGGAACGGGCAAGTTGCCCGTTCCACCGCAGGCCGTTTACCGGGCGGCCGGTTCCACTGGCCAACCCGCGGCCACCAGGGCCTTGTAGCCTCCGATGAGCGAGTACACGCGCCGGTAACCCAGCTTTTGCGCCGCGTCGCAACACAGCGCGCTGCGGTAGCCGCCGCCGCAGTACAGGATGATCTCCGTGTCCGGGTCCGGGTAAAGCCGCTCGAGGTCGCGCTCGAGGATACCCTTGCCCAGGTGCGCCGCCCCGACCACGTGGCCGGCCTGCCATTCGTGGTCCTCGCGCACGTCCAGCAGCACGGCCCGGGGGTTTTGCCGCAACCGCTCCCGCGCTTCTTCCGGGCTGAGCTCCCGGATGCGCGTGCGGGCGTCTTCCACCAGCTTGAGGAAACCGGGTGAGTGGTGCATGACCGGCACGCTAGGCCGGGCGGATGCGCGGTCAACCTTTTGATTTGAACCGCGCCGTGGCCCGGGCCAGGGTGCGCGACATGGACGTCCACAACCTGGCCGAGGTCCCGGCCTTCATCACCCGGGACGGCTCGGAAATCCGCGAGCTGCTCGCCCCGCGCAACTCCGCCCTGCGGCACCAGAGCCTGGCCGAGGCGCGGTTGCCGGTCGGCGGCGCCACCCGCGAGCATTACCACCGCCGCGCCGAGGAGATTTACTACATCACCCACGGCACGGGCCGGATGCGGATCGAGGGCGAGGAACGCGACGTGCGGCCCGGCGACGCCATCGCCATCCCGCCCGGACGCCGGCACAAGCTCTGGAACACCGGCCCCGAGCCGTTGCGGCTCCTGTGCTGTTGCGCGCCGGCATACGAGCACGAGGACACGGTGCTCACCGAGCCGTGAGCGTGGGCCGGGCGGGACCGAGCGATCCGCCCCGCCGCCCGGGCGTGAGCCCCGCGGCGGGCCTTTGACGGCGCGTCCGGGCCGGACCATCTTGCGCCGCGCGCATGAAACCCCAACGCATCCGCCTCTTCGTCAAAACCTGGTGTCCCTGGTGCCGCGAGGCCGAAGACTGGCTCCAGGCCCGCGGTCTCCCCTACGAGCGCCTGGACGTGTTTGCCGACCCGCGCCACTACAACGAAATGGTCCGGCTTTCCGGCCAGACCCGTGCGCCGGTGCTCGAGGCCGATGGCCGCGTGCTCGCCGACTTCGGCGCGGACGAACTCGAGACCTGGTGGCAGGCGCAGGGCTGGCGTTGATCCGCCCGCTCCGCGAGCCCCGCTCCACGATTGCCCGGTCCGCCCGGGCCGTTTAGCCTGCCGGCGTGGCAAACGATCCGGTCACCACCGCCGAAACCTCCCTCCCCGGTCCCGCCCCGGCGGCCGCCGCGCCGCCCGCCGGCACCGGTCCGCGCCCCGACGGCCGGGCGGCGGACCAGTTGCGGCCCGTGCGCTTCGACAACCACATCGCCCCGCACGCCGCGGGTTCCACCCTCGTCGGCTGGGGCAACACCCGCGTCATCTGCGCCGTCACCGTCGAGGAAACCGTCCCGCGCTGGATGAAGGAGCAAAACGTCCCCGGCGGCTGGGTCACCGCCGAGTACTCGATGCTCCCGTACTCGACCCCCGAGCGCAAAGCCCGCGACATCGCCAAGGGCCGTCTCGACGGCCGCGCGCAGGAAATCCAGCGCCTCATCGGCCGGGCCATGCGCGCCGCCGTGGACCTCCAGAAGCTGGGCCCGCGCACGCTCTGGGTGGATTGCGACGTGCTCCAGGCCGACGGCGGCACGCGCACCGCCGCCATCACCGGCGCCTACGTGGCGCTGGCGCTGGCCGTGCGCCGGCTCCGCGCCGAGGGCAAACTCACCGAAGACCCGCTGCTGACCGCCGTGGCGGCCGTCAGCGTGGGCCGCGTCAACGGCCGGGCGGTCCTGGACCTCAACTACCCCGAGGACGCCGGGGCCGAGGTGGACCTGAACCTGGTGATGACCGCGCAGGGGGCGTACGTCGAGGTCCAGGGCACCGGCGAAAAAGGCACGTTCACCGACGCCCAACTGGCCGAGCTCCTCGCCCTGGGCCGGCGCGGCCTCGAGCAACTGCTGGCCGCCCAGGCCGCGGCGCTCGCCGCCTGAATTGCCGCCGGAAGTCCCAGCCCGGCCATGAAGCCTTCCGCGCCCACGCGCCTGTACCTCCTGCGCCACGGCGAGGTCGAAGAACGCTACCAGCGCGTCTTCGGCGGTCGGTTGGACATGGACCTCTCCCCGCGCGGCCGCCGGCAGGCCGAAGCCCTGGCGGCGTCCCTGCGCGACACGCACTTCGACGCCGTGTACGCCAGCCCGATGCTCCGCGCCCGCCGCACGCTCGAGCCGCTGGCGGCCACCAATGGCTACCAACCCGTGTTCTGCCCGGACCTGCGCGAGGTGGACTTCGGCGCCTGGACCGGCTTCACCTGGGAGGAGGTCCGGGAGCGCTTCGGCAAAAGCGCCTTCGACTGGCTGCACGAACTGGAAGCCGGCGGCATCCCCGGCGCCGAACCTGTCCCGGCCTGGCGACAACGCGTGGCCGCCTGTCTCGAACACATCCTCGCCCGGCACCCGGGCGGAACAGTGGCGGTGGTCTGCCACGGGGGCGTCATCCGCGTGGCGCTGGCGCATCTGTTGGACCTGCCCCTGCCCAAGCTGGCGCACTTTGAAGTGGATTACGCCAGCCTGACCCTCCTGGAGCACCGCCCCGGCCGGAGCGTGGTGCGGCTGCTCAATTTCACCCCGTGGTCCCGCCCCGCCTGAAGCCCGGCGACCTCCTCAAGGTCTCGGTCACCGCACCGGTCGAGGCCGAGGAACCGGTCGCCGCCCTGCTCGAACGTGTCTTCGGCCAGGCCCCGGCCCTGTACACCGACGAGGAAACCCTGCTGACCGAGGTGAGCGTGTTCCTCGAGGCCGCCCGCTCCTTCAGCGCCCGCCGCCGCGCGGACCTGCGCCGCGCCCTCGACCGCCTGCACGCCGCGGGATTGCTGCCCGGCCGCGGCCGGGTGCGCTGGCTCCGGGTGCCGCACCGCAACTGGGCCGAGGCCTGGAAACGCCACTTCCGCCCGTTCGAAGTCGCGGGCCGCCTGCTGGTGTTGCCCACCTGGAGTCGCCGCCGGCCCCGCCCCGGCCAGGTCGAGGTGCGACTGGATCCCGGGCTGAGCTTCGGCACCGGGCAACATCCCACCACCGCCTTTTGCCTCGAACAGATTGTGCGCCTGGCCCCCGGCCGCCGGGGCGCGCCGCCGCGCTCGTTGCTGGACCTGGGCACCGGCTCGGGCGTGCTGGCCCTGGCCGCGGCCAGGCTCGGCTATGCGCCGGTCGAGGCCGTGGACCTCGACCCCGCGGCGGTGCGGGCCGCGCGCGCCAACGCCGCGCTCAACGGCGTGGCGAGCCGGATTCGGATCGCTCGACGCGACCTGCGCCGGCTCCCGCTCCAACCGGCCCGGCCATTCGACGTGGTGTGCGCGAACCTCCTGGCCGATCTGTTGCTTGCCGAGCGCGACCGCCTCAACGCGCGCGTGGCGCCGGGCGGCACGCTGGTGCTGGCGGGCATTCTGGCGACGGAGTTCCAAACGGTGCGCGCGGCCTACGCGGCGGCCGGCTGGCGGGTGGTTCGTGCCCGCACCGCGGGCGAGTGGCGCTCGGGGGCGTTCCAGCGCGTGCCCGGGGCTGAGGAGCGTCCGGCCGGGTAGCGGCACATGGCCGCCGCTTTTGGGTCCCGGCGGCAACAACCGGCCGTCGAGCCGGCTCCGGGAGCGCCCCGCGCCCCGCGGGTGGCCGGCGGTGCTTCCACCGCGACGCCCGACGCCTTTTACCTCGCCGCCGCGGGGCCGGACTGGCAGGCTCCGGCCATGCTCAAAGCCGGTATCGTGGGACTTCCGAACGTGGGCAAGTCCACCCTGTTCAACGCCCTGACCCGCTCCCACAAGGCCGCCGCCGAGAACTACCCCTTTTGCACCATCGAGCCGAATCTGGGCGTGGTGACCGTGCCGGACCCGCGCCTGGACGCGCTGGCCGCGGTGGTCCAGGTGCCGCAGCGCATCCCCACCACGATCGAGTTTGTGGACATCGCCGGGCTGGTGCGCGGCGCCTCCCGGGGCGAGGGCCTGGGCAACCAGTTTCTCAGCCACATCCGCGAGGTGGACGCCGTGGTCCACGTGGTGCGCTGCTTCGAAGACCCGGACATCCACCACGTGACCGGCCAGCCCGACCCCGTGCGCGACATCGAGATCGTCAACACCGAACTGGTCCTGGCCGACCTCGACACGGTGCGCCGGCGGCTCGAACGCGTGGTCAAGGACGCCAAGCGGGGCGACAAGCACGCCCAGCTCGAGCTCCATTGCCTGGAGCGCCTGGAACCGCACCTCAACGCCGGCCAGCCCGCCCACCTGCTTCCGTTCACCGGCGAGGAACAGACCGTGGTGCGGGGTCTGGGGCTGGTCACCAGCCACCCCACCCTGTACGTGGCCAACGTCAAGGAGGCCGACCTGCCCCGGCCCGAGGCCAACCCGCACGTGGTCTGGGTGCGCAAATACGCCCAGGTCCACCAGGCGTGCGACACCGTGGTGGTGTGCGCCCAACTGGAAAGCGACCTGGCCGATCTGGCGCCCGACGAGGCCGCGCAATACCTGGCCGAACTGGGCGTGTCCGAAAGCGGCACCGCCGCGTTGATCCGCGCCACCTACCGCCTGCTGGGCCTGCGCACGTTTTTCACCTTCAACGAAAGCGAGGTCCGCGCCTGGACCGTCCCGGCCGGCACCCCGGCGGCCCGGGCGGCCGGACGCATCCACACCGACTTCGAGCGCGGCTTCATCAGGGCCGAGCGGGTCCACTGGGAGGCACTGGTGCAATGCGGCTCGGTCGCCCGCGCCCGCGAGCTGGGCCATTACTCCCACGAGGGCCGCGACTACGAGGTGCGCGACGGCGACGTGCTGCTGTTCAAATTCCACGTCTGAGCCGGAACGCCACCGGGACTCCGGTAACGCCCCGGAGCGGGCGACGCCCCCCTCGCGCTGGCGGCCCGGATTTCATTTCCCGGTTTCCCCGGCGCGGCCCGCGCCGCTACCCTCGCGCGCGTATGAACGGCGCTTCGCCCCAGTCCTGGCAGCGATTTCAACAGGAACGCCTGGCCTTTCCGGACCTGGGCCTGGCCGTGGACTTCAGCCGCGTGCCCTGGCCCGAATCGTTCTTCGCCAAAACCCGGCGGTCCCTGGAGCGCGCCTTTGACGAAATGGCCCGGATCGAGCGGGGCGAGCGGGTCAACACCACCGAAAACCGCCGCGTGGGCCATTACTGGCTGCGCACCCCGGAACTGCTGGCCGACGCGGCCGATCCCGAGCTGCGCGCCTTCGCCACGGAAATCCCGGCCACGGTCGCGCGGATCAAGGCCTTCGCCGGGCGCGTCCACCGCGGCGAACGCGGCGGCCAGCGCGGGCCCTTCCAGCACCTGCTGGTCATCGGCATCGGCGGTTCCGCGCTGGGCCCGCAGTTGGCCGCCCGCGCCCTGGGCCATCCGGCCACCGACCGCCTGCGGCCGTGGTTCTTCGACAACACCGACCCCGACGGCATGGACCTCACGCTGGCCGCGCTGGCCGCCGCCACGCCCGAGCGGAGCCCGGAGGCGGCGTTGGGGCGCACGCTCTGCCTGGTCATCTCCAAATCCGGCAGCACCCCCGAGACCGCCAACGGCATGATCGAAGTCGCCCGCGCCTATGAACGGGCGGGCCTGCGCTTCGAGCCCCACGCCGTGGCCGTGACCCTGCCCGGCAGCCGCCTGCACCGGCGGGCCACCGACCCCGCCCGGCCCTGGTTGGACACCTTCCCCATGTGGGATTGGGTGGGCGGCCGCACCAGCGAAACTTCCGCCGTCGGCCTCCTGCCCGCCGCCCTGCAGGGGCTGGACATTGACGGCCTGCTGGCCGGCGCGCGTGCGTGCGACGCCGTCACGCGCGTGCCCGATGCCGCCCGCAACCCCGCCGCCCGCCTGGCCCTGGCCTGGTGGTTCCTCACCGAGGGCCGCGGCGCGCACGATATGGTGGTGCTGCCGTACAAGGACCGGCTCGAACTTTTCGCCCGCTACCTGCAGCAACTGGTCATGGAATCGCTGGGCAAGGAGTTCAACCGCGCCGGCGATCTGGTGAACCAGGGCCTGACCGTGTACGGCAACAAGGGCTCGACCGACCAGCACGCCTACGTCCAGCAACTGCGCGAGGGCGTGCCGAACTTTTTCGTCACCTTCTTCGAGGTGCTGCGGGACCACGCCCTCGATCGCCCGCGCGTCGAGGTCGAGCCGGGCATTACCAGCGGCGACTACCTCTCCGGCTTCCTGCTGGGTACGCGGCAGGCGCTCTGGGAAAACGGCCGACCCTCGATCACGCTCACGCTCGACGAGCTCAACGCGCACCGGTTGGGGGTGTTGATCGCGTTGTTCGAGCGCGCGGTGGGGTTGTACGCGGGCCTGGTGAACCTCAACGCCTACGACCAACCGGGCGTCGAGGCCGGCAAAAAGGCCGCCGCGCGGGTCCTGGCTCTGCAACGTCGCGTGCTGGCCCGTCTGCGCGCCGCACCGGCCCCGGCCGGCGGCTGGACCGCCGAGGCCCTGGCCGCCGCCCTGAGCCCGGACGAAGACGGCCACCCGGTGGACCCCGAACTGGTCTTCAAAATCTGCGAGCACCTCGCCGCCAATCCGGGCCGCGGCGTGGTCCGCACCGGCGGCCACACGCCGGCCGACATGACCTTCGGGCCGGGCTGAGCGTGCGAGGGCCGGTCCGGGTCGGGCGGGACGGTTCGATTGCTTCAGGGGGGAACGGGCAACCTGCCCGTGGCGGCGGGCTGGTAGCCCGCCGCAGCGAGGTGAATTCGAGCGCAATTTCCAAAGTGCTGGCAAGAGCACCTGACGCGACGGTAGCCATCGTACACGGTAAGTTGCCCGCTCCCTCCGGCCGCAGACAGCAGCAGGCCCCGCTCAGGCCGCCTCCAAAAACGGCGGCAGCGGGCATTCGAGGGCGTCGGCGATCGCGCGCAGCAGCTCCGCCTCCTGCACGGTCAACTGCCCGTCCGCGGCCACGGTGTCCGCGCACGCCTGCAGAATCCGGCGATGGATGGCCGGCGACGCCGCCTCGAGACGGTCCAGCGCCGCGTCCACATGGGCCAGGTTGCATTCCGCCGGCGGCAAGAGCCGCAACACCGGGGCGGATTCACCCAGCCGCGCCACACCGCGCTGGAAGGCTTCCCGGGCCTCCGGTTCGTTGTCGGCACCCACGCGGGCCAGGGCGGAGAGGAGCACCGCGGCGTCGCCCAGCAGCGGCGTCAGGGCGTAGTACTGCACCACGCGGCGGGGGCGCTCGCCGAAGTGCGGGGCCAGATGACGCCGGACCAGCCGTTGCAGCGCGTACTCGAAGAGGTCAATGGCCTCGTCGCTTTCCATCAACTGTTGCAGCAGCGTGGTGAACAGGTCGTACTGGCCCGGCGAAAGCACGCGCAGGGCCGGCACCGCCATCATCACCAGCGGCAGGCGGGCGCCGGCCGGCACCGCGGCCAGCGGCGCGCTCAACCGGTTCATCGCCTCCAGGAAGGGCCCGGCCAGCTCGCGGTCCAGGGACTCGAGCTGGCGCTGGCGCATGGCGGCATCGGGACTGAGCACCAGTGCGAGAACCAGCCCGGCGGCACCGAGCGGGTCGCGCAAGGCAGCCTGCAGTTCTGCTGGTAGTTCTTCGCGCAGGGTCTGGGCGTAGGCCAGGTGGAGAGTTTGCGGTTGGCCGGCGTCGGCCAGGGCCTGTTGGGCCGGAACCCGCACGGCCGAGGCCGGGGTGCCGGCGGCCACGGCGGCGGCGCCGGCTGGCGCCCACGGTGGCGGCAGCACGGTCCGCGGGCCGGGCCGCGGGCGGGCAGCGGTCTCGGGCGGCGCCTGGGCGACCACCTTGGGAAAGCGGCCGTCGAAGTCCGGCTCGAGCGCGCGGATGCGCTCGACCAGCGGCGGATGGGTGCTGAACAGTGCCAGCCAGGACTCGCGCAGGCCGTTGCTGAAAAACAGGTGGCTGGCTTCCTCGGCCTTCGGAGTGTTCAGACGCGAGCCGGCGGCCAGGCCGCCGATTTTTTTTAGCGCCCCCGCCAGGCCGGCGGGGTTGCGGGTGAACTGCACCGCCGCGGCGTCAGCCAGGTACTCGCGCTGGCGCGAGACCGCGGCCTTGATCAACCGGCCGGCCAGCAGGCCGATGCCGCCGATGACCACCAGCGCCAGGCCGATGAGGGGCACCACGTTGGCCTCGCGCCCGCCGCGGGAGCGGCCGCCGCGCACGCGCAGCAACTGGCGGCCGATGATGGCCAGCACCAGCAGGCCGTTGAGGATGCCAATCAGGCGCAGGTTCAGCCGCATGTCGCCGTTGAGGATGTGGCTGAACTCGTGGGCGATGACGCCCTGGAGTTCGTCGCGGGTGAGCAGGCGCAGGCAGCCGCGGGTCACCCCCACGGCGGCGTCGCGCGTGGTCAGGCCGGCGGCGAAGGCGTTGATACCCTCCTCCTGGGTCAGCACGAACACCTGCGGGGCGGGGATGCCCGAGGCCAGGGCCATTTCCTCGACCACGTTCAGCAGCCGGCGCTCGTACAGGTCGGTGGTGTCCGGGCGGACCGGCGTGCCGCCGAGCCTGGTGGCCACGGCCGCGCCGCCGCGGCTCAGCTCGATGATCTTGGCCGCGCTGCCCAGAAACACCACCAGCGTGGTACCCAGCGCCACGCCGCTGAAGAGGTTCGGGTCCCAGAACCGGCCGCGGTCGCTCAGAAAGATCAGGGCAAAGACCGCGTACAGGGCCAGCACGGTCAGCACCAGCGCCACGGCAAACCAGAACACGAGCACCTTGGTGCGGCGCCGGGCGCGGTCCTGGCGGTCGAAGAAGTCCATCGGGCCGGGGGCGGGCGGGGCGGCGGCCCGGGCCACCGCCCCGCGCGGGAACGGCGGGGTGGCTTACTTGAACGAGACCTTGGGCGCCTCGCGTTGCTCGGGCTGCTCGACCACGAACAGCTCGGCGGGGGCGAAGTTGAAGGCGCCGGCAATCAGGTTGGTGGGGAAGGTCTCTCGGGCGGTGTTGTAGGTCATCACCGCGTCGTTGAAGGCCTGGCGGGCGAAGGCGATTTTGTTTTCGGTCGAGGTCAGCTCCTCCTGGAGCGCGAGCATGTTCTGGTTGGCCTTGAGGTCGGGGTAGGCCTCGGCCACGGCGAACAGGCGTCCCAGGGCGCCGGCCAGCCCCGCCTCGGCGGCGCTCAGGCCCTTCATGCCCTCGGCATCGCCGGGGTTGGCGGCCGCGCGCTGGTTGGCGGCGTAGGCGGCGTTGCGGGCCAGGATGACGGCTTCGAGGGTCTGGCGCTCGTGGGCCAGGTAGCCCTTGGCGGTCTCGACCAGGTTGGGAATGAGGTCGTACCGGCGCTTGAGCTGGACATCAATCTGCGCGTAGGCGTTTTTGAAGCGGTTGCGCAGGGTGACCAGCCGGTTGTAGGCGCCGATGGCCCAGAGCAGCAGCAACACCAGCGGCACCGCGATCACCAACAGCAGAATTCCGAGCGTGGTTATCATGGTCGGCCTTTCGTTTCAGGTGTTGCCGTGGTACCCGATTGCCAGGTCCGGCACAATTACATTTTCCCGCCGCGGCTGGAACGGCAGCGCGCCCGCGCGGGCCAACAAAAAACCCGGCCAGCACGGCTGACCGGGTGTGAAGCAAGGCGTGGCCGAAGGGGTCAGGCCCGCTGACGCCAGCGGCGCAGTCCCACCGCGGCCAGGCCCAGCAGGCCGGCCGTGGCCAGGGCGCTGGCCGGTTCGGGGACCGGCGTGTACTCGATCTGGTCCACAATCTCGATCAGCCCCATATTGAACGGGTCGCCAGTAAAGGGGGCTCCGGTGGCGTCGCCGTACCAGAAAAAGGCCTGGTCGAACGGCCCGCCGCTGTAGCCGATGCTCTGGTTCATGACATCGTCCCGGTTCAGCGGGGCATTCAGCGTGGTAACCAAGGTCCCACCGTTCCAGATTTCCAGCCAGGCCAGGTCGGTGGGCAGCGCGTAACCCGGATCGTCATTGCCGTACCACAAGCTCAGCGAGGTCACCGGGACGGTGAAGTCAATCTGCAGCTTGCTGCCGTCTTCGTCATCTCTGACGGCGAGCGATTGATTTCCCAGGCCCTGAGAACCGAAGGCGTTGATTTCCAGGCCAAAATCCGACGTGTCGGTGAACTTCACCGTGGGATGCCCCACCGGGCTGAAGCCGTTGGGGTAAAAGTTCGGGGCATCGGCCTCGAAGTCAATGATGGCCGCTCGGGCGAGTCCTCCCAGCGCGAGGGCTGAGGCGACGGTGAGGATTGTTTTTGTCGTCATGCTTTGTCCGTTCGTTTGGTTTGTGTTTTTCCCGTTCACGGTGGGCCTGTCGTGCAACTGACTGACCTACCGAATGTGTTACTGAACACAGGGATATTTTCGATGCCGGCGCTTTCAGTCAACTTTTTTGGGGGGGTCGCGGGTGTCGTATGACGGGGGAGGGGGCCAAAGTTGGGCCGGATTGCCGTTGCTGACGGCGGCTGGCGGCTGGACAGTCGAAGGCCTGCATCTGGCGTACGGTTGACAACACTCTTGGTGGGCCGCGAAGCGCGAATTGGCGACACCGGGGAGGCAGCCGCGGGCGTCTGTCCACGCCAACCTCCCGCCGTTTCCGGGCGTCCGATTTCCCCGGGCCACGATCGAGCCGGCGGACAAGTCGCCACGAGTTGTACCGGTTACCGGCAAGGCCCTGCGGCGGTGGTTTGCCCGGCTTCGGGGGCTCAGGGGGGCCGCACGGCCGCCAGTTTTTCGCGCACGGCGGCGAACCACGCCCGCCCCGTCTCGAGGCTGGCCGGCTCGCGCGGGCGGTCCTCGGCCCGCTCGATCAGTTCGGGCGGCAACTCCCGGAGGAAGCTCGAGGGATGGCAGGGGCTGAGTTGCCCGTACTTGCGACGGGCGGCGCAGTGACCCAACTGGAGGGAGTACCGCGCCCGGGTGATGGCCACGTAAAAGAGCCGGCGCTCCTCGTCCAGGCTGCCCTCGGCCTTGGCCCGGGCGTGCGGCAGCAACCCCTCCTCGAGCCCCACGATGAACACGTGCGGGAACTCGAGGCCCTTGCAACTGTGCATGGTGATGAGGGTCACCGCCTCGCCCGCCGGCGCGGTGTCACTCTCGCGCTCGGTGTCGAGCGTCACCTCCTCGAGGAAGCGTTGCAGTCGTTCGACCGGCGTGCCGGCCGGACCGGCGTCGCGGTCCAGCGCGGCGACCAGTTCCCGGAGGTTGCGCACGCGGTTTTCGGCGGCCTCGGCGGTCTTTTCGCTCCGGCGCAGTTCCTCGTAGTAGCCCAGTCCGTTCAACCACCCTTCGGCCCAGGCGCTCAGCGAAAACCCGCCCCCGGGCGGGGACGGGCGCAAGGGGCGGGCCGTGTCCTCAAGCCAGCGCACCAGCCCGGCGATGCTGGCCCGGGTGCGCGCGGGAAAGGCCGCGGTCACCGCCGGCTGGTTCATCACGGCAAACACCGGGCAATGCCGTTCCTGGCTGGCGGCCAGGAGGCGGTGCATCGTGGCGTCGCTCAGGCCGCGGGCGGGCACGTTGGCGATGCGCAGCAGACTGATGTCGTCCTGCGGGTTGAGCAGCACCTTGAGGTAGGCGAGGAAGTCGCGCACCTCACGGCGGTCGAAGAAGCTTTGTCCGCCCACCAGGTGGTAGCGGACGCCGGCGCGACGGAAGGCGGTTTCCAACGGGCGGGCCTGGCCGTTGGTGCGGAAAAGCACGGCGTGGTCCGACCACGGGATGCGCCGGACCAGGCGGGCGTGCTCGATGGCCTCGACCACCGCGCGGGCCTCGGCCTCTTCGTCGGCGAAGGTGTGCAGGGTGATCCGGGGGCCGGCGCCGAGGGTGGACCAGAGGTGCTTGCCGCGGCGGCGGGCGTTGTGGCGGATGAGGGCGTTGGCCGCCTCGAGAATGGTGGTGGTGGAACGGTAGTTTTGCTCGAGCTTGATGACCTTGACCTCCGGGAAGTGCTTTTCCAGGTCAAGGAGGTTGGCGATCTCGGCGCCGCGCCAGCCGTAGATGCTCTGGTCGTCATCGCCCACCACGCACAGGTTGCGGTGCCGGTCGCAGAGGGCGCGGAGCAATTCAAACTGGGCGGCGTTGGTGTCCTGGTATTCGTCCACCAGCACGTGGCGGTAGCGGGCGCGGCAGGCCTCGAGCACCTCCGGGTGCTCGCGGAACAGGCGCAGCGGCAGCAGGAGCAGGTCGTCGAAGTCCACCGCGTTGCAGGCGCGCAGGGCCGATTCGTAGCGGGCGCGCACGTGTTCGGCCAGCGCGCGCGTGCCGGGGTCGGCGCAGGCGACCGCCCGTTCGCCACCGTTGCGGTAGCGGCTCAAGAGCGCGAGCACGGCGTGGGGGTCGGTCTTTTCCCCGCGGGCCGAGAGGTGACTGAGGATTTTGCGCACGGTGGCCAGTTGCTCGGCCTCGTCGTAGATGACGAAGTTGCGCTTGTAGCCCAGCCGCTCGATGTGCTGCCGCAGAAGGCGCACGCCCAGGGCGTGGAAGGTGCAAAGGGTGGGGCGGCCGGCGCCGGGAGCGGCCCCGGCGCTTCGCGGGCGGGGGACCAGTTGCTGGACGCGCTCGAGCATTTCCCGTGCGGCCTTGTTGGTGAAGGTCACGCCCAGGATGTGCTCCGGCGGCACGCCGCGCTCGATGAGGTGGGCGATCCGGTAGGTGATGACCCGCGTCTTGCCCGTGCCCGCCCCGGCGAGGATGAGCACCGGGCCGTGCAGGGTGGTCACGGCCTCGCGTTGGCGGGGATTGAGCGCGCTCAGGTCGAGCATGGGGCGCGCAGTGTACGCGGGGGCGGTGGGCTGACAAGCGCCGCCCGGTGCCGGAGGGCCGCTTGACTTTGGGGGCACGAATCGGGGGACCGGCGGGGCGATTTACCTTCGGCATTGCACCGGTGCCGGGGCGGTCTAAAATCACCCGGTGGAACGAACCCGGCCCGCCTCCGGTGAAGGGATCGCGCCGGGTGCGGTGCGGTGCCCCGGGGCGGTCGCGGAGAGGTAGTATGTCGAGTCACGCCGCTGCGCCGCACTACGAGCTGAAGTCGGACATTGCGCAGTTTTGTCTGCCGGTGTCCACGCGCGACCGGTACGCCAAGTATGCCTACGCCAATTCCCTGTTTCTGGCCGTGCTGATCATCGGCGTGGTGGGGATTGTCAAGACGCCGGTGATCACCGAAAAGCCCCTGCCCGAAGTGGCGGAGTTCATGCCGGTGGAACTGCCGCCCCCGCCGGACACCCCGCCGCCGCCCGACCAGCCCGAGCAAATCGAAGAAGCCCCGCCGGAGGTGCAGCCCGAGGCCTTCACGCCCGTGGTGGTGGCGCCGGCCAACGCGAACGTGGTTTTTTCCGTGCCCGTGGAGGGCCCGGTGTTGGTGGCGCCCTCGGTGGCGATGGCCTCGGCCCCGCCCGCGGTGTTGCGCCGGCCTCCGCCGCCTTCGACCGCGCCTCCGCCCACCGTGGCGGTCATGCGGCTGAATCGCGGCAAGGGCGGGCCGCCGGGGGTGTTTCCCAACCCGCCCTTCATCCCCAACCTGCTCAAATCCGGCGAGTCCGCCTCGCTGGAAATCTATCTGGAAGTGGCCGCCGACGGCACCAAGACGGTGGTGGAAATCCGCCGCTCCTCCGGCATCCGGGAACTGGACCAGCGGGTCCTGCAACACGTCCGCACCCGCTGGCGGTTCGACCCCATAGGCGAGCCGCGGAAGTACACCTGGGAGTATGAAATGCGGGCCAATTGAACCCCATTCCGCGGTGGACAGCCGGTCCCCGTGCCACCTAGACTGCCGGCTTTGCGCGGCGGGTGGCAGACCGGGAACCTGACCCGGGCCATCTGCGGTTGGAAACCAAAGCAATTATGTTTGCCAACGTCGTCATCGAAATGTTCAAGGCCGGGGGGCCCATCATGTGGCCCATCCTGTTGACCGCCATCGTGGCGGTCTGCGTCATCGGCGAACGGACCATCTGGTGGATCATCCAGAGTGCGCGCCGGGACCCCGAGACGCTGGAGAAGGTCCTGGCCTGCATGGAACGGGGGGATTTCGGCGAGGCCTCCCGGCTGGCTGCGGACTCGAAGGACCCGGTCATCCGCATGATCTGGCATGGCCTCAACCACGTGCACTACTCGCTCCAGGGCGCCCTCCAGGTGGCCGCGGGGGTGGAGTTGCGCCGGGCCGGCCGGTTTTTGACCGTGATGGACACCCTGGTGACGCTGGCCCCGCTGCTGGGGCTGCTGGGCACGGTGACCGGCTTGATGGGTACCTTCACCGCCATCGGCGATACCGAACTGGCCGTGCAAAAGGTCACCGGCGGCATCGGCGAAGCACTGATTGCCACGATGTGCGGTCTGGCCATCGCCATCGTTTCCCTGATCCCGTACAACTACTACTCGAGCAAGACGGTCAAGCTGCAATTCGAGCTGGAGACGGCGGCCACGAACGTCGAGGTCATGGTGCAGGCCGCCAAACAACGCAACGGCCAGGGCGCCACCACCGCCGAACCGGCGAGCAAACCCGCCCCGGCCCTGGCCCACGCCTGAGCCCCCCCGGGGTGCGGTGTCCCGCAGCCCGTTCCCGCGAAGTCATGAAAATCGGCACCCCGCTGCCCCACAAAAAAGCCCGCATCGAGATCATCCCGCTGATTGACATCATGTTCTTCCTGCTCGCCTCCTTCATGATGGCGAGTCTGAGCATGATCCGTCTGCAGTCCATCAAAGTGGACCTGCCCACCGCCACCCAGGCCCGGCGCGACCTCAAACCGGATATCCTGAACCTGGCCGTGGACAAGCTCGGCGATGTGTACATCGAAAAGGAACGCAAGACCCTGGCCGAGGCCTTCAGCTACATCTCGAACAAGTTCCAGGCCAACACCAACCTGCCCGTGTACATCAGCGGCGACAAGGATGCCAGCCACGGCGCGGTGATTGCCGTGCTGGACATGGTGCGACGGGCCGGGGTGCAGAAAGTCGCTTTCGCCATCTCCCCGCCAAGCGAGAACAAGCCGTAACACCGCGCGGGCAGGCCCGTTGGAACGGGTCGCGACGGGGCATTCTTGAAGCTGGCGGCACAGTCCCACCTCAGGAAGGAGCCGGGGTAGCAGCCCGCCGGAAAGTGGCCCCCTGCGGGAAACGCGCCGAGACCAGTGAAAGTTCGAAGGTTCCCGGGCGGAAATGCCCCCCGCTCGGCTACTTGCGGGAGCCGCCGCTGCGCTGCTGCTGCTGTTGCTGTTCGGCCGCCGCCTGGATGGCTTCGTTGGCCTTTTTGACCTCCTCGACCAGCTTGTTGTACTCGCTGACGGCCTTGTTGTACTGCGCGGCCAGTTTCTTGTAGGCCTCGACCTGTTCGTCACGCTGCGCCACGAGGTTTTTGATCGTCTCGTTCTGGCGCGTGATGGCCTCGTTCTGTTTCGTGATGTTCTCGTTGGCCTGTTCGAGCGCCACCTTGTACTGCTCGACCTGCAGGGCTTTGGCGTCGCGTTCTTCGATGGTTTTCTCCAGTTCCCGGGACAGCTCGCGGAGGCGCACCTCGTTGGTCTTGACCGTGTCCTCCAATCGGGCGCGGATGCCCTGGACCCGATCCAGTTCCTGCTGGGTGTTGCGCAACGCCACCTGGAGGTCCTGGATCAGCACCTTGTTGGTGTGAATGTCGTTGGTCAGCTTGATCTTGTCCCGGGTCAACTGGCTTTCGCGCTGCCATTGCACGAACACCAGCACACACAGCGCCGTGGAGATCAGGACCGAAAGGTTCAGTATCAGTTTGTTCATCGGCTGTCCCGGGAGCGGGCGAAGGGCCCGGCACCGCGCGCGGGGTGGCGGACTTGCCTTCCGCCCGGCCCACCGTGGCGAAAAAAATGGTCGGGGCGGTGAGATTCGAACTCACGACCTCTTGTACCCGAAACAAGCGCGCTAGCCAGGCTACGCTACGCCCCGACCTTTGGCGGAAAGAAAATGCCGCGCCCGGACTCGGATTGCAACGCCGAAGTTGGGCCGGCGCGGCGCAGCGGCCGAGTCGGTCGCGCCCTCCGGGTGGGAAGCCCCCACGGACCACACGCCAGGGCCAAACCGGCGGGTGAGCCGGGTGACGAGCGGGGCGTGCCCGTGTCCGGCCCCATTTAAACGCGGCCTCTCGAGCTTTGCATGCGCGGGCACCCGTTTCCCGGGACCAGCGCGGACCCCTCCGCCGCCTGTTACGGACGTTCCCCGGTTCCCAACCGTCTTTTTTCCGAGCGTGCCCAACGAGGGCCAAAGCTTTGGGGTTCCCAGTTCAGGCAAATTCGGGACTTGCTTCTGCCAACTGATTGGTGTTGTGAATTATCATGCGGTTGGGGTGTTCCCCTATGCACCGCCAGGCTCGTCTGCTCGGCGGTGCGAGGTGCCAACCGCTTTTTTCAACTCTCGGCGGGGGCATCCCCGCATCGGCGCTCCTGACTACATGATGACCTTGCTTCAACCTGCTGCACGCCCCCGCCGGGGTATGACCACTTCCTTGATGCTGCTGATCGGTCTCCTCGGCGGCCTCGGCCCCTCGTTCCCCACCGTCGTTTTGGGAGCGAGCCTCGATGAGACGTTTCTACCGCGCATTACGTCAGACCTGGGACCCGCGATCGTTTACAAAATCGTCCCCACTCAGGACGGCAAATTCCTCATCGGCGGCCATTTCACCGAGGTGAATGGCCAGCCTCGCCGCCATCTGGCTCGACTCAATGCCGATGGTTCACTCGATCTGGGCTTTCAGACGCCGCCGATCGGTTTCTTTGTCCCGTTCTCCGGCGAGTCCGAAGAGACCGCCGTCCACGCGATCGTGGTTCAGGACGACGGACGAATCGTTGTGGGAGGCTTTTTCAACTACGTGGACGACACCGAACGGCGGTTCCTCGCGCGCTTCTTTCCCGACGGGCAGCTCGATGTGGTCTTCGATGTGCGCCTCGACGGACGGGTCCTCGCGTTGGTCAAGCGCCCCGCAAGCAAGCTCCTGATCGGAGGTGAGTTCACGCTGGTCAATTTCGCCTCCCGGAGCCGCCTGGCCGGTCTGGATGAGGATGGATCCCTTGACGAATCGTTCTGGCCCGTCGGCACCAGCTACACGGTGTTCGACCTGGGGGGCGATCCCGACCACGGCGTGCGCGTGGCGGGAGGGTTCTCGGAGCTCTTGGGCTCGGAGGTGCAACGGTCGCTGCTGGTGCGACTTCACGCCGATGGGACCGTGGACGCGAATTTCCAGCTCAAGACCGAGCCGATTCAGTTCACGTTGTCCCCCGTGATCTACGAGACACTTCGACAGCCGGACGGCAAAGTGCTTGTGGGGGGAAATTTCCTGATCTTCGGCCCTGACCGTCTCTCCATCGCACGGTTGGAACCGGATGGAAGCCCGGATGTCTCGTTCCAGCCACAAGGGGTCAACGGGGCGGTCCATGGGCTGGCGTTGCAGGACGACGGAAAGGTGCTGATTGGCGGACGATTCACTTTGGTGAACGGCGTCCCCCGGGAGAATCTCGCTCGTCTGGGGCCCGATGGCTCGCTCGATCCCGACTTCCCGCCGGCGGCCTTGGGGGCTGATGGCATTGTCGAGGACGTCGTCGTGCTCGGTGAGCAGATCCTGGTGGCGGGCCGATTCGGATCCGTTGCGGGCTCCCCGCGAACTTGTTTGGCCCGCTTCATCGAGCCGAGGCCGGGAGCCCCAATTCTGGCCGCCGTCAGGCAAGACAAGCAGATCCTGATTTCCTGGCCGGCTGCCTCAGGTCCGTGGGTGCTTGAATGGACCGATCGCCTCGGACAGGACGCCACTTGGAGTCCTTCCGTTGGGCCCGCCGAGACGATCGGGGATCGGGTCGTCGTGTCTGAGCCGTTGACGGGAGGGGCGCGGTTCTACCGCCTGCGCGCGCGATCCCCGGTGCAGTAGTCGTTCCTGGGCCGGGAAGCCGCCGAGAACTGGAGCAAGGGTTTTCCCGCCCCTACCTCGCCTTTTCGGGCTTGAGAGGTCGAACGTTTCCGCTCCGGATACTCAGCGATCCTACTGCGATTCAGGGTTTTAGACCGGTAAGATGCCGCTGAATCGAGTGGTTCCGCGCGACACAGCCACAGCAGCCGGAGGCATCCGAACTTGGCCTCAACACGGCGGCGAGATTCCCGGTAAAGGTGTAATCGGCACACCACCGGAACCACCCCTTGGATGGAACTCGCAGCGTCATCCTTGAGCGCCGTCGGTCCACCGGGAAAAGATTGTTGGCCGGTTTCTTCATCACCGAAAAGCGGTCCTGGCTTTCTGCCGACTCGCGCGGCGCCCGCGGTGTCATTTGTGCCGGTCGCTTCGCTCGTGAGCCCGGGTTAGGAGTTGCCAGAAATCGGCGGTTATGCTGGGCTCAATCCGTCCGCCAAACGGGCAGTACCGATGCAACGCCGCAAACCTGTTTGTCCCATGAACTCCGCTCCCCCCGCGTCCCTGACCCGCCGCGAATTCCTCGGTCAAACCGCCGCCCTCGCCGGCACGGCCCTGCTGGCGCCCCTGACCGCGCGCCCCGCGGACACCCCCGTCAAACGCTCCCACGCCGACCAGGTCCCGCTCGGCAACACCGGCCTGCGCTGCAGCCGGCTGGGCATCGGCACCGGCAGCCACAGCGGCAACGTCCAAAAAGCCCTGGGCAAGGAGGCTTTCGTGCGCCTGATCCATTACGCCTTCGACCAGGGCATCACCTACATTGACTGCGCCCAGAGTTACGCGACCTACGAGTGGATCGGCGACGCCATCAAGGGCCTGCCCCGCGAAAAACTTTTCCTCCAGTCCAAGATTGGCGGGCAGCCCGAGAAGATCCTCGAGGTCATTGACCGGCACCGCAAGGTCTTCGACACCGATTACGTGGACAGCCTGCTGGTGCACTGCATGGTCAAGGACCGCTGGACCGATGATTGGAAACGCATCCTGGACGGGTTCGACGAGGCCCAGCAGCGCCGGTGGATTCGCGTCAAGGGCGTCTCCTGTCACAGCCTGCCCGCCCTGCGCACGGCGGCCGACTCGCCCTGGCCGCAAATCCACCTGGTCCGGCTCAACCCGCAGGGCGCCCACCTGGACACCCCGGCCGAGACCTGGAACGCCCGCAGCGACGCCTCGCACCTGCCTCCGGTGGTCGAGCAACTGCGCCGGATGCGCGCGCAGGGCCGCGGCATCCTCGGCATGAAGCTGGTGGGCGACGGCGACTTCACCCGGCCGGAAGACCGGGAGGCGGCCATGCAGTACGCCATGAAATCCGGCCTGGTGGACGCGGTGGTCATCGGCTTCAAAAGCCCCGCCGAGATTGACGAATCCATCGAGCGGATGAACCGCGCCCTGGCGGGGGCTTGAATCAGCGGTCTCCCGCGTTTGTCGGGCGAGCCGCCGCCCCTTGCGGGCTTGCCAAGGCCCTACCCGGGGCGTTTCATAACTCCAATGCGCCGCACGACACGGTGGCGGGACTCCGAATCAAGGACTGCGAGCGGCGGGCCGCTTCGCTCATCCGCCGCCCCGGTTAACCATCCCCGGGCACCCGCCCGTCGCCACATATCGTGTGATGGCGCGCCAACTTTTCCGCGTTTTATGAACCCCAAACTGCTCATCATCACCGACCTGGGCTCCCTCAAGGCCTACCAACTGGGAACCACGCCCCGCGGCACCCCCCGGTTGGAGCCGCTGGAAGAAATCGCCCTGACCGAGGCGCATCAACGCGTGGTGGACCGCGTGAGCGACCTGGCCGGGCGCCGCGCCGCGCCGGCCCGCAACAACAACATGGCCGCCCCGGTGGGGGACGACCACAACCTCAAGCTGGAGACCCGCCGCCGGCTCACCCGCGAAATCGCCGGCCACATCCTCCGCCTGGCCCGCCAACATCCCGAGGCCAGCCTGTGGCTGGCGGCCCACAAGGCCATCAACCGCCCGGTGTGCGACGCCCTGCCCAATGGCGTGCGCGAGCGCGTCGAGTTGAACCTCGCCCGGGACCTGGTCAAGGCCGACACCCGCGAACTGCTCGCCGTCTTCGGGCCGTTGCTCAATCCCGTGCGCCCCGAAGCGCGGCCCCGGCGCTGAACCCGCGCCCCCGCCCCGCCCATGCGCTGGTCCCTCAAGATCGCCCGCGTGGCCGGCATCGAAGTCCGGCTCCACCTCACCTTCCTGCTGTTCCTGGCCTGGATCGGCTTCAGCTACTACCAACTGGGCGGGGCGCCGGCCGCCACGCGCGGCGTGCTGTTCATCCTGGCCTTGTTCGGCTGTGTGTTGCTGCATGAGTTCGGCCACGCGCTGGCCGCGCGCGCCTTTGGCATTCGCACGCCGGACATCACCCTGTTGCCCATCGGCGGGGTGGCCCGGCTCCAGCGCCTGCCGGACAAACCCTGGCAGGAGCTGGTCGTGGCCGTGGCCGGCCCGTTGGTGAACGTGATCATTGCCGCCGTGCTGATCCTCGCCCTGAACCAGCGCCCGGCCTGGGACCCGCTCGAGCGCCTGAACCATCCGGGCACGGGGATGCTCTCCAAGCTGGTGGCCGTAAATATCATGCTGGTGCTCTTCAACCTGATCCCGGCCTTTCCCATGGACGGCGGGCGCGTCCTGCGGGCGCTCCTGGCCATGTTGCTGCCCTACAGCCGCGCCACGCACATCGCCGCCACCATCGGTCAGGCGCTGGCCTTTGTCTTGGGCTTCATCGGCCTGTTCACCAACCCCATGCTCATTTTCATCGCCTTCTTCATCTTCCTGGGCGCGCAGGCCGAGGCCTCCGCCGCCCACCTCAAGGACATCAGCCTGGGCGTGCCCGTGGCCGAGGCCATGATGACGCACCTGGTGCGCCTGCCGCCGCAGGCCACGCTGGATGACGCGGTCGAGGCCCTGCTGCGCACCGCCCAGCACGAGTTCCCGGTGGTGGACGAGACCGACCGCCTTCTGGGGGTGTTGACGCGCGACGACATGATCGCCGCGTTCAAAAAACACGGGCCGCGCGCGCCGGTCGTCGAGTTCATGCGTCGGGACCTGCCGGTGGTTTCGGCCTACGACCCCTTCGAGGAGGCCTTTCGTGAAATGCAGGAATGCGGTTGCCCGGCCCTGCCGGTGGTGGACCGCACCGGACGCTTCGTGGGCCTGATCACGCCGGAAAACGTGGGCGAAATGATGCTCGTGCGCTCGCTCCGACCGCCCGCGGGGCGCCCCGCCTGGCGCCCGGCCCGGGTGTGAGGCTTCGCGCGCGCCCGCCCGCGCGGCGGTCCTTGACCAGTTCCCATGAATGCCCCCCAGACCCGCACCTTGCCGGCCCCGGAAGTTTACGAACCGGCCCCCGCCGCCCGTTACACGCTCGAAGAGGTCGTCCGCCTCACGCACCTGCCCCGCCGGCAAATTTTGCGCTACTGCCAGTGCGGCCTGGTGGCCCCGGTCACGGCACCCGAGGCCGGCGGGTGGGCCTTCAACGACGAGGGCCTCCGGCGCTTGCGCCGGCTCGACGCGCTGCGCCAGACCTGCGGCGTGAACCTGCCGGCCCTGCGGCTGATCATGGAACTCCTGGACGAGGTCGAGCGACTGCGCCGGGAACTGCGCTTCTGGCGCACGCGCTAGCCGGCCACCGCGGCGCCCGCCACTGCCATGCCCGTCGAATTCAAAGACTACTACGCCATCCTGGGCGTCCCGCGCGACGCCACGGAGGAGGACATCAAAAAGGCCTTCCGCAAACTCGCCCGCCAGTACCACCCGGACGTGGCCCGCGACAAAAAGGCCGCCGAGGAGAAGTTCAAGGAGATCAACGAGGCCTACGAGGTCCTGAGCGACCCGGCCAAACGCCAAAAGTACGACACCCTCGGCGCCCAATGGCAGGCCGGGGCGGGCTTCGAGCCGCCCCCCGGCTGGCAGTCGGCCCGGGGCGCGCGGTGGGCCAGCCCCGACGGCACCCAGACCTTCGAGTTCCACTTCGGCGGCACCGGGTTCAGCGACTTCTTCGAACAGTTCTTCGGCCGGGGCGGGCTCGAGGACCTCCTGCGCCAGGCCCGGGCCGGTCGGGGCGCGGGAGAGGACTTCGCGGATACCGCCGCCGCGGGTCGGCGCGGGCAGGACATCGAGGGCGACCTCCTGGTCACGCTCGAGGAGGCCTTTCACGGGGCGGTGCGCAGCCTCTCGTTGCAGAAAACCGACCCCCGCACCGGTCGCACCGAGACGCACACGTTCAAAGTGCGCATTCCCGCCGGCGTGCAGGACGGCCAGACCATCCGCGTGCCCGGCCAGGGCGGCGCGGGCCTGGGCGGCGGGCCGCCCGGCGACCTCTACCTGCGCGTGCGGCTGGCCGCTCATCCGTGGTTCCGCACCCGCGGCAGCGACCTTTACTACGATCTGGACCTGGCCCCGTGGGAGGCGGTGCTGGGGACCGCGGTGGAAATCCCCACCCTCGACGGCAAGGTCACCGTGCGCATCCCGCACGGCACCTCGGGCGGCCGGCAACTCCGCGTGCAGGGGCGCGGCCTGCCGCGCGGCGCCGGCGAGCGCGGCGATCTCTACGTGGTGGTGAACATCGAGGTGCCGGACCACCTCAGCGCCGAGGAGCGGCACCTCTGGGAACAACTGCGCCGCGTCTCGCGTTTCCAGCCGCGCCCGACCTGAGTCCCGCGTTCGCCCCGCCCGCCCCTCGCCATGCTCCCCCTGCGCGATGACATCCCCAGCCGGCGTTTTCCGGTGGTCACGCTCACCCTCATTGTCGTGAACGGGCTGGGGTTTTTCTGGGAGCTGAGCCTGGGGCCGCGGCTGGCGGAGGTGTTGCTGCATCTGGGCCTCCTGCCGGTGCGCTACACCGTGGGCGAGGTGGCCGCGCTGTTTAGCTGGCCCGAACAGGCCCTGCCGTTTTTCACCTCGATGTTCCTGCACGGCGGCTGGACGCATCTGTTGGGCAATCTGTGGACGCTCTGGGTCTTCGGCGACAACGTCGAGGACCGCCTGGGGCGGGGGCGTTTCCTGGCCCTTTACCTGGCGGGCGGGGTGGCGGCGGCCTGGCTCCACATCGTCACCAACCCGACCTCCGCCGTGCCCACCATCGGCGCCAGCGGCGCCATTGCCGCGGTCATGGGCGGCTACTTCCGCCTCTATCCCCACGCGCGCGTGGCCATGCTCATCCCGCCGTTTTTTCTGGGCCCGTACTTCGTGGTGCCGGCGGTGATCTTTCTGGGCTGGTGGTTCATCCTCCAGTTCTTCAACGGCACGCTCAGCCTGCTGGCCCGGCCGGACGCGGCCGGCGGCATCGCCTGGTGGGCGCACATTGGCGGCTTTGTGTTCGGCGCCCTGCTCTGCAGCGTGGTCAAGGTCCGCCACTTCTACCGCCGCCACCACGAGGAGGTGGAAAGCCTCTGGTGACCCGTCGGGCGCACCGGCGGGTGATCATGGCGGGCACGGCGGGCCGCTGAGCCCCGCCCGCCGCCTGCGGCATTGCGCCCCGGCCCGCGCGGGATTAAACCAGACCCGTCACATGGACCGACCGCCCCCACCGCTGGACCTGGAACGGCTCAAGGTCCGGCCGCTGGCCGAGCGCCGCAGCCTGTCCGCGCTCGAGGAAATCCTCGTGGAACCGGCCCACGATCCGCCGCCCCTGCCCGAGCCGTTGCTGGCCCAGGTCGCCACGTGCGCCGGGCACATCCGCGCCGCCCGCCGGCGCGGCGCCGGCGTGATGCTCATCTACGGGGCGCACCTGATCAAAAACGGCGGCCAGCTCCTGCTGGTGCGTTTCCTGGACCACGGCTGGGTCACGCACCTGGCCACCAACGGCGCCGGCACCATTCACGACTGGGAGTTCTCCTGGCTGGGCCGTTCGACCGAGAGCGTCCGGGACAACGTCGCCACCGGCACCTTCGGCACCTGGGACGAAACCGGTCGCCACCTCCACACCGCGCTCCTGCTGGGCGGGGTGCGCGGGGAGGGCTACGGCCGGGCGCTGGGCCGCTACATCTACCAGGACGGTGGCGTGGTGCCCGAGCCCGCCGAACTCGAGGCGGCCATCCGCCGAGACCCCGCCGACCCCCTCACCGGCGCACGCGCCGACCTGCTGGCTGCCATCCGGCGTCACGGCCTGACGCCCGGCCCGCTGCTGGTCCCGCACCGCTGGCGCAACGTCTCGCCCCTGGCCAACGCCTTCCGCCACGGCGTCCCCTTCACCGTGCACCCGGGCATCGGTTACGACATCATCACCAACCACCCGATGTTCAACGGGGCGGTGCTGGGGCGCGCCGCGGGGCTGGATTTCCGTCAGTTCGCCGGCTCGGTGGACACGTTGGACGGCGGCGTGGTGCTCAACATCGGCTCGGCCATCATGGGCCCGCAGGTGTTTGAGAAGGCCCTCAGTTGCGTCCACAACCTCCGCCTCCAGGCCGGCCGGCCCCCGGTGCGCGACCACCACCTCTACGTCGTGGACCTCCAGGATGGCGGCGGCTGGGACTGGACCCGCGGCGAACCGCCCCGCGACAACCCGGCCTACTACCTGCGCTTCTGCAAGAGCTTCGCCCGCATGGGCGGCACCCTCCACTACGTCCAGTGTGACAACGTGGCCTTTCTGCATCACCTCTTCCACGCCCTGGTGGCCCGGCTCCCGTCCGCCCCCGCATGAACCGCGACCGCTTCGAGACCCTCACCGCCCGTTATCCCGCCCTGCGCCTGGCGGTGGTGGGCGATTTCTGCCTGGACCGCTACCTTGAAATTGACCCCGCGCGCGCCGAGACCTCGCTGGAAACCGGCCTGCCCGTGTACAACGTCGTCCACGTCCGCAGCCAGCCCGGCGCGGCCGGCACCATCCTCAACAACCTGGTGGCCCTGGGCGTGGCCACCCTCTACCCGGTGGGCTTCTGCGGCGAGGACGGCGAGGGCTACGAACTGCAGCGCGCCCTGCGCGCCCGCCCCGGCGTGCGGTGGGAGCACTTCCTGGCCACGCCCCGGCGGCGCACCTTCACCTACTGCAAACCGCTGGTGCTCGAACCGGGCCGGCCGCCCCGCGAACTCAATCGCCTGGACTCCAAAAACTGGTCTCCCACCCCGCCCGAGGTCGAAGAACACCTTTGCGCCGCCGTGCGCGCCCTGGCCCCGGGCGTGGACGCCCTGATCGTGCTGGACCAGGTGGACCGGCCCGATACCGGTGTCGTTACCCGGCGCGTACGCGCCACCCTCGGGGAAATCGCCCGGGCCCACCCGGACAAATTGATCATCGCCGACAGCCGCCGCGGTCTGCGCGACTTCCCGCCCCTGACCTTCAAAATGAACGGCCGCGAACTGGGCGCCCTCACCGGCGCGGGACCGCTGCGCGATCTCGAGTCGGTGCGTCGCCACGCCCGCGAGCTGGCCGCGCGCAATGGCCAACCCGTCTTTGTCACCCTGGCCGAACAGGGCATCGTGGGCGCCGCGCCGGACGGCCGGGTCGAGCACGTCCCCGCGCTGCCCGTGCGGGGGGAAATTGACATCGTGGGCGCCGGCGACGCCGTGACGGCCAACCTCACCTGCGCCCTGAGCGCCGGCGCCTCGTTGCGCGAAGCCATGGAACTGGCCATGGCCGCCGCCTCCCACGTCATTCACCAACTCGGCACCACGGGCACCGCTTCGGTGGCCGAGCTGCGCGCGCTTCTGGACTTCACCGACCCGGCCTGAAAGCGTCTCCCGCCGCGCCGGCCACTCACACCGGCAGGAGCAGCGTGACGGTGGTGCCCTGGCCGGGCCGGGAGGCGAGGAGGATTTTGCCGCGGTGGGCCTCGATGACGCGCGCGGTGATGGCCAGCCCCAGGCCGGTGCCGTGCGGTTTGGTGGTGTCGAGCAGGGTGCGAAAGGCCCGCGCGCGCTGCTCCGGTCCCATGCCGGGGCCGGTGTCGCGCACACTGACGGCGATGTGGGTGGGGCCGGGAGTCCCCGCGGGCTGCCGGACGGCGCGCGTGGCGAGGGTGAGCCGGCCGCCGGCGGGCATGGCCTCGACGGCGTTGAGGACGAGGTTGAGCAGGGCCTGCTCGAGCTGGGTGGGATCGGCCGTGATTTGCGGCAGGGCCGGGTCCAGGCGGGGCTGGTATTCGATGCCGTGCTGGCGGCACTTGGGGTGGATGAGCAGGGCCAGGTCGGTGAGGAGCTGGTTGACCTGCACCGGCACGAAGCGCGGTTCGTTGTGGCGGGCCAGGTCCAGCATGCGGTCCACCAGGCGATTGAGCCGGGACATGGTTTGGGCGAAGACGGCCAGGTCGCGGGCGCGCGGGTCCGTCTCGGGAAAGCGCAGGTCCAGCGAGTGGAAGAGCATTTGCATGACCGTGAGGGGATTGCGGATTTCGTGGGCCAGCTCGGCGGCCAGCAGGCCCAGGGTGGAGAGTTGCTCCTGGCGGCGGAGTGCTTCCTCGGTGCGGACCAGCCGTTCGTAAAGCCGCGCTTTTTCGATGGCCAGGGCGGAGAAGTCGGCAAAGGCGCTCAGGACCTGGATTTCCTCGTTCGAGAAGCTGTGCGGGGCGGCGGTGTACACGTTGAGCACCCCCAGGGCCTCCCCGTGGTAGAGCAGGGGCACGCTCAGCAGCGAGACCAGGCCTTCCTGCCGGGCGATCTCGGGGTACTGGTAACGGGTCGAGGTCTGGACGTTCTCGAGCTGGAGCGGTTTGCGGCGCCGGACCACGCTGCCCAGCAGGCTGTCGTTGACGCCGAGCCGGGGTTTTTGGCGGTAGGCCGGGCCGGCGCCGTGGCAGGCCTGCAGGTCGAGCCACTCGCCGGTGGGATCGAGCAGGAGCAGCGACACCAGCCGGGCGTCCATGAGCCGGCCGGCCTCGCGGGTGATGGTGTGCAGGGCGTCGGCGAGGGCGACCGGGGAATTGACCGTCTGGCCCACGCCGACGAGCGTCTCGAACCAGCGCGCCTTGAGCCGCAACTGCTCGAACTGCCAGGTGTTGTGGATCACCGCCGCGGCCTGCGCGGCCAGTTCGGTCAACCACGCCTCGTCCTCGGCGCTGAACGCCCCGGGCCGGTCGGCATCCACGTTGAGCACCCCGCGCACGACGCCGCGCACCTCGAGGGGCACGGCCAGCTCGGAGCGTACCTCCGGCCGGAGCATGATGTATCGCGGGTCGGTGGTGACGTCGTCCACCCGGGCCGGCCGGCCGGTGCGGACCACCCAGCCGGTGAGGCCCTCGCCCGGTTTGAGCTGGAGGCGCGCGGCCGCGGTCGGCAGGCCGCAGGCGGCGTGGATTTCGAGCATTTGCGTGGTGGGATTGAGCAGGGCCACCGAGCCGCTGCTGGCGCGCGTCAACCGCACGGCCCCGCGAATGAGCCGCTCGAGTGCCGCCTGCGGGTCAAGGGTCGCATGGAGCTCCTGGCTCACCTGGTACAGGGCGGTGAGCCGCGCCAGGCGGGCCTCCAGGTCTGCCGGATTCGTGGTCGGGGCCGACACACCGCCAATCTAGCCGCGCCCCGGTCGGGATGCAGCGGCAAAGGCGCCACCGCTCAGCGCACCCGCCAGGTCAGCCCCAGCCCGCCCAGCCCGAACACCGTGTGCGGCAGCCAGGCCGCCACCGCCGGCGGCAGGTGTCCGCCCATGCCCAGGGCCAGCGCCAGCCACTGGGTGAAGAAGAAGCCGAACACGATAAAAATGCTCGTCGCCACGCCGGCGAAGACATTGCGGCGTCCGCCGGGGGCGCCGAACGGAATGGCCATGAGCACCACCACCAGGCACACCCACGGCTCGGCCAGGCGGGCGTGGAATTGCGTGGCCAGCTTGCGGCGGGCGGCCTCCGGCAGGGTCGGGTGCAGGTCCTGGTATTCGCGGATTTCGCGCAGCGAGAGCCGGGCGCGCTTGGCGGCGCGGGCCCCCTCGAGGCTGGCGAAGCGCAGTTCGGTGTTGATCTGCGAGGGCGTTTCGCTCAGTTCGACCAGCTCCAGCCGGTTGGTCTCGCTGGTTTCCCAGCGCGGCTCCGGTCGGGGGGTGAAGAACAGTTGGCGCACGCCGTAAAACACCCACGCCCCGTTGGTGTGGATGCCGTACCGGGCGGCGATGCGCCGGCGCATGCCGTTCTCCAGTTCCCAGTCCACGTTCACGTTCCACAGCGCCCCGGTGTCGCGGTCGTACAACCCGATGTTCCAGAGGCGGCGGTGCCGCTCGTTGTGAAAGGCCACGTTGCGCTGCCAGCGCGCGCGCCGGGAGCCGGCCGCCGGGTCCGATTCGCGGCGGTGCAGAATGCGCTCGCCCTGCTCCTGGCCGCGCGGCACCCACAGTTCGTTCAGGGCGAAAATCCCCGCGCTGAAGACCAGTCCCACCCCGAAATAGGGCAGACAGGCGCGCCACAGGCTCACCCCCGCCGCGCGGATGGCGGTCAGCTCGTGGTACCGGGCGTGGTGCGAGAGCCCGTAGAGCAGGGCCAGCAACAGGGCCACCGGGCCGATGGTCACCAGCACTTCGGGCAGCGTGACCAGGTAGTACTCCGCCACGTCGCCGGCCGTGAGCCGGGCGGCCTGGAAACGCTCCAGATCGCCCAGCAGGTCGAAGGCAATCCAGAAAATCAGAAACCCGCCCAGGCAGTAGGCCAGCGGGACCAGCAGTTCACGCAGCAGGTAGCGGTCGAGCAACCGCATCGCGCCGGCAATGTTTCCGCCCGGCCGGGGCAAGTCGAGCCCCGAGTCCCGGCCACGTCCCGCGGTCGCCAAGCCGGCCCGTCTGGGCGCGGGCGCTTGCTGGCCGCTGCTCAACGCAGTCGAAACAGCCGGTAATCGCCGAAGGCTTCCCCGTGCTCGGCGGCGCGCGCGAGGGCGGCCTGCAGCTCCGCCGGCGCGCCGGGCGGGAGCAACACCCAGCGCACGGCCTCGCGCTCCAGTGCGGTCAGCACCTCCGCCGCGGGCACCCGCCCGGCCATGACCGCGTTGTACCAGTCCCGCCGCGCGGCGTAGTCGGGCGTCAGAAACCAATGCCCCACCACCATCCGGTGCGGCGTGTAGGCCGGCAGCACCGTACCCACGTGCGGCGAGGTGAACACGGCCGCGGCCGGCTCCCGCGCCAGGGCCTGCGCCGCCGCCAGAATCGGCGCCGGGTACGCCCGCGCCAACGCCAGGCGCGCGGTGCGCCACGTCACCGCCGGCGCGGATTGGAAGGCCAGGGCCACGACCAGCGCCACGCCCAACTGCCGGCTCAGGGGGGCGTCCTCCACTTCGAAGACCCGGAGCAGCTTGCCCAGCGCCGGCGCCGCCAGCAGGTACACCGGCAGCGGCAGCAGGTACAGGAAGTGGTAGCCGCTGGTCCAGGGCGAGCAGTGCAGCAGCGCGGCCACGCCCGTCCAGACGAGCAGCTCGCGTGTGCCCGGCGTGCCCGCCCGCCCGCGCTGCCACGCGTGCCACGCGGCCAGTGCTCCCGGCACGCCCAGCCCCAGCGGATACCACCACGGGTAAAGGGCGTGCGGCCCGAAAAACCGGCGCGCCGTGGCGTGATACACCGCGTCCCGGTTCTGCCAGAGCGAAAACGCCAGGAGGAACCCCAGGGCGGCCGCCAAACCGAGCCCCATCCGCCCGGCCCCGGCCCGTTCGTTCCGGGACAACCCGCGGGCCAGCAGCACGCCCGTGCCGATGGCCAGCACCCCCAGGCCCGAGTACGGATGCACCAGGTACGTGAGGACCGTCCGGGCGGCGAGGCCCGCCGCGGCACTCCAGCCCGGGGGGACCGGCACGCGGGCCGCGGGGGCCGGCCGGAGCACCGGCCGCAAGGCCCACAGGGCCAGCGTGAGTCCCGCCAGCCAGAGCGGGTTGTAAAAGGCGGCAAACGCGTTCCAGCCGTAGTCGTCCGAGAGCGCCGTCAACAGGTGGTACTGCCAGCGCGCGGGCCACCAGGTGAAGCTGGCGTGCACCAGAAATTCCACGCCGCCGGCCCCCGCCACCAGCCCCGCCGCGAGCATTCGCGCCCGCCGTTCCGGCAGGAAATCCCCCGCCACGCGCCAGAACACGGCGAAAAAGGCGAACAACCACGGCACCCGGGCCAGCTCCAGCGCCCAAAACGGGTCCAGCCCGGTCAGGCGGCATCCCCAGCCCAGCGCGCTGAGCAGGGGCAGAAAATAGCGGCCGTCCTGCGGCAGGGTGGTGTGCGGGTTGACCAACCACCAGTCGCCGGTCGTGGCGGTCTGGCGGATGAACGCCACGTAGGCGAAGCCGTCAATCGGGTTGTAGCCCAGCGGCGGGTAAAACGACCCTGGCGGCGGCGCGGCCAGGCGCGTGGCCAGAAACGGAATCGCCCGCAGCACCCCGACCGCCAGCGGCAGGAGCCAGTACGCGGCCGGCGGGCCGGTGCGCGGGGCGGCGGGGGGGCTGGGCGAAGCGTTCATCGGCAGCGGCGGAGGGGGGCCGGCCGCGGCGCTTCAGAGCGACCAGCCCGGACGGTACTCGTAGTGGAGCCAGCGGTTGGCCTCGGGCTCGTTGGAGATGCGCAGGTTCACGGGGTCCCACTCCAACGGCCCGCCGCCCTGCCGCACGGCCACCAGGCCCAGCAGCACCGCCTCGGTCAGCGGACCGGCAAAGTTGAAAGAGGACGCGGTGGGGGAACCGGTTTTGCACGCCCGGATGAATTCCTCGTAGTGTCCGGGCGAGCGGGGCAGCGTCTTCGCGGGGCGACGGTACTCGCGGTTGCGGCGCTCGGGAATCAGGCGCGGTCGCTCGCCGCCCCAACCTTCGACGAGCAGCTTGCCGCGGTCGCCCACAAACAGGATGCCGTCCTCGGGGTCCAGCTCCCGGTCCGGCTCCAATTCGGGCGGCCGCGCCGGCAACAGGCCGCCGTCGTACCAGTGCACGGTGACCGGCGGCTGGTCTCCGCGGGCGGCGAATTCGTAGTGCACCAGGCAGGCGTGGGGCACGCTCTCGGGATACACGGGCGTCGAGCTGGCGTGCACGCGCACCGGGGGCCCCAGCCGGAGCGCGTCGAACACCGGCGCCAGGTTGTGGATGCCCATGTCGCCCAGGCCGCCGGAGCCGAAGTCCCACCAGCCCCGCCAGCGGAAGGGCACGTAGGCCGGGTGGTACGGCCGCCAGGGGGCGGGCCCCAGCCAGAGGTCCCAATCCAGTGTGGGCGGCACCGGCGGAGTGTCCGACGGGCGCTCGACGCCCTGTGGCCACCACAGGGGCAGCTTGCCGCGGTGGGTCGGGCGGTCGGACCACACGTGCACCTCGCGCACCGGGCCGATGGCGCCGTCGGCCAGCCACTCCTTGATGAGGCGGTTGCCCTCGAAGGCCATGCCCTGGTTGCCCATCTGCGTGGCCACGCCCGCCGCGCGCGCGGCCCGGGTGACCTGCCGCGCCTCGTACACGGTGCGGGTGAGCGGCTTTTCGCAATAGACGTGCTTGCGGGACTTGAGGGCCGCCAGCGTGGCCACGGCGTGGGTGTGGTCGGGCGTGGCCACGATCACGGCGTCCACGTGCCGCTCGCGCTCGAGCAGGAGGCGGAAGTCCCGGTAACGCGCGGCGCGGGGGTACCGGGCGAAGGTGGCGGCGGCGCGGGCCTCGTCCACGTCGCACAACGCCACGATGTTTTCGGAAGCGAACCCCTGGAGGTCGTCCGCGCCGCGGCCGCCGGCGCCGATGGCGGCGACGTCCAGGCGTTCGTTGGCTCCCCAGACCCGCGCCGGGGCCAGCCACGGCGCCCCGGCGGCGAGGGTGGCGCGTTGGAGGAAGGCGCGGCGGGACAGGCGGTGGTGGTGTTGCATGGGTCGGGGTTACCACGTCCGGGGCGGGGATTCAACGGCGCGCTCCGGCGGCCGGAAGGCGGCGGGGTTCACGCCGGGGCGCGGGCCAACGGGCCGGGCCGCCCGGAACGGGGGGAAGCAATCCGGCGGCGGCCGGGGCCGTCCAGCGCGCC
>JBBIJZ010000038.1:0-35039 GCA_037445715.1 Verrucomicrobiales bacterium | reverse complement strand
ACTTCGGCGGAGGAGGGGTGCTCGGCGATGAGGCGGTCGCGGGTGGCGCGATCCACCACAAAGGCTTCGTTCAGGCCGGTCTTGATGCCGTAGTAAAACCGGCCTTGCACGTATTCGCCGAGCGGTTTGCCGGCCCGGCGCAGGCGTTCGAGGAGGCGGAGGCTGACGGGGCTTTCCAGCCGCCAGCCGTCGGGCTTGAGGTCGCGCTGGGCGAGGTCGGTCGCCTGAGCGTCGAAGATGTCCGGGAAGTCGTCCAGCGCCCGGCCCGGAGTCCAGGTGTGGACGCGCAGGGTGCGGTCGGGGGCGTCGAGCAGTTGCCGGATACGCTCGGGGATGGCGAATTGTTCCGGACTCGGCAGGCCGCCCTTGGGCACGGAGCGGGTTTTCTCGGTGACGATGATGCAGGGGTAGGCGATGGAGGTGAAGACGGGTGAGTCGCCAAAGTCGAGGATGACGCGCGGGTGGGTGGCGTAGAAGAGGCAGGTGCGGAGGCGTTCGCCATAGGCGGCGCGCATGTATTTGTTGCTGGTGATGAAGGCCAGCACGCCGCCGGTGCGCAGGAGTTGGAGCGAGCGCTCGAAGAAATAGACGTAGAGGTCGGCCGTGCCGGTGTAGCATTCGTATTGGTCCTTGAGCGCGTCCTTGAGCGGGCGCGGTTTGCCGTCGCTGGCGGTGACGGTGACGTTGCGCAACTGCTCCTGCCGGACGTAGGGCGGGTTACCGAGGATGAGGTCGAAGACGCCCTTGTCATCGCCGTTGGAGGCGGGCAGGCCGAACATCCAGGCCGGGTCAAAGAAGGAGGCGGGAGTGTTGGTGTTGTAGGGATTCCATTGGGCAAGGCGCTTCGCGTCGTAGGGGGAACATTCGCCGCTGTCGGTGAGGGCGGCAGCGAGCTGGGCGCAGAGTTCCCGGTCGCGGGCGCGGAGGGCTTTTTTGTCCTTGTAGCGGCGGGCGGTGAAGTAGTCGTGGCGGACCTGCTGGAGCTGTTTTTCGAGCTCCCGCACGCGCTCCGAGCCGAGCAGGAGCTGGCCGCGCTGGAGGCCAAGCAGGGTGTTGGCGGCGACGATCTTGGTTTCGAGATTGGGGAGCGGGAGGATGCCGTAGTTCGGCTCGGCGGGGTCGATGGACTGGTCGCAGATGAGGGCGATGAAGAAGCGGAGTTTGGCGATCTGGCAGGCGATGGGCTGGATGTCCACGCCGTAGAGGCAGTTTTCGATGAGGTAGAGCTTGCGGCCGTAGTCGTCGTTGTCGCGGGCGAAAGCGCGTTCGATGGCGCGGCGGGCTTCCTCGCGGGCGGTGGCGCTGTCGAAGGAGTCGAGGGCGGCCTTCTGGCGGCGACGCCAGCCTTTGTTTTCGGGGTCGAGCTTGCGCAGGACGTGAACGAGCTTCTGGAGCAGGCCCATGGGGAACGCGCCCGAGCCGCAGGCGGGGTCGAGGGCCTTGAGGTGGTCCAGGGCGTCAATGAGGGCCTCGGTTTCAGCGGAGGTGAAGGCGGGGGCGGTGTCGTCCCACGACAGCAACTGCCGCAGGCGATTATCTGGCGTGTCCACCGCGGCAGTTTTGTTCGCGGAGGCCAGAGCCTTGCCGAGGTAGGCCAGCAGCGCCTGATCCACCATCCAGTCCACGACGACGCGCGGGGTGTAGAACGAGCCGGTGGCGTTGCGGGCCACGATGCCGGTCTCGGGATTGTAGGCGGCCAGAAGGTTTTCAAAGACGTGGCCGAGCAGTTCCGGGTCGAGGGCGACTTCCTGGTCGAGGGGCGTGGCCTCGGTGATGGTGAAGTTGTAGCGGTTGAGGATGGTGAGCAGCGGGCGCACAGTCTCGCGGCGGCGGCCGGTGTCGCCGTAAGCGCCGGACAAATCCGCGAGCTGGTCCGGGCCGAAGAAGAGGTAGTTGGGCAGCTTGGGTTGCTTGCGCGGGTCGTTGGAAAAGCCGTCAATGCGGATTTCCTCGGTGAAGGTGGAGTTGCCTTTCTGGATGCGGTCGTCGAGGCACTCGAAGAGGCCGCCGTTGAGGAAGGGAACGCGGCGGAGCAAGGCGGCGAAGGCTTCCCGATCGCACAGCAGGCGGGCGTTGCGCCAGCGGTTGTGGATCATGTGGTCGTCGCTGCGCTGGCCGTCGCCCTCTTCCACGAAGCGGCGGTTGGGCGGCTCGCCGGGCTTGTCCATCTCGGTGTTGAGCGTGGCGAAGAACAGGTTCTGGAGGATGGCCGGGTAATAGGTGCAGGCTTCCGGCGAGGCGTCTTTGAGCAATTCGCGAATGCCCTGTGCGTCGAACAGCTTGTCGGGCAGCAGGCCCTCGTTGGTGCGTGGGTTGACCTTCTTCCGGAGAAACCAGCAAAAGATGAGGCGGGTGAGCAGGCGGATGAGAAAGAGCGCGCGGTCTTCGTCGGTCTTGATGTCCTTCGGCAGCACCACGTCCCGGCAATCGCGCGCCCAGAAATACCAGTTGGCGATTTCCTGGTAGAACTGCTTGGTGACGGCCTGGACGTCGAAAGCGGTGTCGAGCTTGGCGGTGACGGCGGTGATGGGCGGGGCGGCGTCGGGGTAGGTGTCGAGTTCCTGAAGGGTGAACTCGAGCAGGGCCAGGCGTTCGAGCGTGGTGCGGGCGGGGGAATCTTTCTCGTAAGGCAGCGTGCGGAGTTCGACACGGCCCTCGCCGCGGCGGCGCGCCCAGGTGAAGGCGAGCTGGCGTCCGCCTTCGGCCACGTAGATGACGAGGTGCTCGGCATGGGTGGGGGCCAGGGCGCGTTGGACCGCGCGCCGGGCGGTGACGCCGGGCGGTCGGCCGCCGGGCCAGGCGAGGCGAAAGACGGTCAGGCCGCCGAGCTGGGCGATGGGCGCGGCGGTGGCTTCGGGGGCGAGGGGTTGGGGAAGCTTGAGCCGGAGCGGGCGCTGGCCGGTGGCGGCGCTCCAGCCGAGGTCCTCGATGAAGAGGGTGCGGAAATCGAGGGCGTCGAGGCGCTGGCGGATGCGGGCGAGGTCGAGGGGCATGGGGGTCAAATCCGAAGTCCGAAGTCCGAAATCCGAAGCGGGCGGCCGGTAGCGTAGGTTTCCAACCTGCTGGATCGCCGGCTTCCAGCCGGCGGTGCATCGGCAAAACCAGCGACACTGAAAACTCGCGGCGCTGGCGGATTGGAAATCCGCGATACGGCTGACTGGAAGTCTGCGCTACGGGCCACTGGCGCAGCATGGTCGGCGTCCGTGGCGCAGGTTTCCCACCTGCTGTATCGCCGACTTCCAGTCGGCCGGCGGTGCTGGTGTGGGGTGCCTTGCGGATTGGAAATCCGCGATACGGCAGACTGGAAGTCTGCGCTACGAGACAGGCACGGCTCGCAGTAAGCTGGATGGCTGCAGTCATTCATGGCGGATTCCCAAGGAGCAAATGATCTGCGGTTCGCGGGCCTCGGGGGAGTCCTGGGGGACGCAGAGGCGGTCTTCCTCGTGGAGGGTGAGGACGAGGTTGGCGAGTTGGTCGTTCGCGATGCCGGCGCGGAGTTGGCGGTTGAGGAGGTCGCGGGCGGTTTCGGTGAGCGGGGCGGCGTAGATGGCGTCGAGGACCTGGTGCAGCGCCTTCACGTCGAAGAGGGTGTCGCGGACGCCGGCGACGTAGTCCTTGAGCCGTTCGTAAACGCGGCGGCGGGCGCTGGCGGGTTTGCCGAGCTGGCCGCCGAGGGTTGCGTGTTCCTGCTGGATTCCGGCGACGGCCTGCCGGACCAGGGTATGGTGGGCGGCGAGACGCGGGAGCGCGGGCGTGGCCGGTTCGCAGGCGGCAGCGCGAAGGATTTCGTGCTGGCTTTCGGTGACGGTGCGGCCCTGTTCATCCACCCAGGCCAGCGCGTCGCTGCCGTCGGCGGTGCGGACATAGACCATCACGCCGGCGGAAGCCTTGGGGCCGGCCGTCCCCGCGGGCTTCGGCGGAACGTCAGCGAGTGACTTGGTGGAGAAAACGACGTTGGGCAGGTCGGGGATGGTCTTCTTGAGCGAGGGGTCGGCATCGCTGGCGTTCTTCCAGATTTGGTAGGCGAGCGAGGCGAGGTCCACTTCGTTGTCCTCCGGGTCGTCGAGGATGCCGGATTTTTCGGTGAAGAGGTCGTGGATGAGGTCGTCGTGTTTTTCGTCCTCGAAGAAGGTTTCGTCGGTGCCGACGACCTCGGCGTTTTCGTGAAGGCGCTGGCGGACGCGGGCGCGCAGGCGGATGAGCCGCTCGACGCCGTCGGCGGGCAGGAAGGAATAGCAAAGGATTTGCTCGGCGCGCTGGCCGATGCGGTCCACGCGGCCGGCGCGCTGGATGAGGCGGATGATGGCCCAGGGCAGGTCGTAGTTCACGATGATGGCGGCGTCTTGGAGGTTCTGGCCCTCGCTGAGGACATCGGTGGCGAGGAGCACACGGAGTTCGTCGGAAGCGGGGACCTTGTCGCGGGCCTGGTTCGAGTCGGGGCTGAAGCGGCGGGCAAAGTCCGAGGGGTCTTCGGTGTCGCCGGTGACGGCGGCGAACTGCTTGAGGCCACGGGCGCGCAGTTGTTCTTCGAGGTAACTGACCGTGTCGGCGAACTGCGAGAAGACCAGCACCTTTTCGTTGGGATGCTTCTGGGTGAGCAGCTTCTCCAGCTCGGCGAGTTTCTCGTCCTTGGCGGGGTTCCAGTCGCCGGCAAACTCGAGGATGGAAAAGAGCCGCTGCGCGTCCTGCCTGAGGTGCGTGGCAAGGTCCCCGACAAACAGGTCGGGGCGCAGCCAATCGAATTGATGCTCGAGGGCGCTCTTGAGCAGGGCGTGACCGTTCGCGCCGGCGCGGGCGAAGTCGTCTAGCGAGCGGGCGGTGATTTCCGTGGGCACGCCGGAGCCGTCTCCGTCAAAAAAGTCGTCACGGTCGTCAGTGCGGGTATCGAAAAGCGATGCGTCCTGAGTGCCGATGGGGAGCGGGAGTCCGTTTTCGAGGGCGTGCAGGTAGATGAAGTTCCGGAGAAGGTGGCGGCGGATCGAAAGGAGGAACGAGTGGCCGCTGCTTTCGAGACGCTTGAAGAGGTTGGTGCGGCAGAAGCCGATGAGGCGCTTGCCAGCGCGGGAAAGGTTTTTCATCACCTCGGCCTCCGCGGCGGAAGGGGGCACATCGAGCGTGGCCTTGAGGTAATTTGCCAGCCCGTAGCGCGGCAGGTGCAGGAGCCGGATGGTGTCCACGACCGTGTCGGAATAAAGCTTGGCGAACTGGTCGTCCGGGTGGCGCTCGCGGATGCGGAACTTGAGCGCCTTGGGCTGGCGCTTGGGAAAATGGAAACGGTTGCCGCCTTCGAGAATGAGGAAACGACGGTCCTCCTTGGCTTTCGCACGGTCGCACTTCGGACACTTGTCCTGCGTGGCCAGCAGCACGGTCGCGCAGGCGGGACATTCGGTGAGGGCGTAGTTGCGCTCCACGAAACTGCGCGTGCGACGCACCATGAAGAGGCGCATGAGTTCGCGCCAGTCGTCGGCGTGTTCGCTCTTCTCGAAGGCCGAGAGGCAGTTGACCGGGCATTGGTGGCGGCGGGTGAATTCGTCCACGCGTCCGTCGCAGTCGCGGCGCAGGTATTCCTCCGGCCGGATGCCGACCACGGCATCGGGTTCGAGAAACAGGCGGAGCTGGTTGGCGAGGTCGAGGTAGGCCTTGTTGTAAGGGGTGGCGGAAAGGAGGATGCACTTGGAGCCGTTGCGGGCGATATAGTCGCGGATGACGGCCCAGCGCCGGCCCTCGCGGTTCCGCAGATTGTGGCTCTCGTCGAGGATGACCACGCGGTAACGGCGGAGTTCAGGGAGGACATTTTGTACCTGCGTGACCGAGACGACTTTGGCGATGAGGCGGAAGCGGTGCGCGTAATCCTCCCACATGCCGACGAGGTTCTTGGGGCAGAGGATGAGGGTTTCGAGCGAGCGCGGCGGGTCTTGAAACATGCGGGCCAGCGCCGTGGCCATGAGGGTTTTGCCCAACCCGACCACGTCGCCGAGGATGACGCCGCCCCTTTTCTCGAGTTTCTTGGCCGCCATGCGGACCGCGGCAGACTGGAACTCCAGCAGGGTGTCGCGCATGTCCGCGGGAATCGTGAACTCGGAAAGGCCGGCCCGCGCCTCCTCGGCCAGGTGGTAGGCCATCTTGACGTATATCCAGTAGGGCGGAAGGGCGTCGGGCCGTGCCCAGCTTTCATCGAGGACCTGAATCAACTCCTGGGTGATGTCCACGCACCAGCGGTCCGCCCAGCGGTCGTTGAACCACTTCGCCAGTTTCTGCGTCGCGTCGTGGTCGAGCACGTCCACGTTGAGTTCGCCCTGGTTCGACAGCCCGGCGAGGGTGAGATTGCTGGAGCCGAGAAAGCCCGTGATGGGGTTGTTCGGGTCGGGCCGGAAGCAGAGGTAGAGTTTGGCGTGGAGCGCGTGGCGGAGGTGGAGTTTGACGACGAGCTTGCCGGCCTTGAGCTGGGCGGAAAGTTGGCGAAGGCCCGCCTCGTCTTCATCGGTCGGCGCGCCGAGGGAGAGCTGGTCGCGGAACTCCCTGGCGAGCTCGCGCTTCAGGCGGATGACGGCCTGATTGCTCATCGCGTCGTCGTGCGGCAGGAGGCTGTAGGCGGCGCGCAGTTCGTCCTGGGGGCGGGCTTGCATGCCGATGAGCAGGCGACATTGCCGGCCCGGGCCGCCGGGCCAGGAATCCATCAGGGCGGCGATGGCTTTCCAGCCGCGCAGGTTGAAGTAACCGACGCAGAAGTCGGAATGCGTGGAGAGGGCGAGCGTCTGGCGCAGGGCCGGCAGCAGCTCGAGTTCGATGTTGTCGAAGATGCGCGGCATGGAGGTTCAGGACGGTGAAAACGGTGGCCGGTGGGCGATGAATGAACGGACGTCCCGGCTCGCCGCTCCTGGCAGAAGCGGGGAGGCGGGTTGGCAGTGGCGGAAAGGAATCGGTTCGGAGCTGAAGCGTCGGTCGAGGGCGCTCACCCATCGCAACGGGGCAGCACGGTCTGCGAGCTTGCCAGCGATTGTGAATGATGAGCCTGCCATGCTCGGAATCAGGCCGGCATCGTAGGGCGCTGGCCACGGAGGCGCAATCTTGCAGGCCGGACAGCGCGGGCCACGGGCTCGCTTTCTCGGCAGCGTCCGCTCCGCTTTTGCTACAGAGCCGTGCTTGGCTGCACCCAGCCGGTCAAGGCGCGCGCCGAAGCACCGGACCTCGCGCACCCCGGCCCTGGACGCCCTGCGAATTTTCCCCTGAAACAAATGTTCGTTGCCACAGGTTCCGGATGGGCGACGCGATTTCATGAGCGCGGCGACCCCCGTGACCCCCCTCCGGACATGACCATGCCCGTTCGGACGAATCCCACAGTCGAACGGCGACCGGGCTTTGATCGGCAGTCGCAACCCATTCGCCGCCAGTTGGAGCACGCAAGTCAGTCAAGCTCCTCCCGTCCCCTTGCCGAGGCAGGCCGCGCCTCCTCGATGCGGAAGTCGGCGGCGGCTCACGGCCGCTCGACCACGCCGCCGTCCAGCTCGGTGATGGAGCAGTTGATCAGGGTGGTCAGGGACGCTGTTGCAACAGGGTGCTTCCGCGTGCTCATGGCGCGCTTTCCCAAACGGCCAGCGGGGGCGTGGGCCGGCCTCCGGCGTGGGTGAAGCGCCCGGTCACGTAGATGCGGCGGCCCACGATTTGGAGCCGGTTCACGGTGCCCGGATCGAGCAGGCGCGGCGGCTCGTTGCCGGTGTCATGCCGGACCACCCGGGCCCGGCCCGCACGCAGGCTGGCGGTTTCGCCCCCACCTCCACCGCCGCCTCCTCCGCCCAGGTCGAGCTGCACCCCGAGGCCCGGGCTGCGCCAAACCGTGCCGTCCCAGATCGCCAGTCCGTTGACCGGGATCGAGTCGCGTTCCTCCTCCGGCCGGCCGAAGAAGTCGTTGAACACGCGGTTGAAGCTGCCGCCGGCCACGATCCGGTCGCCCTCCACGGCAAAGTCGTGGGTCGAGTCGTGGTGGGGCAGCAGCGTGGGCGCGCGGAGCCATTCGGTGCCGGTCCAGACCGCGAAGCCGTCCACCTCGACGTTGCCGCCGAACACGCCGGCCCGGCGGAAGTTGCCCTGGAACCAGGCCACCCCGTTGGCCGCGCGCACCAACCGGGCCTCCCCGCGTTCGAAGGTGGATTGCTGCACGCCGCCGAGCAGGCCGTCGGCAAACTGGTGATTGCGCCACGCGCCGACGTTGCTGCCGGGGAACTGGTAGTTGCCGGCGATGAACAGCGTGTCGCCCAGCGTGGCCAGCGAGAGGGCCATTTCGCTCCAATCGTTGGGCCCGCGCTGGCCGCCCACGCCGTCGAGGTGCTCGTTGAACTGCGGGCCGGTGACCTTGGCCCACTCGTTGCGCGCCGGATCCCAGCGGGCGAGGTTGAACGTGGCCACGCCGCCCGCGGCGCGGAACCGGCCGCCCGCGTAGAGCTGGCCGTCCACGAACGCGAGGTCCTCCACCCCATACAGCTCGCCATACCACTCCGTGTCCGTGATCCGCACGCCGCTGCCCAGCGAGGTCCAGCTCGTGCCGTCCCACCGGGCCACTCCCGGGGCCGGGGTGTCGTTGATGTGGGTGAAATTGCCCGCGACGTAGAGCGCCGCGCCGTCGTGGACCATGACGCTGACGCCCGGGAGCGTGATAAACCCAGCCCCGGGCGGCCGCGTCGCCTCGCCCAACGTCTGCCAAACGCCGCCGGCCAGGCGGCCGATGAGGGTCTGGCCGTTGAACCGGCCGGCGAGGAAGATCTCCGCGCCCTCCCCGCGCACCAGCAGCGCGGAACCGCCGTCATTGCCGTCCGCCGGATTGATCGCCGGAAGCTGGTCCGCGCCCGGCAGCGCCACCCACTGCCCGGCCGCCAGCCGCGAACGCTCGAGACGCACGTTCCAGGATTGCGGGGGCGAATCCGGCGTCGTTTCGACTTCGAGGCGATACCGCCCGGCCGCACCGAGCTGGAGGATGCCGCTGCGGCCGCATTCGCCGGACGCCGTCTGCACCAGCGCCGAGCCATCGGGCGCCAGCAGGCGGAAGGTGAGGCCCTCCTCGCAGCCCTCGCCGCCGGCGCCGAACTGGAATTCCACCACCTGGTCGGCGTCCAGCTCCACCTCGAACACCCGCCGGTGTCCGGGCAGGGAGGGGGATTCGCCGGCTTCCAGCAGACGCGCCGTGCGCAGGTCGTGGGTGGTGGTTTCCACGCCCGGCCGCCCCGCGACCAGGGAATAGCCCGACAGGAAATCCGTGGAGGTAACCGTCCCGGTCACGATCAGGCGATACTCACCGGCCGGCACGGTGACCGCCCGCGCGCGGCCATCGCACGAGAGCACCGGCCCGAAGACGCGCTGGCCGGCGGCGTTGACCAGCTCCCAGTCGTGGCAGGCGCTGAACTGTCCCATTCCAAGGGACACGGGCGTGTTGTCCGGCAACAGCAAACGATGCACGTCCCGGCTGAGGGGACCGTTGATTTCGCCTGCCGGGAACCGATGGATCGCGCCGCCGGTCAGGTCCACCAGGTCGAAGACCCGCTCGATCACCGGGCGCAACTCCACCTCCGGGGTTTGCGGGTGGGGGAGGTTGTTGCGCACGCGCAGCGTGAACACCCCGCCCGCGTCGGTAGCCGGCAACGCCAGCGTGGAACACGTCTCCTCGAAGAGCAGCGCTCCGTCCGGCGCGAAGAGCTGCCAGGGCAAACAGGGGGCGAACCTTGGCCGAAAGATGCTCATCGGCGCCTGTGCCGGCACGGTGAAGCGGATCACCGCCGTGTCGCCGGGATTCAGCCGGCCCGCCGCACCGAAGAACTGCGGATCGGCAATCGTCCGGTAAGGCTCTCCGGCCGTCAGCGTCACCTCATAGGGCCGTTCCTGGGCGCGCGTCACCCGGATGCGCGCCTGCACGCCGTTGCGCCGGGCTTCGACCCTGACCCGGATGACGCCGCCCGTCGGGGCCAGGACCATCACGCCGGCCTGGGAGCAGATCGAGGTTTCGAGCACCGCCGGCACGCCCGCCGGATCAAAGACGCTCCACCGGTGCGGACACGGGAAGCCAGCGCCCAGCGCCTCGATGAAGTAGCTCGCGCCCGGCTCGGCGGTCAGCTCGAACACATCCGTGTCGGCCAGGTTCTGGCTGGTGCGGCCGGTGAATTCCTGCGGCGCCAGCCCGGCCAGGGCGTGCGCAAAGGTCCGCGTGGTGAAGCGGTTCAACTGGATCGAGTAGTTCTGCGAGAAATTCCCGTCGCCCTTGGCCACGCGCAGCACATGCGGGCCATCCCCGGCCACGGGCAGCGTGAAGAAGTCGCGGCTGTCGCCGCCGATCACCGAGCCGTCCGGCGCAAACAGGGTGATGTCCAGCCGGTTCGGATTCGAGCGGCGACCGGGTCGTTGCCGCTGACCAGCAGCAGGAATTCGTCCGCGGCAAACGGCCCGTTCAAGGAGCCGTTGCGGCTGAGGGCACCGGTGCCCAGATCCAGCCGGACCACCGTGAAGTCCCAGGTCAGGTCCGTGCCGAGGGTGTTGCCGGCGCCGTCCACCACGCCGCCAGCCACGCGGGCGCGATAGACCCCGGGCGGCAGCGGCGGGGAGAAGTCGAGGCGGGCAACGGGCGTGCCCGGGGCCATCGAGAACGTGCCGTCCATCCGCACGTCGTCGGCCGTGCCCGGTGTCTGGTCGGGGCCGAAGCTGTGAACGGAAAGCCCCAACGCGACCGACGCCGGAATCATCGGCGCGCTGAACGTGACCTCGAGCGAGCGGCCGGCCGCGAGGCCGTTCTGCGGCGGCCGGTGACTCAACACGCGCGGCCGGCGCAGCTCGAAGGTCCACTCCACGCCGGCCGGCATGGCATTGCCCGCCGGATCGGCCAGCCCGGACGCGAGCACGGCCCGGTAGCGTCCGGAGGCGAGGCCCAAACCGAAGTCCAGCGTGCCCCCGGGCAGACCCGGCCGGTAGTTTACCGTGCCGCGGGTGACCTCCACGTCATCCGCGGTGCCGTGCTGGCCGTCCGGGCCGGCCTCGAAGAGCCGCAGCGCGCCGGCGGTGACGCTGGCCGGGTTGAGCGGTTCGCTCAGCAGGACGGCCACCTGGAGGATCAGGCCGCCCTCCACCTCTGCCCCGGAGAAAGGCACCAACTGCCGCACCTCCGGGGCCGTGGCGTCGCCGGTCAGCGTCAGCACCAGTTCGGCGCTTTCGCCCACGTTGCCGCCGGTGTCGGTCGCGCGGGCGCGGAGGCGGACGCCGGTGCGCCCGTCCGTGCGGCGCGGCATGAGCACGGTGAACTCGTAGGGCGCCGCCGTGTCCGTCGCGGCAAGCTGGCCGTCCACGAACAGCTCGACCCGCGCCACCCCCACGTCGTCGGTGGCGTCGGCCACGAACACGCCCATCCGGCCTTCCTCGGCCAGACCCGCCACAAAGGGCGAGCGCAGCGTCACCGCGGGCGGCCGGCCGAAACGGTCCGCCTCGGCATGGCGGATCACGGTGAGTCCCGCCGCGCCGTCGGCCACGAGGGCGAAGTTGCCGCTGAGCATCAGCGCCTCGGCGCTGCCGGGCGTGGGATGCTGGGTCTGGAAGCGCAGCCCGTCGCCGTTGGGGCGGAGGTCAAAGATCTGAAGGTCGTGCGCGCCGTCGTCGGTGCTGTTGGGGTCGCTGGCGGCGATGCCGCGGCCGGTGCCGTCCGGCGCGAGTTGGCGCCAGCCAAACTGGCCGTCGCGATGGTTGGCGAGCCGGGTGAGTTGGCCGCCCGTGAGGTCGAACACCGCCAAGCCGGCGGTGTGCGTGGCGTAGAGCCGGTCGCCGGCCGCGCCCAGGCGCAGTCTCCGGCCGCCCGCGCCGCGGCTGCCGTCGTAGGCCACGGCGGCCGTCTGGCTGAGGTTCACGCCGTTGATCTGCCAGCGCGTCACCTGCGGGCCGGACGGGGTCAGGTTCAGGGCAAACAGTTCCGTGCCCACCACCAGCAGGTCTTCAACCGCGCCGCCGGAAAAGGCCTCCGCCAACACGTTGCCCGTGCCCGGGTCCACCGTGCGGATGCGCCCGTTCTCCAGGCCCACGAAACCGAACCCGGCACCCGCTGCCACGGCGGTGACGGGGGCGGGATGATTCCGCAGCGTGGGCGCCGCCAGGTTGGACAGGCTGCCCAGGTCCACCAGGGCCAGGCCCTGCGCTCCCAGGCCCACGAGCAGGCGGCTGCCCACCCCGGCGACCATCCGGGCGTCGCCGGGCAGTTCCAGCCGGCCCACCAGCGCGGGCCGCGCGGGGTTCAACACGTTGAAGACGCTCACGCCCCGGCCGTCCACCACGGCCGCGAGGTCGCCGACCATGGTCACGTCCCACGCGTGGCCCGGAGTGGGCGCGCCCGCCACCATGCCCAGCGGCTCGGCGGTGACGCCGTTCAGGGGCGTGCCCGCGATGGCCTCGGCCTGGTCGCTGATGCCGTCGTTGTCGGTGTCCGGGTTGTTCCGGTCGCTGCCCAGCACGTCCTCGGCGAAGTCCGTGAGGCCGTCACCGTCGCTGTCCGGCCCGGTGAGCGGGCGGACGATGATGTCCTGGAGCGTCAGCCGTGAGCCGTCGTCCCCGGTGGTGAACTCGAAGGTGCCGCCGAAGCGGCCGTCGGCGGTGACCACGGAGAGCAGGTAGCGGGTGTTCGCGGCGAGCTGCCGCGGCTGGGGGAACAGCGCCGGCCCGCGTCCGCGGGAGCCGCGGACCTCGAAACCCGTCTCGAGGTTGCGCCGGGCGAAGTAAAACGGCCCGGTGACCCGGGAACGCAGCGGACCTCCGCCCGCATGCAGGGCCACGCGCCGTTCCCGGGAGGTCTCCTCCGCCAGCGTGACCGTCCCGGCACCGGCGGCGGCGCGGCCGATGATGTGCGTCACCGTCGTGGCGCGCCCCGACCCGAGCGTTGGCGCGCCGTCCGGGGGCGTCACCACCGCCTGCGGCGTGGGCGGGTGTTCCTCGATCAGGCGGGTGTATTCGAGGGTGCATTCCTGGCCGCATTCGGAGCGGAAGCGCAGCAGGAGCCGCTTCTCGCCGGGCGTGTCAAAGACGGTGCGGAATTCATCCCCGGACCCCTGGTCGGGAAAGCCCTGCGGGGCGTCCCAGGTGACCGTACCGGCCGTGTGATCCGGCGCGTAGAAGGTCTGGACTTCGCCGACGTAGAACGGGCCGACTGGCGCGATGGCCGGCCCGGTGAAGCAGCCGGTGAAGGGGGCGATGGTGCGGTCCACCACCTCGAACTCCTCGGTCACCTCGCAGGTCCGGCCGCATTCGGTGCGCAGCTTGCGCGTCACGCGCTTCAACCCCGGCTCGCAGAAGACGGTGCGGAAGGTCTCGCCCCGGCCCCGCGCCGGCCGGCCGCCCTCGACGATCCACTCGATCGTGCCGGCGGTGTGGTCAAACGGGCCGAACACGACCTCCTCGCCCATGCCCAGGGTGCCGCCGAACAGCAGCGGCTCCATCGAGCACACCTCGTCCTCCGAGATGGTCACGGTGACGGCCTTGGTCACCGGGTTGTAGCAGTCCGGCGCGAGCGAGGCGCGCACGGTGTGCGTGCCCGGCTCGCAGAAATCGAGGAACACCACATCGCCCGCGAGGCCTTGCGGCTGCGCCGTGGCGGCGAACCAGTTCACAATGCCCGGAGTCCGGGCATCCGGCTCGACGCTGAACCGCCGCCGGCCGTGGCCGAGGTCCGTGACGAAGATCGGCCCCATGACCGCGTCGCCCTGCGGCTCGCATTCCTGCACCACCTCGCCGCCCTCGACCTGGACGCCCGGCTGCACGCCGTGCCAGCCGGGCTGGAGGAGGCCCACGCCGGGGTCGCTGTCCACGAACTCGCCGTCGGCGCTCACGGTGGCCGGGCCGACGATCTCCCAGTAGCCCTTGTCGTGATCGAAGCTCCACAGCGCGGTCTTGGCCCCGGGCGGCAGCTTCTGGCCGGTGACGGGGTCGGGCAGGTTGGGGAAGCGCACCGGCACCGGCTGGGCGAAGTTGCGCGGGCCGTCGGTCTGGACGGTGATGACCAGCGGGAAGTTCAACCCCTCGGGCAGCGGCTCGGGCAGCCGGTCCGGCGGCACCGGGGCGATGCCCACCCGGCCGCCGCGGTTGCCGTCGTCGTCAAAGAGCGCGCCCGGCGGCACCAGCAGTTGCACGCCGGCCAGCGCCGGGTTGGCCGCCACCACCTCGGGCACGAAGGTGACGGGCGTCGGCTCGGTGGGGCTGACCGGCCGCAGGCTGCCGGCGCGGATCAGGGGCAGGTAAATCTCGCCGGTGCCGCCGGCCAGGTTGTCGGTGCGGCCGGGCACCGCCTCCCAGGCCTTGCCGACGAAGGGGTAGTAGTCGCCGTCGGGCCAGGCGCTGCCCGCGGCGGTGCGGCCGTCCACATGCACGAAGAAGCGGCCCGCCGGAGCGGGTTCGAGGCGGAAGCTGCCCTGGGCGTCGGTAACCGCGCGGAGGGTCTCCTCCTGGCCGTCCACGGTGATGGTCACGCCGGCCAGGGGGCGGTTGAGGGCGTTGGTGCCGGTGTCCGGGCCGGGGACCAGTTCGCTGGCGAAGACCCGGCCGATGACCGCCGTGCGCGGCACCGGCTGGTTGTTGAGCGTGGTGAAGGTGACCACGCCGACGCCGCCCGGTTCGCCGTCGGCGTCGGCGTCCACCAGCTTGCCCTCGGCGTCGCGGACCTTGTCGCCGTCGAAGACCACGCGCACCTGCGCGGCGCCGGGCAGCGGCTCGAGGTAGAAGAGGGTGGCGGCGCGGCGGTCGGGGGCCAGTTCGGTGCGGGTGAGCACGCGGCGGCCGGCGGCCTCGGCGAAGAAGGCGCTCGGGCCCAGCACGGTGTCGGGGGCCAGGGGGCGGTTGAAGCGCAGCACCGTCTCGCGGGTGACGGCCACGCCGTCGTCGCGGGGGCCGGGGAACTGGTGAACTGGGTGACGGACAGCGGCGCCTGGTCGCGGACCAGGGGATCGGAGCCGGCGAGCAGCTCGGTGAGGTCGTCGCGGCCGTCGCCGTCGGTGTCCAGGGCGGCGGCGCGGGGCAGTTGCTGGACGCGGAAGAAGCCGCTCTGGGCGGGGGCGGCCACGCTCAACGGCCCGGCCAGGCCGACCACCACGGGCGTGCTGATGGCGGTGACGGCGTCCCCGCGCAGCAGGCGGTAGTAACTGGCCGGGTCGGCGGGGAAGTGGAGTTCGAGCCGGCGCCGGTGCCCAGGCGCACCTCCTCGATGCGGAAGTCGGCGGCGGTGGCGGTGGCGGCCAGCAGGGTCAGCCACGCTAGGGAAAGCCAGCCCTTGCTAGTCCGGAGGAATGAGTTGCTTGGGCGCATGAGGGAGATCGAGCCGGGCTGCGGGCGGCGGCGGTTTACGGCCGCTCGACCACGCCGCCGTCCAGCTCGGTGATGGGGCAGTTGATCAGGGTGGTCAGGGACGGCACCTGCACGCGGCCGTTGTTGCGGGCTTCCAGGCCGGCCGGGAACGGCTCTTCGGTGCCGGTCAGGCTCGTCAGGGCCGGGGCGGTGAGCAGGCTGTCGGGCCCGTTGGCCACGAGTTTGACGCGGTTGTTCAGCGTGGTCAGCGCAGGCAATTCGACCCGCCCGCCGCTGGTGGCTTCAAACACCAGGGACGGCACCCCGCGCACGTTCCAGTTCACCGGGCCGCTGGCGGTTGTGAGGTCGGGCAGCGTCAACCGGCTGCCCGCGCCCAGGACCTGGAAGGTCGTGCCGGCGGGGAAGAGGCCGGTGAAGTCGCCGGGGCCGTCGTAGGTGGCCAGGCCCGTCAGGCTGATGACCGCGCCGTCGCGGACGATGAGGCGGAAGTTCGCGCCCTGCAGGCTGCCGCCGCGGACCCACTGCGCCTGCGGCCCGGCCAGCGTGAGCGTGCCGCCCTTTTCCCAGGTGAACGCGGCGCGCGTTTCGAGCCGCCCGCCGACCGAGAGCGACCCGCCGGAAAGGGTCAGGGTCTGCTCGAAGAGCGCCGCGCCATCCACACCCACGTTGCCGGCGGGGAGGGTGACGGTGTCGGTGGCGGTCAGGTCGCGGAACACGGAAAGGTTGCCGCGGTTGGACAGGGTGAAGGGCGTGTGAATGCGCAGGCTTTTCACGAAGCCGGCCACATCCAGGGTGACCACGGGTCGGGCGCCGAAGCGTTGGAGGACCACGTCGTCGTCCTGGGCCGGGAGGCGGCCGTGGAGCCAGTTGTTCGGGTTGCTCCACAGACCGTCGGCGTCGCTGATCCACACGGCCGCGCCGGGGTGGGCGTCCACCAGGTCGAAGGTGAGGTTCAGCGCCTGGGCCAGCGGGTTGGCCGCGCGGTCCTTCACGGCATCGGCCTCGACGGAGAGCTGGCAGCGCCCGGGCTGGAGACCGACCGGGAAGCTTAGGGCCAACACCGCCCCGCGGGTCGTTGCCTCCGTGGGCGCGAACTCGGCGTCATCGCCGCCGCCGGGCGCGGCGTCCGCCCCCCAGTGGACCACGCGCACGCGGGCCGGGTCCACGGGCAGGGTGTCCACCGGTTCGTTGAAGGTGAGCACGAACGGCTGGCCGAGGAAGGCGGCGGCGTTGGGCGCGGGCAGCGAAGTGACCAACGCGGGCGGCGCGGTGTCGGCCACGCGGTGGAGCGTGACCGGTTCGGAGGTGGAGACGTTGCCGGCGCCGTCGGTGGCGCGGAACTGCACCGTGATGGGGCCGGTCCCGGCCGGCAGGTCGAGGGCGAAGTTGACGGGGTAGGTCGCCTGCGCCTGCACGGGCGCGCCGTCCAGGAGCAGCTCGACGCGGGTGAGGTGGACGTCATCAAGGACGCGCGGGGCCAGCTCGAGGGCGGCGCCGGCGGGGACCTGCACGCCATCCGTGGCCGGGTCGGCATCCAGCGCGCCGGCCGCGAAGGTGATGGCAGGGCCCTGGCGGGCGAGGTCGGCGTCGGCGAAGTTCACCACGGTCAGGCCGCGCCGGTCGTCGGCCACCAGGGCGAAGCCGCCAAGCAGGGCGAGGTCGCGCGGATTGCCGGGAGTGGTCATCCCAAAGAGGAAGGTGGTGGTGTTGGCCGGGTCCGAGGCGTCGTAAACCGACACCGAACCGGAGGCGGAAGGGTTGCCGGTGGGCGTGCCGAGGGTGATGGCCACCAGGCGCGGGCCCCCGGACAACACCAGCGAGCGGGCCGCGCCGGTGGTCGCCGGCGGCTGGCCGATGAACTGCGGCGCCGCCGGGTCCGACACGTCAATCGTTGCCACCCCGCGGGTCTTGCCCACGTAAAGGGTGGTGCCGTCCAGGACCAGGTGCGCGCGGCCGAGCAACTCGGGGGTGAAATCGCCGGCCAGCCGACCCAGCCGGTTGAGCGCGCCGGGGCGGGCGTCGAAAATCTCCAGCCCGGTGAGCGTGGCCACGTAGGCGCGGCCGCCCACCACGCGCAGGCCGGTGGGGAAGTCCTCGGTGACCAGGCGACCCACCTCGAGGGCCGAGCCGGCATCGTAGATGCGGACTTCCTTCAGGGCGTATTGGCCCAGCGCGACAAAGAACCGGCCGTCCCAATGATCCACGGCGGTGACGGGCAGGGAGAAGGTTTGCCGCAGCACCGGCGCCGCGGGATTCGCGACGTCCACGAAGTGCAACAGGCCGCGTTCGCCGCCGGTGAACTGCTCCGGCGTGGCCACCAGGGCGGCCATGCGGTGGGTGGGGGAGTAGGTCACGTCGAAACTTTCGCCGGGCAGATCGAGTTCGCCCAGCCAGCGCGGTTGGAGCGGATCGGCGGCGTCCACCACCGCCAGACCGCGCTTGCCGTTGGCCACGAAGACCAGCGTGCCGTCCACGTGCAGGCCCAGGGCCACGACTTCGCGGGAAAGGCCGGTGGTCGAGCCGCCCAGGGGCAGGTTGGCCACGACGCCCTGCGGCAGTGCCAGGCCGTCGAGCGGGTTCTGGCCCTGGCGAACCTCGACGAAGTCGGTCGTCCCGTCCCCGTCGGTGTCCGCCTGGTCCGCGCGGGTGCCGACGATCTGTTCGATGCGGTCGTTGAGGCCGTCCTGGTCGGAGTCCGGGCCGTCGAGGCGGGTGAGCAGGCCCAGCGGCAGCGTGAAGCGTGAGCCGGCGGCGCCCGACCGGAAATGCGTGGTGCCGACCTCGAGCGTGAGCGGGTCGAGGTAGGTCAGCAGGTAGGGCGTGTCCAGGCCGGTGATGAGGTTGTCCAACTGGCCGTTGGGCGAGGTGCGCCCGCGGCGGACAAAGCCGGTGCGCAGGTCCACCAGGTGATACAGCAGCTCGTGGGTGCGAACCGGGCCATACCCACCCGCGTCGTGGGCGGCGGGTTGAGAGCCACCGGCGACCGCGGCTCCGCCACCGGAGGCGGCCCCGCGCAGGCCCGAGTCGTTGACCCGGGTGATCTCGGCGAGTTGGGCCAGCACGCCATCGAGCATCGTTTCCCAGCCGGCATCCTGGGCGGCGGTGGCGGCGGCCTGCAACGCGGTGCCGGCTTCCACGATGGCGGCCCTCTCGGCGGCGGTCATGCCGCCCTGGGTCCAGCGGTCGAAGCGGTCCAGCAGGGCCTGCCGGGTGGCGGCAGGCAGGCCGTTGGGAGCGGGCAGGGCCAGCAACGCGGCCTGCTCGGCGGCGGACAGCCGCGCGGCCTGTTCACTGGCCGGGTCCAGCGCGGCGACCAGGGCACTGCCGAAAGCGGCGGTGTTGACCGGGTCCGCGGCGGCGGCCTCCATCCACAAAGGCGTTCCGTAAACGGCCACGAACAGATTGGTCTGGTCGCCAAGCAACTGGTTTTGCAACGCCAGGGAGTCGTCGTCGGCGAGGCCGTGAGCGGCCGGTCGGGGGTGGTTCAAGCCGGGCCGTGCTCGTTGGGGAATGCTCTGACAGGCCGCCAGGTCGCCCGTGGCCGCGCCCAGTTCGATTGAGCATTGCAACGCCCCGGCGTAAAGGCCCACTCCGGGAATGCAGCCGGCCACGCCAAAAAGGCCGTTGTAGGCCAGCGAGCCCCAGCAGTTCTGGGTGGGGTCGGAGCAGTCGCTGATGGTCGAGGCGGCGGCCATGCCCAGGCTGATGCCGCAGCCGATGGCGGGCGCCAGTTCCGCCAGCTCCAAAGCGGCCCCGAAGGCGCAGCCGAAGAGCGCGTCTTGCCACGCCTGCTGTTCGGCTTCGCACGGCCCCGGTCCGCCGGCACCACCGCCTCCACCGGTGCTGCCGGGGCTGCTGCCGTGCCAACCGGGCTGCAGGATGCCCACGCCGGGGTCGCTCTCCACAAAGTTGCCGTCGGCCGTCACCGTCATGCTCCCCTGCACCTCCCAGCGGCCGGTGTCGTGGTTGAAGCTCCAGAGCGCGGACTTCGCGCCGGGCGGCAGCTTCTGGCCGGTGACCGGGTCGGGCAGGTTCGGGAAGCGCACCGGGACCGGCTCGCTGAAGTTCGACGGCCCATCGGTCTGGATGGTGATGACCAGCGGTAGTGCCAGCCCCGGCGGCAGCGGGGAGGGAATGCGGTCCGGCTCGACCGGCGCGATACCCACCTGGCCGCCACGGGTGCCGTCGTCGGCAAACAGCGCGTTGGGTGGCACGGTGAGGCTCACGTCGGCCAGCTCGGGATGCTCGGCCAGCACCGCTGGCGGGAAGGTGACGGTGGTGGGCGCGGTGGCGCTGACCGGCCGCAACGTGCCGGCCCTGACCCGGGGCAGGAAGATTTCCCCCGTGCCGCCGGCCAGGTTGTTGGTGCGGCCGGGCACGGCGGTGAAGGTCTTGCCGACAAACGGGTAGTAGTCCCCGTCCGGCCACTGGCTTTCCCACGCGGTGCGGCCGTCCACGTGGACGAAGAACTCCCCGGCCGGGCTGCGCAGGCTGAAGAAGCCATTCTCGTCGGTCTGCGCACGCAGGGTCTGCTCTGCGCCGTCCACGGTCACGGTCACGCCGGCCAGCGGGCGGTTGGTGAAGCCGCCGCCGGGCAGGGGCACCGGTTCGGAGTCATACACGTAGCCTATGACCCGCGTGCCGGGGACCTCGGCTGTGGGGGCGGTCACAAAGCTCAGCACCCGCCGGCCGCCCGCGGCGCCGTCGTCATCGGCGTCCACGCCCTGGCCGTCGGCGCCCTGCAGGCCGGTGCTGTCGAAGGTGACGCGAATGCCGGCGCCGCCGGGGAGGGGTTCGAGGTAAAAGAGCGTGGCGCTGCGGCGGTCGGCGGCCAGTTCCACGCGGGTGAGCAGTCGGCGCTCGCCGAACTCGGCGAAGAAAGCGCTGTTCGGGATGGTGGTGTTGGCGGCCAGCGGTCCCGAGAAGCGCAGAATGGTCTCGCGGTTCACCGACACGCCGGCCTCACCCTCGGACGGCGAGGTGTCGGTCACCGTCGTGAGCCCGGCCTGGCGGAGGCGGAAAAAGCGCGTGGCCGCGGCGGGCGACAGGGTGACGCTGCGCTGGTCGCCGTTGGCGGTGGGGGACTCCGCGGCGGGCTGCCAGGCGACGGGCGGGTTGAGGCTGGCGGTGGTTTCCAACAACCAGCCGGGCGGTTGATGCGTCCAGCGGATTTCCACGTTGGGTCCACTGGGGACGATCTGCAGCACCGGTTGGGCGAGCGACGCGCCGGGCAGGAGTTGGGCCAGCGCCGGGCACAAGGCGGGAACGAGGTGTTTCATGGAGGGGGTGGGGATGAGAATCGCCGGCGGTGGTCTCAACGAACCAGCGCACCAGCACGCGCCAGGCCCGGCATTTGTTGTTCGGGTCGAGTCAATAAATGTAGTGTTGAAACTAAAGCGGCCGAGGCGGCCCGGTCAACCTTCAAATCCCGCTGGGCCGGCAGGGGGCGTATCTCGACTCATCGCCGTGGTCGTCGCCCAGGTTTCCCCACCGGCTGGATCGCTGATTTCCCACTCGGCGGCACGGCAGACCCGGCAACCGCTATACAGTGAGAGACGCTCGTGCCGGCGGTCTGGCTATGCGGCGTGGACCGCAGAGCAGCAAAGATTCCCAGCCTGCCCGGGGAACGGCGCACCTCTCCGGCTCTGGAGGCCGCTCGTGGGATCAGAAGCCAACGCAGCCGCTGCCGGCGTTGAAGCAGGCGGGGCAAACGGGGATGTGCCGAACGTCGGGGCGCGGGGCCGATGGCGTGGGTTTGGCGATGACGTCCGGAAAAAAGGCACCTACCCTGGGGGCGGTCGCACGCGCGACGAAAACCGCGGCGGTTACTTTGCGCCATGCTGTACCTGCGAGCGTTGGTGTGGTGGAGCGCCATCATCCCGCTGGCCATTGCCAACGGCCTGGTGCGGGACCTGGTGCTGGCCCGGTGGCTGGGAGCGCCCGCCGCGCGATCCGTCAGCGGGCTGCTCTTGTGCGGGCTGATCGGTGCGTGGACCTGGTTGACCCTTCCCTGGCTCGACCCACGAGACGGCAGGGCCTGCGCGGTCGTGGGCCTGGGCTGGCTGGCGCTGACCCTCGGCTTCGAGTTCGGCTTCGGGCGGCTGGTGGTCCACCGGACCTGGGACGAGTTGCTGCGCCCGTACCGGTTCGCCGGGGGCGATCTTTGGCCCGGGGTGCTGCTGGTGGTGACACTGGCGCCCTGGCTGGCGGCTCGGGGGCGGGGAATGCTTTGACAGACCGGGCCGGGCGGGCGGGAAAAAGGTTGAACCCGGCGCGGGCTTCGCGCCGAATAGCGGTTCATGACGACGTTGTCCGATGCCCAAAAACAGGCCGTGCGCGCCTGGCTGCAGGAGGGCCTGCCCCTGGCCGAGATTCAAAAACGCCTCGCCGCCGAACAGGGCGTGCACCTGACCTACCTGGAACTTAAGCTGGTCGTCAGCGAACTGGACGTGCTGCCCAGGGACCAGGAACCGGCGGCCGTCCCCGAATTACCCAACCCCCCCGCAGCCAACGCCAACGCCCGCGCCGGCGCGCCGGGCAAGGCCGCCTCGCCCGCTGCCGCGGCCGCTCCGGCCACACCACCGCCCACCCCCGGCAAGGTGAGCGTGACGGTGGACCAACTGACCCGGCCCGGCGCCCTGGTCAGCGGGCAGGTGCAGTTCAGCGACGGCAAGAAGGCCGCATGGTACCTCGACGAAATGGGCCGCCTGGGCATGGTCGCGCCCGAGCCGGGGTACCGGCCGCCGGCGGCGGACATTCCGGCGTTTCAGGCGGCGCTGGACCGCGAGTTGAGCCGGTTGGGACTTTGAGCGGTATCCGCCGGGAGCGTGCGGATGAATTTTTCGCCAGCCGCGCCGGAACCGCTTGTCGGGAGCCGGACCTTTCCGGGAAACTGACGCCGTCAATGTCCATGAAGACCCTCTGCCTCGGCCGGCCGCGCGGCGCCGTGCGGGCTGGTGTGACCTTGTCCCTGGTTTTCCTGTTCGGATCGCTCCGGGCTGCCCAGGCACCCGACATTGAGCGGGTGGGACGGACGGCTGACGGCCGTACCGTGCTGCCGGTGCACCAGGTCCTCACGCCGGTGGGCCGGCAGGTGGACCTGGCCGGGCTGCGGCCGCAGGCATTGGCGCTGTCGCCGGACGGGCGCCTTCTGGGCGTGTCGGGCAAGACCAGCGAGCTGCTCATCCTGGACCCCGCCACCGGCGCCATCCGCCAGCGGGTGCTCTTGCCCTCCGAACAGGCCAGCGAGCCGCAGCCGGCCGCGCCCTCGGCCAACATCCTTCAGCCGGACACCAAGGGCCAGGTCAGCTACACCGGCTTGATCTTTTCGCGGGACGGCCGGCGGCTGTACCTGAGCAACGTCAACGGCTCGATCAAGGTCTTCACCGTCGGGCGCGACGGCACCGTCCAGCCCTCGCACTCCCTGCCCCTGCCTCCGGCCAAGGCGCCGCGGCGCCCGGAGGAAATCCCCGCCGGCCTGGCGTTGTCGGCCGACGGCCGCCGGCTCTACGTCTGCGGCAACCTCTCCAACCGCCTGCTCGAGCTGGACGCCGAGACCGGCCGCCTGCTCCGCGCGTTCGACGTGGGCGTGGCGCCGTACGACGTGGTGCTGCTGGGCGACAAGGCCTACGTGAGCAACTGGGGCGGACGCCGCCCCGGCCCGGGCGACCTCACCGGCCCCGCCGGTCGCGGCACCGAGGTGCGCGTGGACCCGGTGCGGCACATCGCCAGCGAAGGTTCGGTGACGGTGCTCGACCTCGGGGGGAAACCCGAAAGCCGAAAGCCGAAGGCCGAAATCCTGACCGGCCTCCATGCCTGCGCGCTGGCGCTTTCGCCGGACCGGCGCTGGCTGGTTTGCGCCAACGCCGGCTTGGACAACCTGAGCGTCATTGACACCCGCACGGACCGCGTCGTGGAAACCATCTGGGCCAAGGCCAGCCCGGCCGAGTTGTTTGGCGCCCAGCCCAACGCCCTGGCCTTCGCGCCGGACGGCCGGACGCTGTACGTAGCCAACGGCACGCAGAATGCCATCGCGATGATCCGCTTCTCCCCGCGCAACCGCGGCTCGAAGCTGCAGGGGCTCATCCCGGTGGGCTGGTTCCCGGGCGCGGTCGTGTTGGATGCGCGCCGCCGCCAGCTCTGCGTGGCCAACATCAAGGGCCATCCCGTCGAGCCCCGCCCGTACCGGGCCGCCGGGGCCGGGCCGGACGCCCGCGGCTTCAACAGCCACCACTACTTCGGCTCGGTCTCGCTGGTGCCGCTGCCCCGGGCCGCCGAACTGCCGCGGCTTTCCCAGCAGGTCTATGACAACTACCGGCGCGAAAAGATCGCCGAAGCCCTGTTGCCACCGCGTCCCGGCCAGCCGCCGCGCCCGGTGCCCGAGCGCATCGGCGAGCCCAGCCTCATCAAGCACGTGGTGTACGTGATCAAGGAAAACCGCACCTACGACCAGGTTCTGGGCGACGTGCCCGAGGGCCACGGCGACCCGGCCCTGTGCATCTTCGGCGAGCGGGTGACCCCCAATCAGCACAAAATGGTCCGCGAGTTCGTGCTCCTGGACAACACCTACTGCGCCGGCATCCTCAGCGCCGACGGCCACCAGTGGAGCACCACCGCCATCGGCACCGATTACCTCGAAAAGTCCTTCGCCGGCTGGCCGCGCAGTTATCCCGACGGCATGGGCGAGGACGAAAACGACGCCCTGGCCTACTCGCCGGCCGGGTTCATCTGGGACAACGCGCTCAAGCACGGCATCTCGATCTGGAACTTCGGCGAGTTTGCCATGCCCACCTGCGGCTGGACGGACCCCAAGCGCAAGGGTTCGCCCGGCTGGCGCGATTTCTGGGAGGAATTCCTGCACGGCCGCGGGGAGGTGCAAATCTCCAGCCAGCCCAGCATCGAAAGCATCCGGCCGTTCACGCCCACCAACACCGTGGGCTGGGAGATGTCCGTGCCCGATGTCTGGCGGGCGCGCTACATCACCAACCAGATCGCCGCGTGGGAGCGCCAGGGCGCGATGCCCCAACTGGTGCTGATCTGCCTGCCCAACGACCACACCAGCGGCACCAGCCGCGGCTGTCCCACGCCCGCCGCGCTGGTGGCCGACAACGACCTGGCTTTTGGCCAGATCGTGCAGGCGCTCAGCCACAGCCGCTTCTGGAAGGAGATGGTCATCTTCGGCATCGAGGATGACCCGCAGAACGGCTGGGACCACGTGAGCGGTTACCGCACCACCGCCTACGTCATCAGCCCGTGGGCGAAGCGCCGCGCCGTGGTCAGCACGCAGTACAACACCGTGAGCCTGCTGCGCACCATCGAGCAAATCCTCGGCCTGCCGCCGATGAACCAGTTCGATGCCGCCGCCACGCCCATGTTCGACTGCTTCACCGACACGCCGGACTTCACCCCCTTCGTCGCGGTGCCCAACCAGGTGCCGCTGGACGAGATGAACCCCGACCCCAGGGCCATCACCGATCCACTCCTGCGCCGGCACGCCCTGCAATCGGCGCGGCTCAACTTCAAGCGTGTGGACGCCTGCCCGGAGGGCGTGCTCAACCGCATCCTCTGGCACGCCGTCAAGGGCAGCGCCGCGCCGTACCCCGCCTGGGCGGTCACCCTGGTTGAGGACGACGACGACGATTGACCGGCCGCGCGGCCGCCGCCGCGGTCACGTGGCGGACCTGCTTTCCGCCGGTTGACGCCGGCGGCTACCCCAGTCTGGGGTGGAACGGGCAGTTTGCCCGCCCCGCCGGGCTACCAGCCCGGCGGGGGAGTGCAGCCATCCCGGCTACGGGGCTTGTAGCGCAGGCTTCCGAGCCTGCCGTATCGCCGGCTTCCAGCCGGCCGACAAAGTCCGAAAATCCGAAATCCGACAAGGCCGGTGCCCCCCAGCGCCAGGGCGGACGGGCTCGTTGATGCTGGCCGATTTTACTCGCCGCAGACCGCCGCCGGCGGCGGCAGTTCCCGCTGGATTTCACTCACGCGATAGCCGAAGCCCGGCCCGCGCACCGTGGAGAGGTCCACCTCGCCGCGGCGACGCCGATACAGACCGGGATGCACGGCGGCCTCGGGCGCCGAGGCCTCCGGGTAAAACTGCATCGCGTTGGTCTCGACACCCATGATCGTCCCCACGTGGGCCGCCAGCAGCACGTGGGGAATCTGCGCCAGCATCGGATTGGTGAGGTCTTGCACCATCAACGCCAGGCCGTGCGCCCGGGCCCAGCACGCGGAAAGCAGTGCGCCGGTCTGCGTCTTGCAGGTCTTGAGCGCCACGCCGGTCCAGCCCAGCTCCCGCCCCAACCGCACCAGCGTCCAGTCGTGCGCGCTTTCGTCCAGGAACAAGGGCTTGCGGGCCGCCACGCCGCGCACATCCAGCGGGTACTGCTCCAGGTCGTAGGGGAACGGCTGCTCGACGTACAACAACATCGCGTCCAGGCCCGGGTGTTCGGCGCGAAGACGGTCGAGGATTTCAATCACGTAGGCCGGGTCGGTCACCGTGCAGTTGAAATCCGCGCTGAGCCACTCGACTCCGTGCGTGCGGGCCAGTTGGCCCACCGCCACCAGCCGCGCGTAGTCCCACGCCGCGTTCGTGCCCCGGAGTTTCACCTTCAGGCATTTCAAGCCGTCGGTGCGAATCCAGTCCGCCAGCAACACCGGGTACCCGTCCGCGGGTTCGCGACCCGTCAACTCGTCCGGCGTCAGCGGGTCCAGCCCGCCTACCAGATGCCAGGCGCGAAGCCGGCGGGGCGGCTCGGCCGCGAGGTAATCAGCGGGGTACAGGCCGCGAAAGGACACGGCCACGTCGCGCGCCGGTTCGAGGACGTCTGCCAGGTCGCGGTTGAGGAAGTCGCGGTTGTAGGTCGCGTACACCGGCCGACCCACCAACTGCCCGTAGGCATCGTGCACCGCCAGGTCGAAGGCCGAATCACACACCAGCGCTGCCAACCAGGGCATCGGTTCGGGCGGGGGGCCCGCCGGACTCCCGTCCGGGGCGCGGGCGGGGTCGCCTGCTCCGGCGCCGGCGGTCGCGTTGAACTCCGCCAGCAGCTCGCGCAGGCGCTCGCGCTGAAAATCCCAGCCCAGTTCCAGCGGATGCCCGAACGCCCCACACCCAGTCCACGCGCGCGCCAGGTCGAGACAGAACGCCTTCAACGCCGCGTGACGTGGCTCGTAGGGCCGGGCGCTGGGCCAGACCCATTGCACACTCAGAGGCGTCTCGCCCCAGCCGGTGGCGTTGCGTCCCCGCCGGTCCTCCACCCGCACCCGCACCCGGGCGCAGGTCACCTCCGTGAGCGTCTCGGGGCCGAACTTCAGCGGCAGGCGCGTGCGCACCGGCAGGAACCACAGCGTCGCGGCGCGCACGCGGATGTCCGTGGGTCGGGTCATGGGGTGAGGACGGGAAGGTTGTACTCCGGCGCTGTCCGACATCGGAGCCTGTCATTCGGCCGATGTCTCTCCGAGTCGCTGCTTCCAAGAGTCCGGGTACTGGTGGAGGTTGGAAACGGCGACGTCGCGCTCCGCCGGGGAAAGGAAGCAATAGGTCATCCCTCCACCTTGTCCCGCAGCTGCTGCAGCAAGGTCGGTCCATCGCGGGCCTCGGCCTCGCCGCCGCGGTACGCCTCCAGACGCCTGTCCGCCTCGACGGCCCAGCGCGACTCAACTTGTCGGACGGCTTCTTCGTCGAGGCTGACCAGCAACGCATCGGCCAGCAAGGCCCTTTGCCCGGCGGGCAGTTGCAAGAGCTCGCGTTCCAAAATGGCCGGATCCATGCCAGGCAGCTTACGCCGCCCCGGACGGTGAGCAAGCGCCCCGGGCGCGTGCCTAAATCTGCCAACCTTCCCGGTAGGCCGGCTGGATGAGGGCGTTGGCGGCGGGCAGATTGGTCACGCGCAGGTTGCGGGCGTCCCACTCCAGGCGCTGGCCGTTGAAGCGCTGGGCCAGCACGCCCAGCAACGCCACCTCCGCCAGCGGCCCGCCGTAATCCCAGTTCGCGCTGGAGACCGGCCCGCCCTTGCAGGCCCGGACCCAATCGGCGTGGTGGCCCGGCACCCGCGGCAACGTGGGCGGCGGCGGCTGGTAGGCCTGATGACGAGCCCGTGGCAGCAGTTGCCAGCCGCCCGCACCGTGCGAGCCGTGCAGGGCCTTGCCCCGCTCGCCCACGATGATCGCGCCGAACTGGGGCAATTGCCGCGGCGGCTCCAGCTCCGGCGGCCGCGGCGGCGGGCAGGCGCCCTCGTACCAAAACACCTTCACCGGCGGCCGGGCGCCACGCGCGGGGAACTCGTACTCGATGACGCACCCCGGCGGATAGGTCTCGGCCCGCACGCGCGGGTCGTCGTACTCGAGCGCCCGGGCGGTGACCGCCGTGGGCGCGTCCAGTTCGAGCGCCCAGTAAATCGGGTCCAGCACGTGGCACATCCAGTCCCCCACGATGCCGGTGCCGAAGTCCACCCAGCCCCGCCAGCGGCCCGGATGGTACACCGGGTGATAGGGCCGGGCGGGCGCCGGTCCCAGCCAGAGGTCCCAGGCCAGCTCCGGCGGCACGGGCGGCGTCTCCGTGGGGCGGGTGAGGTACCCGCGCGGACGGTAGGAGTTCTGGGCGAAGGCGTGGACCTCGCGCACGGTGCCCAGCGTGCCGGCGCGGATCATCTCGCAGAAGGTACGGATGGACTCGGTCGAGTGGCCCTGATTGCCCAGTTGCGTGGCCACGCGCGCCTCGCGCGCGGCGAGGGTGAGCCGGCGGATTTCGCCCGGCGAATGGGCCAGAGGTTTTTCGCAATAGACGTGCTTGCCCATCTGAATGGCCCGCAACGCGACCACCGCGTGGGTGTGGTCCGGGGTCGAGATCACCACGCCCTCGGCCTCGCGGCCGACCGCGTCCAGGAGCCGGCGGTAATCGCGGTCGAAGCGGGCGCGCGGGTGCTGCTTGCGGGCCTCGGCGGCGCGGGATTCGTCCACGTCGCACAAGCCGATGACATTTTCGCCGGCCAGTTCGGACAGGTTGGCGCCGCCGCGGCCGCCCACGCCCACGAAGACCAGATTGAGCCGCTCGCTCGGCGGTTCGCCACCGCGCCCGAGCAGATGCGGCGGCACCACCGAACAGGCCGCCAGGCCCAAACCGCTGACCAGAAACCGGCGACGCGAAGTGCGGATCGAACAGGGTGTTTTCATGACGGACGCGCCCAACGTACCCCCGTGGCCGCGGCGCGTCAGCCAGGAATTCCGCCCCCACGTCGCCGGAGCGCCGGCGTCCGCGCCGGCCCCGGGTGGAACGGCCAACCTGGCCGTTCCGCCGGGCTACCAGCCCGGCGGCGTGGTACCGGGCCGTGTTGCGTCGCGGCTCGGGGAGCGGCGCACATGCACCGGCACGGCCTGCGGGTTGGAAACCCGCGGTACGGCAGACCGGAGGTCTGCGCGACGCCGCGCACCGCGCCGGCTCAGCGGTGCCCCTACGGCGCCGTTTGTTAAACCCACCCCCGTTGCCGGTTGGCCTCGTACAGAAACACCGCCGCGGCGCTGGCCACGTTCAACGAGTCCACACCCGGCGGCATGGGCACGGCCACGGCCGCATCGCACGCGGCCAGGATTTGCGGCGAGAGCCCGTAGCCTTCGCTGCCGAACACCAGGCACACGTCGCCGGTCAGTTCCGCCCGGGACAACGTGCGGGCGGTGGTGTGGGGATGCGCGGCCACGCAACGCACCCCGGCCTCGCGCAGCACGTGCAGGGCCTCGCGCAGCTCCGGCGGCTCGATGGTGGGCAGGTGAAAGATGGTGCCCATCGAGGCGCGCACGGCCCGGCGCAGCCACGGGCTGCTGCACGTCTCCCCCACCACCAGCGCCTGCACCCGGAAGGCGGCGCAGTTGCGCACCAGCGCGCCCAGGTTTTCCGCGCTGGTCAGGCCTTCGACCGCGACCCACAGCCGCGGCGCCGCGGTGCGGGCCAGGGCCTCCGCCAGGGTCCAGGCCGGCGGCCTGCGCGCCACGGCCAGCAACCCCTGGTACATGGTGAAGCCGGTCAGTTGCTCGAGCAGTTTCTTGGGCGCGGTGTACACCGCCACCGGCTCGGGGCGCGCGCGGATCAGGGGCTCCAGTTCGCGAAACCACGGCTCGGGCATCAGCGCCGACAGCACCGTCAACGGACTCTCCAACAGCCGCCGCACCACCTTCTCGCCCTCGGCCACGAAGATGCGTTCCCGCCGGTGGTCCTCGTGTTGCCGCAACGTGCGGTACGGCGCCAGTTCGGGCAGCTCGAGCGTTTGAATGGCCTGGACCCAGCGAATCGCCACGCCCCCATCCTGCCGTCCCGCACCGACCGGGTCAGCGGGAAATCGCTTCCGGGCGGCGGCGCGCAAACGCGCTTGCCCCGGCCACCGGGCGCGGGAAGCTTGCGCGCGGTGAACCGCGAATCGGCCATGCCCGTCCCGGGGACCGCGACGGCGCGGACGTTGGAAGAACGCCTGCGTGTGCTGGCGGCCGAGCTGTCCGCCTGCGGACCGGCCGCCGCGCGCCTGGCCTGGTTGGTGGAGCGCGCCCGCACCCGCCCGCCGCTGCCGCCGGCGGCGCGCACCGAGGCGCACCTGGTGCCCGGGTGTCTCTCGCGCCTGTGGTGGGTGGGCGCATTTCGCGACGGCCGCTGCCGGTTTGCCTGCGACTCGGATTCCCGGATCGTCCGCGCCGTGGCCGGTCTGCTCTGTGAGCTGGCGGACGACCTGCCACCGGGCGAAATCCTCGCCGCCCCGGCGGACCTGCCCGTGCGCCTGGGCCTGGACCGTCTGCTCACCGCCAGTCGCCGCGCCGCGCAGGCGCGGGTCTGGTCGCTCATCCGGGACTTTGCCCGCGCTCACGCCGGCCCCGCCTGAGCCCCCCGCTCATGCCGCGCCTTTACGACGCCCACAACCATCTTCAGGACGAGCGCTTCGCCGGGCGGCAGGAGGCGTTGCTGGCCGCGTGCCGCGCGGAAGGCGTGGCGGGCATGGTCGTCAACGGGGCTTGTGAGGCGGACTGGCCCGCGGTGGCGGACCTGGCGCGGCGGTATCCGGACCTGATCATCCCCGCTTTCGGCTATCACCCCTGGTACGTGGGCGAGCGCACCCCGGCCTGGCGCGAGCGGTTGGCGCAGGCGCTGGACGCCACGCCCGGGGCGGTCCTTGGGGAAATCGGCCTGGACCGCTGGAAACCCGGGCTGGACTGGGAGGCGCAGCCGGAGGTCTTTGCCGCGCAACTCCGGCTGGCCGCGGAGCGCGCCCTGCCCGCGAGCATCCATTGCCTGCAGGCCTGGGGGCCGTTGCTCGCGCAACTCCGCACCGGCCCGCGCCCGGCCCGCGGTTTCCTGCTGCATTCCTACGGCGGGCCGGTCGAGCTGGTACCGGAGCTGGTCCGGCTGGGCGCGTACTTCTCATTGCCGGGCTACTTCGCCCACCCGCGCAAGCGGCGCCAGCGCGAGACGTTTCGCCGCGTGCCGCCGGAGCGCCTGCTGCTGGAGACCGACGCGCCGGACCAACCGTTGCCCGAAGAGCGGGTCCGGTACCGCCTGCCGGCATCGCCCGATGCGGCGGATCCCGCGGCCCGGCCGCTGAACCATCCGGCAAACCTGGGCGCCGTGTACGCCTTCGCGGCCGAGTGGCTGGGCCGGCCGATCGAGGACCTGGCCGCGCAGGTGGAGGCGAATTTCCTGCGCCTGTTCGGCCGGCCGCCGGCGGCTTCGGCGCCCGGGTGAACGAACTGGCGCACGCGCCGGGCCGGGTCAAAGCCCGACCACTTCCCAGCCCCGGCGATAGGTGCGGCGGACGTACGGGTTGGCGGCGGCAAGGTTGGTGAACTGGAGGGCCTTCGCGTCCCACTCGAGCGTGGTCCGGGGGAAGCGCGTGGCCACGCTGCCCAGCAGCACGGCCTCGGTGAGCGGGCCGGCGTAATCAAAGTTCGCCGCGGGCGTACCCCGGCCCAGACACGCATCCACCCACTGCAGCCAATGATTTTCGCCCTGGACCTTGGGCAGCGGGTAGTGCTCGAACTTCGCCTCGGGGAGCAGTACCGGCGTGCCGATGTGCGGCAGCAGCATCACGCCGTCGGTCCCGATGAAGATCGAGCCCTGGTCGGGGACGGGGGTCTCGCCCAGCAACGCCAGCACGGGGCGGGGCGGGCGGGCGTCGCCGTCGTACCAGGTCACGTTCACGGTCTTGTCCGCGGTGTAGGCGGTGCCGGGGAAGACGTAGGGGATGACGGCGTCCACGGCCCAACTGTGGTCGTTGGGCGCCGGGCCCTCGGAGCGCACGCTCAGCGGGGCGGTCAGGGCCAGGGCCTTGAAGACCGGGTCGTAGATGTGGCAGCCCATGTCGCCGAAGGTCCCGGTGCCGAAGTCCAGCCGTTTGCGCCAGTTGCCCGGATGGTACCAGCCGTCACCGATGAAGGGGCGCTCGGCGCACACGCCCAGCCAGCCGTTCCAGTCCAGGCCCTCGGGCACGGGGTCGCGGCGCCGGGGCATGGGGCCGGTGTCGCCCCACTTTTTGCTGCTCCAGGTGTGGACCTCGCGCACTTTGCCGATGGCCAGGTCCCGGATGAGCCGCACGGCCAGACGGTACTCGCGGGCGCTGTGAATCTGGATGCCCATCTGGGTGACGCGCCGTTTCTCGCGGGCCACCTCGGCCAGGCGCCGGGACTCGTAAAGGTCGTGGGTGAGCGGTTTCTGGCCGTACACGTGCAGGCCGCGCTGGAGGGCGCTCATGGCGATGGGCGCGTGCATGTGGTCGGGCGTCGAGACGTTCACCGTGTCCAGGTCCTTTTCCTGCGCGAGCAGCTCGCGCCAGTCCTGGTACACGCGGGCCTGGGGAAACTTTTTCCGGAACTCGGCGGTGCGGTTCAGGTCCACGTCCGCCACGGCCACCACTTCGATTTGCGGGTGGCGGGCGATTTCGTTCAGGTCCGCCCAGGCCATGCCGGCGGCGCCGAAGCTGGCGTGGCGGAGTTTGCCGTTGGGGGAGGCCGCGCGCAGCCCGCGGGTGACCCACGGGGCGGTCAGGCCGGTGGCGGCGAGGCGACGCAGAAAGGCGCGGCGAGTGAGCGAAGGGGAAAGCGCGAGCGGCGTTTGCACGGGCCACTGGTAGCGGGTGGCGCCGCCAGAGGCAAACCCGAAAGCACAACCTTACCTCGGCGAAGGCGGGCAAGGGATCGGGGTGCGGGCGGGACAGGGAATGCGGCCCGGGTAGGGCGCCGCTGCGCCGGCGCCGCTCGACCGGCCGCACGGTCGCGCGGCCAAAAACAGTGCCGGAGAGCCGGCGCCCGCCTGCCGAGGACGGGCAGGCACTCCACACGCTTCGCGCGGCATCGGACGCCCCCCTCGCGACAGCGTTTGGCGTGCGGCCACCGGCGGCCCCTTTCCGGCCCGGGTGGAACGGGCAACCTGCCCGTCCCGCCGGGCTACCAGCCCGGCGCCGAGGCAGGTTTCCCAACCGGCCGTGACGCCGATTCCCCAAGCGGCGATGCGGGGGAACGCGGCGGCCTGCGGATTTGGGAAACCCGTGCTCCGGCAGCCCCGAGGTCTGGCCCTACGCCGCGGGAGCACCGGCGTCCCCGCCGGCTCCTGCCGACAGCGCCGGCAAGCCGGCGCACTCCACACGCTTCGCGCGGCATCGGGCGTCCCCCTCGTGGCAGCGTCTGGCGTGCGGCCGCTGGCGGCCCCTTTCCGGCCCGGGTGGAACGGGCAACCTGCCCGTTCCGCCGGGCTACCAGCCCGGCGGCATCGAGACAGGTTTCCCCACCGGCCGTGGCGCCGATTTCCCAATCGGCGCTGCGGGCGAACGCGGAGACCTGCGGATTTGGAAAACCCGTGCTCCGGCAGACCCCGAGGTCTGCCCCTGCGCCGCGGGAGCGCCGGCGTCCCCGCCGGCTCCTGCCGACAGCGCCGGCGAGCCGGCGCACTCCACACGCTTCGCGTGGCATCGGACGCCCCCCTCGTGGCAGCGTCTGGAGTGCGGCCGCTGGCGGCCCCTTTTCTGCGCCGCGCCGCCCCCAGCGCAACCCAACCATACCCGGGTCAACCCGCGATCGCCGCCACGATTTCCTCGCCGATGGCCAGCGAGGCGGTGGCCGCGGGGCTGGGGGCGTTGAGCACGTGCAGGGCGTGGTCGCGCCGCAGCAGGTGGAAGTCCTGCACCAGCTCGCCGGCCGGGGTCATGGCCTGCGCCCGCACGCCCGCGCCGCCGGGGGCGAGGTCGTCCGGCCGAATTTCCGGCACCAGCCGCTGGAGGGCGCGGCAGAACCGCGCGCGGCTGAAGGATTGGGCCAGCTCGGTGCGCACCATCGCCGGGTACCGGACCAGGAAACGCCACAGGCCGGGGAAGGTGAGCGCGTCCGCCAGGTCGCGCAGATTCACCGTGGTGCGCGTGTAGCCTTCGCGGGCGAAGGCCAGCACGGCGTTCGGCCCGGCCTCGACGCCGCCGTGAATGAGCCGGGTGAAGTGCACGCCCAGGAACGGAAACTTCGGGTCCGGCACCGGGTAAATAAGGTGCCGCACCAGGTCGCGACGCTCGGGGCGCAGTTGGTAGTACTCGCCGCGGAAGGGCACGATGCGCACCTCCCGGCACTCGCCGGCCAGGGCGGCCACGCGGTCGCAGTGCAGCCCGGCGCAGTTGATCAAAAAGGCCGCGGCGAACTCGCCCACCGGGGTGCCGGCCACCCATTCGGTGCCGCGCCGCTCCAGGCGCGTGACCCGGGCCCGGGTGACCAGCCGCCCGCCGCGCTCCTGCACCCGCGCGGCCAGACGATCGCACACGGCCCGGTAGTCCACGATGCCTTCCTCGGGCACGTGGGCCGCGGCCAGGCCGGCGACGTGCGGCTCGATGCGCCGCATCTCGGGCGGGTCCAGCTTGCGCAGGCCCTGCAAGCCGTTGGCCGCGCCGCGGCGCAGCAGCTCGTCCAGCCGGGGCAGCTCCTCGGCGCGGGTGGCCACGACCAGTTTGCCGCAGATTTCGTGCGGGACGCTCTCGGCGCGACAGAAGGCCACCATTTGCCGGATGCCGCGCACGGCCAGGCGGGCCTTGGCCGAGCCGGGCTTGTAGTAAAGGCCGCAGTGCAGCACGCCGCTGTTGTGGGTGCTTTGATGGGCGCCGACCTGCGCCTCCTTTTCGAGCAGGGTCACCGACAGGCCGGGGTGTTTTTCGAGCAGGCGCCAAGCGGTGGCCAGCCCCACCAGACCGCCGCCCACGATGAGAACCGACTTCACGGGCGGGACTTTGTCCCGCGGGACCGGGTGGGGGCAATCATCAAGGCGCGGCGAGAAGCGGAGAGCGAGAAGCGGGCAGCGAGGAGGCAGCCGCGGCCGGCCGGCCGGGCTTTTCCGGGACAGCCGAAACTCAGAAACTCAGAAAAGAGGGGAGAGGAATTTGGAAAGCAGGAAAGCAGGAAGTTGGAACGCGGAGCGCTCCACCGCAGCCGCCTTTCCGGCATCTGGCATCTGGCATCTGGCATCCGGCCTCGTGCCTCCGACAGAAAGAGCGGGAGCAAGATCAAGAGCAAGCGGTCGAGGGCTGAAATTCCGGCCTCCGAAACTCCGAAACTCCGGCCTCCGGCCTCCGAGCAGCGGGTAGCGCGACCGTCCCGGTCGCTGCCGTCGGCGTCCCGCAGACGGGCAAGGGTGGAACGGGCAACCTGCCCGTCCCGCCGGGCTACCAGCCCGGCGCCGAGGCAGGTTTCCCAACCGGCCGTGACGCCGATTCCCCAAGCGGCGATGCGGGGGAACGCGG
>JBBIJZ010000037.1:29113-35269 GCA_037445715.1 Verrucomicrobiales bacterium | reverse complement strand
ATGAGCGATGTGCCGACCCTGGGCCAGGCCGACCTGGGCCGGACGGATTGGGAACAACGGCTGGTGCGGCGATTGCGGTCACTACATCGGCAATGGCGTACGGAGCAGACGTATCGGGGCTGGGCGTGGCGGTTTGCGGCATTCCTGGAGCCACGACCAGTGGAAGCGGCCACGGAGGCGGACGTGCGAGAGTTTTTGTCACGACTGGCCACGCAGCAGCGGGTGAGTACCGCAACGCAAAAACAGGCGCTCAATGCGCTGGTGTTTTTGTTGAGGGACAGCTTGGAAAAGCCGTTGGGCGATTTCAGCGATTTTGTGCGGGCGCGGCGGCGGGAGCGGATGCCGGTGGTGTTGTCCAACGAAGAGTGCCGGCGGCTGTTTGAGGCGCTGAGCGGCACGCCGCGGCTGATGGCCGAGTTGATGTACGGGGCGGGGTTGCGGCTGATGGAACTGCTGCGGCTGCGCATCAAGGATGTGGACCTGGAGCGCGGCCAGGTGGTGGTACGCGGAGGTAAGGGGGACGAGGACCGGGTGACCGTGTTGCCGGATGCGCTGCTGGAGCGGCTGGCCGCGCACCGGGACCGGTTGCGGGAGTTGTACGAAGCGGACCGGCGGGCGGGGCTGCCGGGGGTGTGGCTGCCCGAGGGATTGGAGCGCAAGTATCCCCGGGCGGGCGAGGCGTGGGAATGGCAGTGGTGGTTTCCCTCCCGCCAATTGATGCACGACCCGCGCACGGGCTTGCGCCGACGGCATCACGTGCTGGACGCGACGTTCCAGCATTGCATCCGGCAGGCGGCACGGAAGGCCAGGCTGGACAAGAAGGTCACTCCGCACGTGTTGCGCCACAGCTTCGCCACGCATCTGCTGGAGAGCGGGACGGACATTCGCACCGTGCAGGAGTTGCTCGGCCACAAGGACGTGGCAACGACGCAAATCTACACCCACGTGATGCGCAAGCCGGGGCTGGGGGTGCGCAGCCCTCTGGATCAGACCTGAAGCAACCCGCGACCACCGGGGCCGAAGCAACGCCGGGCGTTGGCCACAACCCCGCCCCCGGTCGCCGGTCCGGAAACTTTTGACGCGCCGGGGGGCGGGCCCTGGAATGGGCGGATGCGCACGGCCGATTTTGATTACCCGCTGCCGCCGGAGTTGATCGCGCAGCGCCCGGCGCCGCGTCGGGACGCCGCGCGCCTGCTGGTGCTGGAGCGTCGCACGGGCGGTCTCGAGCACCGGCGTTTCCCGGAGCTGCTGGCGTATCTGCGCGCGGGGGAGGTGCTGGTGCTCAACGATTCGCGGGTCATCCCGGCCCGGCTGCGGGCGCGCAAGCCGCCCGGCGGGGGCGCGGTGGAGGTGTTGTTGTGCGAGGAGGCGGCGCCCAATGACTGGTGGGTGATGCTCCGGCCCGGCAAGCGGGTGCGCACGGGCACGCATCTGGAGTTTTGCCCCGCCCGTTCCGGAACCGGTCCGCGTCTGACCGCCACGGTGCGGGAGAAAAACGCCGAGGGCCTGTACCGGCTGGTCTTCGAGGGCGCGGACGTGCGGGCGGCGCTCGAGGATTTTGGCGAAGTCCCGTTGCCGCCGTACATCGAACGGGCCGGTACCCCGTGGCCGGAGGACCGCGAGCGTTACCAAACCGTGTACGCGCGTCAGCCCGGCTCGGTGGCCGCGCCCACGGCGGGGCTTCACTTCACCGCCGAGCTGCTCGAGGCAATCCGCGCCCGCGGCGTGGCGGTGCATTCCGTGACCCTGCACGTGGGCCCCGGCACTTTTGCGCCGGTGAAGGCGGCCCGGGTGGAGGACCACGTGATGCACGAGGAGGTGTATGAACTGCCCGAGGCCACGGCCGCGGCGGTGAACGCCGCCCGGGCCGCGGGCCGCCGGGTGGTGGCCGTGGGCACGACCAGCGTGCGGGTGCTGGAAAGCGCCGCGGCAACGGCGCCGAACGGCCGGCTGGCGCCGGGTCGCGGACGGACGCGGTTGTTCATTTACCCGCCGTACCGGTTCCGCGTGGTGGACGCGCTGTTGACGAATTTCCACCTGCCCGAGTCCACGTTGCTGATGCTGGTCTGCGCCTTTGCCGCGCCGGGCGAGACCACGGGCCGGGAGCGGGTGTTGCGCGCCTACGCGGAGGCGGTGCGCGAGCGGTACCGGTTCTTCAGCTACGGCGACGCGATGTTGCTGCTATGAAGACGCGCCCGATGGACACCGAAGCCGCGGCGGGTCGGATCATCCGGTTGCCGCCCGCGCCGTCGGGGCCGCGGCAGGAGCGGCCGTGGGTGTTGGTGAACATGGCCATGAGCGCCGACGGCAAGATCGCGACGGCGAACCGGGCGATTCACACCTTTGGCAGCCCGCGTGACCAGGCGCATTTGTACGAACTGCGGGCGACGGCGGATGCGGTGATGTGCGGCGCGCGCACGGTGGCGCTGGATGCCACGCTGGGGCCGGGTGGCTTGAAGTACCGGCGGCGGCGGCTCCGGCGCGGCCTGGCGGAGTACCCGCTGCGGGTGGTGGTGAGCGGGTCGGGGTCGGTGGACCCGGCACTGCCGGTGTTTGCCGCGCGGTTTTCGCCGATCCTGGTGCTCACCACGGCCCGGGCCGGCCTCGCGCGGCTCCGGCGCCTGGCCGCGGTGGCGGACGAAGTGATCGTGGCCGGCGAGGCGGAAGTGGATTTCGCGGCCGCGCTGGCGCATCTGCGGCGACGCCGCGGCATACGGCGCCTGCTCTGCGAGGGCGGCGGCGAGCTCAACGAGGCCCTTTTTCGGGCCGACGTAGTGGACGAGCTGCACCTGACGATCTGCCCGTTCATCTTTGGCGGCCGGGACGCGCCCACCCTGGCGGACGGGCGCGGGGTGGACCGGTTGGCGGCGGCGCGGTCCTTCCGCATGACGCGGCGGCGGCGGGTGGGGGACGAGTTGTTCTGTGTGTTTGCCCGGGTGTGGGCGTGAGCCGTGGCGCCGTTGGCCGGCCGCGCAGACCACCCCTTGGCGGGCGCGGGCAAACCCGGCAGGGCCGCGCTGTGCCGCGGTCGGACGCGCCGCCGGTTCAACCTACTCGCCGAGCACGGTGACCATGACCGTGCGCCGGCGGGCGCGGATGTCGCATTCGAGCAGGAAGACCTGTTGCCAGGTGCCCAGGACCGGGCGCCGCTCGCGCACCGGCACGGTGAGGGAGGGCCCCAGCAGGGTCGCCTGCAAGTGCGAATGGCCGTTGCCGTCGTGCCAGGCGCGCTCGTGGCCGTAATCCCGGCCCGGCGGAATGAGCCGGTCGAGCAACTGCGGCAGGTCGGCCTGCAGGCCGGGCTCGAACTCGATGGTGCCCAGCGCGGCCGTACTGCCGATGACGAAAAGATGCGCCACGCCCTGCCGCACTCCCGAGTCGGCGACCAGGCGTTCCACGCGGGCGGTCAGGTCGTGCATGTCGCCGTGGCCGGAGGTGGTGACCTGAATTTCAGCGGTGTGCACCATGCCGGAGGTTGTCCCCGGCACCCCGGGGCGGGGCAAGCAGTGAGCGGTAGAGCGCGGCCAGGTTCTCCGCGGCGCGTTCCAGTGAAAACTGCGCGGCGACCCGCGCGTGCAACTGCCAGCGCGCCGCCAGGTCCAGGGGAGGCCGGGCGGCTTGCGCCAGCAGCGCCGCCGCCAGGGCCGGGACGTCCCCGCGGGGGACCAGTTGACCGTAGCCGGCCGGGGCGAAGGCTTCGGGGATGCCGTCCAGGTCGGAGGCGATCACGGGGTTGCCGCAGGCGTGGGCTTCGATGACGACGCCGGGAATTGCCTCGGTGCCGACCTGCGGCAGCACCAGACAGTCCAGCGCGTTCATCGCGGCCGGCATGTCGTGGCAATACGGCGTGAGCCACGCCGCGCCGCGCAGGCCGAGTTGCTCGATTTGCGCTTCCAGCTCCGCCCGCAGGTTGCCCCGGCCGATGATCAGGAAGCGCGCGTGGGGCAGGGCCGCCTTCACGCGCGCCGCCGCCCGGAGAAATTCCGGCTGCCCCTTGCCCCGGGGGCGGTCATAGCCGCCCACCACGGCAAACACGAAATGCTCCGGTGCGACGCCCCACTCGTTGCGTTGCGACGCACCGTCGTCCGGGCGGAAGCGGTGCATGTCAATGCCGCCATAGACGACGTGGATTTTCGAGAGGTCGCCGCGCATGGGTGGTCGCCAGTGCCGCTCAGGGTTGTCCGCGGTCGGGTCGGCGTGCCCTTCGCGGAGCACCTTGGCGACGAAGTGCGAGACAGCGAGCATCGCGTCGCACTGGCCCAGCAGAAACCGCCGACTCACCCACGAGCCGGGGCTTTTGGCCAGGTGCCGGCTGAGCACCACCTTGGGCCGGACGCCCGAGAGCCGCGCTGCCAGGATGGCCGGCCAGTAATCGTTGCCGTGGCGGGCGTGGAGAATCTGGATGCCCTGCTGCCGCACGAACCGCGCGGTGCGCAGGATCAACGGCAGTTTGAGCGGACCGACCGGCGCGGTTTGAAAGGCCAGGCCCAGCTCGCGCGCCACGGCCGAAAACTCGCGTCCGCCCGGGCCCAGCAGCCACACGGTGTGGCCGAGTTGCTGGAGCGCGTGGGCGATGCGCACCGAGCGGTCGTCCGTGCCGCCGCCGGACAGTCGCGAGTTCAGGTGCAGCACGCGCAGGGCGGCGGGACTGCTGCTCATGGCGCAGGGCGGGACCGTTCCTGTGCCTCGCGCAGGCGGGCGTGGCGCAGGAAGGTTTGAAAGGCCGCCAGCCGGGCGATGGCCAGGCCCTGCCAGCCGTCCAGAAAACCCAGCCGCAGGAAGTACCCGCGGACAAAGCGCCATACGGGCCGCAACCACAGGTCCAGCATCCCGGCCGGGGCGCCGGCCGCCAGTTGCTCCCGCACGAAGTAGTCCGCGTAGGTGAGGCTCTTGGCGGCCTGGTGGGCGAGGTCCACGGCGGTGAAATGCAGCAGGTCGTGGCGCAACCGACCCACGCGGCCGTCCACTTCCAGCCGGGCGTGCGGCTCCTGGCCGGCCCAGCGGGCGCGGCCCTGGCGCCAGAGACGCACGGTGCGGTCGGGGTACCAGTCGCCGTGGCGAATCCAGCGGCCGCAGAACTGCGTGCAACGCGGGAAGCTGAACGCGACCAGGTCCGCGGGCAGGGACGGGGAGGCGAGCGCGGCGGTGATTTCCTCCCGCAACGGCGGGGAGACGACTTCGTCCGCATCCAGCCCCAGCAACCAGGGCTGGGTGGCCCTGGCGGCGGCGGAGTTTTTCTGGGCCACGTAGCCCTTCCACGGCTCGCGGTACACCCGCGCGCCGGCGTCGCGGGCGATTTGGTCCGTGCCGTCGTTCACCTCCTCGTTGAGCACCACCACGATTTCCGCGGTCCAACCGGCCACGCTTTCCAGCGCGCGGCGGATGCGGGCCGCCTCCGCCCCGGCAATCATGCTCACCGAGATGGGCAGGCGGGTCATGGGCGCGCGGGACGGCCCGGCGTGGCCCGGCGGCGCCGGGCGGCTTTCAGTTCGGCCAGCACCTGGGTGGTGGTGCGGAGGCGGGCGAATTTGCGCCGCCAGATTTCCAGGCACGCGGCCTGGAGGGCCTCATCGAGTGTGGCGACGGCGTCGGTCAAGGCGGTCACACGGTAGTTGCGGTTGGCGGCGGCGAGCACGGTGCTGTTGACGCAAACGTCGGTGGTCACGCCGGCGACCAGCAGGTGCGTGATGCCCCGGCAGCGCAGGGCCAGGTCCAGCGGCGTGTCGAGGAACTTGTCGTACACGTGGCTGGCCACCACCAGTTCGCCGGGGCGCGGGGCCAGTTCGGGAATGATGTCGGCGGATTCCGGGCCCGTGCCGGGCTGTGGTCCCACCAGACAGTTGCCCGAGGGCCGCCCGAAGCCGGTGGGTTGGCCGGGACGCGGCGGGAGGTGCTCGATGCCGAAGGGATCACCGCGCAGGCAGGGCACGGCCGGCGAATACACGAACTGCGTGAAGATGACCGGGACCTTCAGCGCGCGACAACCCGCGATCAACCGGCGAAGGGCCGGGATGAGGGCGCGGCCCCGGGGCACTTCGAGCGAAGCCCCGGGGTCCAGGAACCCGTGCTGCATGTCCACCACGAGCAGTGCGGTGTGGGCCGGGTCACAGGCGTGGGAGGTTTCGATGCGTCGTTGCCCGGCCAGTGCTTTGGTCG
>JBBIJZ010000037.1:11913-29013 GCA_037445715.1 Verrucomicrobiales bacterium | reverse complement strand
GGGTCACAGGCGTGGGAGGTTTCGATGCGTCGTTGCCCGGCCAGTGCTTTGGTCGTTGGTAAGGCTGGCATGGGCGGAGCATGCGACACCGGACGGCGGTTGACCAGCGGGGGGTTGCGGGGCCGGGCGAAAGCCAGGGAATTCTCCCGGTGGAAAAGCCGGGCGAAGCGCCCCCGGCTTTCGGTCGGGCCGCGCGGCCTGGAAACGGCGCCGGCGCAACGGCACCCGACCAAGGTGGTGCGGTCGGGGGGCCGGGTCGCGGGTTCGCCGTCAACGGATGCGGCGGGTGGCGTGTTCCTTGAGCCAGGTCACGTCGCGGCTGTTGGGCACGGGGTAGTTGTGGCCGTGCCAGTCGAGGGTCTTGGGTGGATTGTAGGTGCGGGGGTCGGTCCAGCGGTGCAGCTCGGCGTGACCGTCGGCAAAGAGGAACGTGCTGGCCGGGGTGTGGTAGTTGGCGGGCACGTGGTAGAAGGCCGAGCCGCTCATGACCAGGCCGTAAAAGGGCCGGCAGATGCTGTCGTGGTGGATTTCCGAGATCACCCACAATTCGGAGGGGCCGGGTTGGGTGATGTCGGCGGTCTTGAGGTAAACCTGGTAGTTGGCGTTGGGGTTGTCGCGGTAAACGTCCCCGCGCCAGCCGACGTAGGTGTTCATGCCGTAGCTGCGGGTGACCAGCACGCGTTTGTTGCCGATCAGCTCGAGGGTTTTGTCGCTGGGGCAGCGGTAGATTTCCGTGGTCTTGAGGTACGGGCCGAAGAGGGAGTAGCGGGGGTCGGTGAGCTTGAAGGTGTTGGTGTTGTCGCTGGGCGTACTTTCGAAGCTGCCGCCCACCCAGGTGACCGGGTAGCGGGTGTCGGTCCCGTTGTTGTTGAGGGCCAGCGACTCGTTGTTGTCGCCGGCGTACATCACCCAGATGAGGCCGAGTTGCTTGAGGTTGTTGACGCAGGTGATGGCCTGGGCCTTGCCCTTGGCGCGGGACAGCGCCGGCAGGAGCATCGAGGCCAGGATGGCGATGATGGCGATGACCACCAGCAGCTCGATGAGGGTGAAGGCCTGCGGGAAGCGTCGGTGAGGACTGCGGTTTGACTTCATAAACTCCGGCAAAGTGCGCCTGCCTGTTTCGGGTGGACCCTAGACCTGCCGGGTCGAGGAAGACAAGTGTGCGTTTGAGGGCCCAAGGCTTTGCAATGGCGGCGGGTTCTGCCAGTTTGGGCGGCATGGCAAGGATGCTTTTCGCGCGAGGGCTGAGCGGGGGCTTGGGGCTGGCACTGCTGGCCCAGGCGACGGTGGTGGCGCAGTCGAAGACCCGCGCCAGCCTGCTCCTGGAGGCGGAAGCCGCCCGTCCCGGGGACACGGTGATGGCCGCCGTGCGTCTGGAGATGGCCCCGGGGTGGCATACGTACTGGCGCAACCCCGGCGAGTCGGGCAAGGCCACCGAGATCACCTGGAAACTGCCCGCGGGCGTGACGGCCGGGGCCATCCGGTGGCCGACGCCGGAAATCCACGTGGCCAGCGAGATCACCACCTACGTGTACCACGACGAGGTGTGGCTGCTGGTGCCGCTGAAGCTGGACCCGGCCCTGCGGCCGGGCACGCGCCTGGAGCTGGCGGCAGCGGTGGACTGGCTGGAGTGCGAAGTGGCCTGCGTACCCGGAAGCGCCCGGGTGAGCGCCCGGCTGGAGCTGGCGGAAACGCCGCGCGCTTCTCCGCACGCGGCCGCGATCGCCGCCTGGCGTCAGCGAATCCCGCAACCCAATCCGGCCCTGTCAATCCGGGCCCGCTGGATGGCGCCCGAAGCGGGCGGCAAGGTCGGGCTCGTGATCGAAGGCCACACGCTGCCGGATTTCGCGCCACGGGATTTCCTGGCCTACGAGAGCGGGGATTTCGAGGTGGCCCCGGCCGTCAACTCCCTGCCCGCCGCCGCGGGGCAATTCCGCTTGAGCAAGACCGTGACCCTGTTCGGCGACAAGCCCCCTGCGCGGCTCTCCGGGCTGTTGGTCGAGGTGGCGGACCGCGGCCGTATTTCCAGGGCGGTGGAAGTGGACCTGGCGCCGGAGTCGAGTGAGGCGGCCCCGGGAGCATCGGTGGCGGTCCCGGCCAGCCCCGTCGGAAGTCCGCCGGGACCGAAAAAGCCCCTCGGGACTTCCCTGCTGGCCCTGCTCGGGCTGGCTTTCTTGGGCGGGTTGATCCTGAACGTGATGCCCTGCGTGCTGCCGGTCATCGCGCTGAAGGTCCTGGGTTTTGTGCAGCAGAGCCGGGCGGACCCGGCCCGGGCGCGCCGTCTGGGGCTGATCTATGCGCTGGGCGTGCTGGTTTCCTTTTGGGGGCTGGCCGGGGCCGTCGTTTTGGTGCGCCAGGCCGGAGGGGAAGCCAGTTGGGGCATGCAGATGCAAAACCCGGTGTTCCGCGTGGTGCTGCTGACGGTGGTGACCCTGGTGGCGTTGAACCTGTTCGGGGTGTTCGAAGTCCTGCTCCCCGGCGCGGCCAGTGACGCGGCGGCCGGGCTGGCCGCGCAGCAAGGGGCGGCGGGGGCGTTCTTTCACGGGGTGCTGGCGACCGCCCTGGCCACGCCCTGCACGGCGCCGTTTCTGGCGGTGGCCCTGGGGTTCGCCTTCACCCAGCCGCCCGGCCTGCTGCTGGTGTTCTTCACCCTGGTAGCGTTGGGACTGGCCGCGCCCTACGTCGCCCTGAGCTGGCAGCCGGGTTGGCTGCGTTATCTGCCCCGGCCCGGGCCGTGGATGGGGCGCTTCAAGGTGGCGATGGGTTTCCCGATGCTGGCCACCGCGGTGTGGCTGCTGGATTTCAGCGCGCCGTCGTACGGCGAGGACGGGCTGCTGTGGCTGGGGTTGCATTTGGTGGTCCTGGCCCTGGTCGGGTGGATTTGGGGGGAATTTGTGCAGCGGGGTGCGGCGCGGCGGGCAGGGGTGGCCATGGTGTGCTTGGGCCTGCTGGCGGCGGATTATCTCGGGGTGCTCGAACACCGCCTGCAGTGGCGCCGGCCGCGCGCGGTGGTCGGAAGCCCGGCCATGGAAACCCCGAACCCGGACGGTCTGAGTTGGTTGCCCTGGAGTCCGGAACGCGTCGTCGAGGCCCGGCAGGCGGGCCGCATCGTGTTGGTGGATTTTACCGCCAAGTGGTGCCTGACCTGCCAGGCCAACAAGCGCTTCGCCCTGGAGACGCCGGAGGTCCGGGCCCGGCTCAAAGCGCTCAACGCCCTGACCCTGCGCGCGGACAACACCGATCCCAATCCCTTGATCACCGCCGCCCTCAAGCAACACGGCCGGGCCGGCGTGCCCCTGGTGTTGGTGTACCCGAAGAACCCCGAGCGGCCCCCGCTGGTCCTGCCCGAGGTTTTGACCCCGTCCCTTGTCTTGAACGCGCTGGCCGAGGCCGCCGCCCCGTGACGCCCGCGCAAATGCGCGTGGACTTCCGCCCCGGCCCGGTGATTGAATGCCCGCCCGATCTGCATGGAAGAGACCTCCAGCCTCATCGCCCAACGCCGGGCCAAGCTCGAGGCCCTGCGCGCCCGGGGCCTTGATCCCTTCCGGAACAAATTCACCCCCACCCACGGCTGCGGCGAGGCGCGGCAGCGATTGCTGCTGAGCGGGGAAAACCCCGCCGACCCGCGCGCCCTGCCCGAGGGCACGCGCGTGGCCGTGGCCGGGCGCATCACCGCGCACCGGGACATGGGCAAAAGCCAGTTTCTGGACCTCAAGGACCAGTCCGGTCGCCTCCAGGTTTACGCCCAGAAACAGGTCCTGGGCGACGAGGCGTTCGAGATTTTCAAGCACCTGGACCTGGCCGACTTCCTCGGCGTCGAGGGCCCGTTGTTTCGCACCAGGAGCGGCGAGCCGAGCGTGCGCGTGGAACGGTTCACGGTCCTGGCCAAGGCGCTGCGGCCGCCCCCGGCCAAGTGGCACGGGCTGGAGGACACCGAGATTCGCTACCGGCAGCGGTACCTGGACCTGACGGCCAACGACGCGGTGCGGGAGGTCTTCCTGCGGCGCTCGGCGCTGATCCGCGAGACCCGCGCCTTCTTCCACGCCCGCGGCTACGTCGAGGTCGAGACCCCCATGATGCAGGCCATCCCGGGCGGGGCGGCGGCCCAACCGTTCAAGACCTGGCACAACGCGCTGGGGTGCGAGATGTACCTGCGCATCGCCCTCGAGCTGCACCTCAAGCGCCTGCTGGTGGGCGGCCTGGACAAGGTCTTCGAGATCGGCCGGGTCTTCCGCAACGAGGGCCTTTCGCGCCGGCACAACCCCGAGTTCACCCTGCTCGAGGCCTACGAGGCCTACGGCGACTACGCCACCATGATGGAAACGGTCGAAAGCCTCATCCTCCATCTGGCCGACACCGTGCTGGGCACGCGCCGGATCGAACAGCGCGACGCCGAGGGGCGGGTGGTGCGGACGATTGACCTGCAACCGCCCTGGCGGCGCGTGCGCTACAAGGACCTGGTGCGCGCGGTGGCGGGGGCGGATTGGTTCGACGTCTCGCCGGCCGAGCGCCGGCGCCGCGCCCTCGAGGACCTCCGCCTGGGCGGCGACGTCGCCGCCGGCTGCGAAGATTTCGAGGTCACCGGAGCGGTGTTCGAGAAGCGCGTCGAGCCGACCCTCCTCGAGCCGACCTTTGTCACACACCTGCCCCGGGAACTGGTCCCGCTGGCCAAACGCGCCCCCGAGGAGCCGGACACCGTCGAGGTCTTCGAGCTGTGCATCGGCGGGCAGGAAATCGCTCCCGGCTACACCGAGCAAAACGACCCCCTCGAGCAACGCGAGCGGCTCGAACACCAGGCCGGGGGCGAACGCCAGAAACTGGACGAGGACTTCCTGCTGGCCCTCGAACACGGCATGCCCCCGGCCGGCGGCATCGGCATCGGCATGGACCGGTTGTGCATGTTGCTGCTGGGCCAGGAGAGCATCCGCGACGTCATCCTCTTTCCCCAGCTCAAGCCGAAGTAGGCCGCCGCGCCGGCCCCGAGGGGTCAACCCGTGGTCCGGCGCAGTTCCGCCGCAAAGCCCTCGCGGAAGGTGGGGAACCGCGGCACCCAGCCCAGCTCGCGACGGAGCCGCGCGTTGCTGACCCGCTTGCTGGTCAACCCGCGCCGACGCGCGGCGGAAGGCATCCCCGGCGCCGGCGGCGGCAGGGGCCGGTGGGTCGCGTGCGCCAGCCAGGCGAATAGGTCGCGCTGCGTGACCGGCTCGTCGTCGCTGACGTTGTACACGCGGCCGGGCTGGCCCCGCTCCAGCGCGGCCAGGATCGCCCCCACTACGTCGTCGCGGTGGATCATGTTCAGGACGCGGCGGCCGTCTTCCTCGAGACGGGCCTCGCCCGCAAGAAATTGCCGCAGCCAGTAACCCCGGCCGGGACCGTAGATGCCCGAAAGCCGCAGAATGATCGCCGGGAACCCGCGTTCCCGCGCGGCGTCCAGCAGGAGTTGCTCGGTGGCGAGCAGAATTTCGGCGGTGGGCGTGGCGGCCTGCGTGGGGCTGTCTTCGGTGACGAGGGAGCCGTCGTTCTGCGCGTACACGCCGGTGCTGCTGGTGTACACGAAACGGCGGGGAGGGTGCGCCGCCAGCCAGGCCAGCACGTTGCGGGTGCCCTCGAGGTAGGTGCGACGATACGCCTCCGGACTGCCGCCGGAAGCGGCCACACAGTGCACCACCCAATCGAAAGCCGGGGCAAGGTTCGCCAGGGTCGCCGGCTCGGTGATGTCCGCCCGCCACGGCTCGATGCCGGCGGCGCGCAGTTCCGCGTCTGCGGTGTCCGTCCGCCGCACCCCCACCACCTGGTGGCCCTGGCGGACCAGGGCGGCTCCCAGCGGCAACCCGAGGTAGCCGCAACCCGCAATCAGCACACGCATGACGCGCCCATGGTGTCCCGCTCCACGCCGAAGGCAAACGCCGAAACACCCGGCGCCGGGCGGGGCCGCGGGGTCGGCACCTTACCGGCGCGGGCTGCCGGAGCGGGGCGGGGGCGACGCCGTCGCCGGTGGAGGCGGCGCGGCCAGCACGGTTTGAAAGGCCGGGCGCGCGGCCAGTTCGGCCAGCACGCGACGCAGGTCCGCCGGGGTGCGCAGGCCCTGCCAGACCTGACCGCGCAGGGCGGGGTCGAGGGTGAGATTGCGTGCGGGCGCGCGCAGGTTGACGCGGCGCACGCGCTCGAGGGTGAGGTTGAGGGTGTCCACGCCGGCGAAACGCAACCAGGCAGGCTCGCGGGCGTCGTCCGCGGGCCAGCGGGCGGCCAGTGCCCGCAGGTTTTGCCCGCCGCGGCCGTCCTCGACCACCACCAGTTCGGCCAGATGCAGGCGCAACAAACGCAGGTGCAGGTCTCCGCGCCCGAGCGCAGCGCGGTCGTATTCCAGGTGCACCTCCTGGGCCACCAGCCAGGGGGCGCCGCCGAACTCGGGCGGGTTGTAGAGCCGGACGTTTTCCGCACGCAGCACCGGCGCAAAGAGGGCGGCCTCGAGCCGGCCGATTTCCAGTTCCAGGCCCGTGGCGCGGCGAAAGCGGGTTTCCAGATATTCCTCGAGCAGGACGTCCTTGAGCAGGACCAGGGCGAGGGCCAGCAGGAGCGCCAGCACCAGCAGGCGGAAGAGCCATCGCACGAGGAATTTCATCGCCGCCGCCGGGATAACACGCGGCGGCGGGCAAGGCAATGCGGCGAGCGCGCCGCGGGCCGTTTGAAACTAGAATTGTTCTAAGTCTTGACATCGCCCCGCCCCGCGCTACCTTGCCCGCGCCATGAAACGGAAGTCCTCCCCGGAACCGGGCGGCGAGGCGCTCGAAGCGCAGTTGGCCCGCGCCGGGCTGCGCCCGACTGCGCAGCGCCAGCACGTGTACCGCGTGCTGCTGCGCAAGCGCGACCACCCCACCGCCGAGGAGGTCTTCCTGCGCGCCAAGCAGGAAATTCCGGACATCTCGATGGCCACCGTGTACAATTGCCTGGACGCGCTGGTCCGCTGCGGCCTGGTCAAACAGGTCCACCACGACCGCGGCGCCACGCGCTACTGCTCGAACATGACCGAGCACCACCACTTTTACTGCGACGAGTGCGGCGGCGCCTTTGACATCACCACCGACCCCGAGGCGGGGCATCCGGAGATGACCCTGCCGCCCGGCTTTCAGATGCGGCGTTACGAAATCGCCTTCAACGGCCTCTGCCCCCAGTGCGCCGCCCGCCAGTCCCGGAATCATCGTTAAGCCCATGAGCACCGCCCTCCAGACCCTCGAAGAGTTCGTCAACACCGAGTACAAGTACGGCTTCGTCAGCGACATCGAGACCGAGACGCTGCCGCCCGGCCTGAACGAGGACACCCTCCGCGCCCTCTCGGCCAAGAAGGGCGAGCCGCCCTTCCTGCTCGAGTGGCGGCTGAAGGCCTACCGGCACTGGCGGCAAATGACCGAGCCGCGCTGGCAAAAGGCCGTGTACCCGCCCATCAATTACCAGGACATCATCTACTACGCCGCGCCCAAGCCGAAAAAGGCTTTGGGCAGCCTGGACGAGGTGGACCCCGAGTTGCGCCGCACCTTCGAGAAACTGGGCATCTCGCTCGACGAGCAGAAGCGCCTGGCCGGCGTGGCCGTGGACGCGGTCCTGGACAGCGTCTCGGTGGCCACCACCTTCCAGAAGGACCTCGAAAAGCTGGGCATCATTTTCTGCTCCTTCTCGGAGGCGGCCCGGAAGCATCCCGACCTGGTCGAGAAGTACCTCGGCACCGTGGTGCCGCCGAACGACAACTTCTTCGCGGCGCTCAACTCGGCGGTCTTCAGCGACGGCTCCTTCTGCTACGTGCCCAAGGGCGTGCGCTGCCCGATGGAGCTGTCCACCTACTTCCGCATCAATGCCTCGAAGACCGGCCAGTTCGAGCGCACGCTCATCATCGCCGAGGAGGGCGCGTACGTGAGCTACCTCGAGGGCTGCACCGCGCCGATGCGGGATGAAAACCAGCTCCACGCCGCCGTCGTCGAGTTGATCGCCCTGGAGGGAGCCGAGATCAAGTACTCGACCGTCCAGAACTGGTACCCCGGTGACAAGGAAGGCCGGGGCGGCATCTACAACTTCGTGACCAAGCGCGGCCTCTGCAAAGGCCGGCGCTCAAAGATTTCCTGGACGCAGGTCGAAACCGGCTCGGCCATCACCTGGAAATACCCGAGCTGCATCCTGCTGGGGGACGAATCGGTGGGCGAGTTCTACTCCGTGGCCCTCACCAACCACTGCCAGCAGGCCGACACCGGCACCAAGATGGTCCACGTGGGCCGCAACACCCGCAGCACCATCGTCTCGAAGGGCATCGCCGCCGGCCGCGGCCAGAACACCTACCGCGGCCTGGTCAAAATCCAGAAATCGGCCACCGGCGCCCGCAACTTCTCGCAGTGCGACTCCCTGCTCATCGGTGACCGCTGCGGGGCGCACACCTTCCCCTACCTCGAGGTGCGCAACACCACCGCCCAGGTCGAGCACGAGGCCACCACCTCGAAGATCGGCGAGGACCAGATTTTTTACTGCAACCAGCGCGGCCTCTCGAAGCAGGACGCGGTCAACCTCATCGTCAACGGCTTTTGCAAAGAGGTCTTTCGCGAACTGCCCATGGAGTTTGCCGTCGAAGCCCAAAAACTGCTCGGTGTCAGCCTCGAGGGCAGCGTGGGCTGAAACCCGCCCCGCCCCGGCTCGCCCCCGGCCCCGCGTCCCGACAGACCCCTGACTTTGAACATGGAACCCATCCTCGACATCCAGGACCTCCACGCCGGCGTGGACGGTCGCGAAATCCTCAAAGGCATCAGTCTGACCCTCCGCCCCGGCGAGGTCCATGCCATCATGGGCCCCAACGGCAGCGGCAAAAGCACCCTCGCCGCCGTACTGGCCGGCCGCGAGGGTTACACCATCAGCGCCGGCACGATCCGCTACCTCGGCCAGGACCTGCTGGAGATGGCCCCCGAAGACCGCGCCCGGGCCGGCTTGTTCCTGGCCTTCCAGTACCCGGTGGAAATCCCCGGCGTCAACAGCACCTACTTCCTCAAGGCCGCCCTCAACGAGATCCGCAAGGCCCGCGGCCTGCCCGAGCTGGACGCGGTCGAGTTCCTCCAGTTCGTGCGCGAGCGCATCAAACTGCTCGAGCTCAACGAGGACCTGCTCAAGCGCCCCGTCAACGTCGGCTTCTCCGGCGGCGAGAAAAAGCGCAACGAAATCTTCCAAATGGCCGTGCTCGAACCCCGGCTGGCGGTGCTCGATGAAACCGACTCCGGCCTGGACATTGACGCCCTGCGCGTGGTCGCCGGCGGCGTCAACCGACTCCGGCGCCCGGACAACGCCCAGTTGGTCATCACCCACTACCAGCGTCTGCTCAACTACATCGTGCCCGACTTCGTGCACGTGCTGTGCGACGGCCGCATCGTCAAATCCGGCGACAAGCGCCTCGCCCTCGAGCTCGAAGAAAAGGGCTACGACTGGATCCAGGGCTGCACCCTCTGCGAGCCCTGCACGCTCACCCCGGCCTGAACTGCCCCGGCACCATGCCCACCACGCTTGAACCCCACCGGACGGCCGGCCCCGCGGCGGACCGCCCCGCGCCCGCCGCCCCGCGCACCGTCTTTGCCGCGCGCTTCGGCGCCGGTACCGAACCGGCCTGGTTGCGCGAAGCCCGCGAAGCCGGCCTGCGCCGCTTTGAACAGACCGGCTACCCCACGCCGGCGGACGAAGACTGGCGCTTCACCAACGTGGCGCCCCTCGCCCAACTGCCCTTCCAACCGGCGCCCGCGCCCGCGACGCCCTCCCCGGCCGGGGCCGCCCTCGAGCGCCGGCCCTTCCATGGGCTGCCCGGCCCGGTGCTGGTGTTTGTGGACGGGTACTTCGCCCCGCAACTGTCCACCGGCCTGCAGCCGACCGGCCGCGACGGCGCGGCGGTGATCGGGAACCTCCGCGCCACCCTGGCCCACGACCCCGACCGGCTGACGGCGCTCCTCACCCGCCTCGCCCCGGTGGACGACCACGCCTTCACCGCGTTGAACCAGGCCTTTTTCACCGACGGCGCCTACCTCCGGGTCCCGGCCGGTTGCGCCCTCGAGGCGCCCGTCCACTTGGTGTTTCTCGGCGCCGGCCGTGGGGACGCCACGGCCAGCTTTGCCCGCAACCTGATCCACGTGGGCGCAGGAGCGCGGCTGACCGTCATCGAGCACAGCGCCGGCCCGGCCGACCGCGTTTACGCTGCCAACCACGTCACCGAACTGGTTGCCGAGGACGGCGCGGAAATCGAGCACCTCAAGTTCCAGGACCAGCCGCCGGGCGCGTTCGAGGTCTCCGGCCTGTACGTCCACCTCGGCCGCCGGGTGAAATTCTTTTCCCACTCGTTCGCCCTGGGCGCGCGGCTGTCCCGCCACCACATCCGCCTGGGGCTGCGCGGCGAGGATTCCGAGGCGGTGCTCAACGGTCTGTACCTGGTCAACGGCGAGCGGCTGGCCGACCACCACATGATCGTCGAGCACGCCAGCCCGCGCTGCGCCAGCCACGAATACTTCAACGGCATCCTGGCCGACCGCGCCCGCGGCGTCTTCCACGGTCGCATCCTGGTTCGGCCCGGCGCGCAAAAAACCGACGCCAAGCAGACCAGCAAGAACCTGCTGCTCTCGGACGACGCGGTGGTGGACACCAAGCCCCAGCTCGAGATTTACGCCGACGACGTCAAGTGCACCCACGGCGCCACCGTGGGCCAGCTCCACCCCGAGCACATCTTCTACCTGCGCGCCCGCGGCATCCCGCCGGAGCGGGCGCGGCAGATGTTGATCCATGCCTTCGCCGGGGAGATCATTGACCGTGTACAATGCGTCGCCGCCCGCGAGGCCCTGGACCGGTTGATCTGGGACCGCCTCGAAACCGAGGAACGCCTGGGCCTGGGTGCCCGGGACTGACCCGCCATGCTCGACGACCTCACCGACCTCTACCAGCAGGTCATCCTCGACCACAGCCGCAGCCCGCGGAATTTCCGCGCCCTGCCGGATGCCGACCGCACCGCCCGGGGCCACAACCCGCTCTGCGGCGACAACTACACCCTCTACGCCAAGCTCGACGGGGAGGTGGTTCGGGAACTGACCTTCGAGGGCTCCGGCTGCGCCATCTCGAAGGCCAGCGCCTCGATCCTCACCGAAACCCTCAAGGGCAAGACCCGCGCCGAGGTCAAGGCCCTCTTCGACAAGGTCCACCACCTGATCACCACCGGCCAGACCACCGGTGACCTGGGCAAGCTCGACGCGCTGGCCGGCGTGCACAAGTTCCCCGCCCGCGTCAAATGCGCCATCCTCCCCTGGCACGCCGCCCTGGCGGCGGTGACCGGCGAGGCCCAGGTCGTGAGCACCGAAAACCCGGCCGACTGAACCTTCCCCGTCATGGCCCCCCCCGATCAAGTCGTCCTCCAACGCGACGTCCAGGCCACTGTCGTGCCCGTCGGCACGTCCGTCACCCTCAAGGCCGGCCAGACCGCCTACATCACCCAGTCTCTGGGCGGCACCTACACCGTTGTCGTCCAGGGCAACATGTTCCGCATTGACGGGCGCGACGCCGACGCCCTCGGTCTGGCCCCCACGCCCACCCCGGCAGCCGACACCAGGCCGGCCCGGCCCCAGACCCGCGAAGAGGTCGAGCAGGCCGTCTGGGCCGCGCTCAAGACCTGTTACGACCCCGAAATCCCGGTCAACATCGTGGACCTGGGCCTGGTCTATGACTGCCAGGTCTCGCCCATCGCGGACACCGGTACCTACCGGGTGGACGTGAAAATGACCCTCACCGCCCCCGGCTGCGGCATGGGCCCGGTCATCCAGCAGGATGCCCAAAACAAAATCCTCGCCCTTGAAAACGTCGGCGAGGTCAACGTCGAGCTGGTCTGGGACCCGCCCTGGAGCCAGTCCATGATGACCGAGGCCGCCCGCCTCGAGCTGGGCCTGATGTGAACCGCGGCGCACCGCCCCCCCGGCCGATGAACACCACCCCCGCTTCTCCCGTCGCCCCGCCGGCCGCCACCTTCGATTGGGCCGCGTTGCGGGCCGATTTCCCCATCCTCAACCAGCGGGTTCACGGCCATCCGCTGGTCTATCTGGACAACGCCGCCACCAGCCAGAAACCGCGCGTGGTCATTGACACCCTGCGCCGCTACTACGAGCAGGACAACGCCAACGTCCACCGCGGCATCCATGAACTGAGCCACCGCGCCACCCTCGCCTACGAGGGCGCGCGCGCCCGGGCCGCCCGCTTCCTGAACGCCGCCGGGCCCGAGGAAATCATCTTCACCCGTGGCACCACCGAGGGCATCAACCTCGTGGCCCACACCTGGGGCGCCACCCACCTCCGGCCCGGCGACCGCATCCTGCTCACCGAGATGGAGCACCACAGCAACCTGGTGCCCTGGCAACTGCTGGCCGCCCGCACCGGCGCCCGCCTCACCTTCCTGCCCGTCACCGGCGACGACGGCCTCCTGGACCTCGCCCAACTGGACCGTCTGCTCACCCCGGGCGTGAAACTCTTCGCCTTCACCCACATCTCCAACACCCTCGGCACCGTCAACCCCGTCGAGGAACTCTGCGCCCGCGCCCGCGCCGTGGGCGCCGTGACGCTGGTGGACGCCGCCCAGAGCGCCGGCCACCGGCCGCTGGACGTGCAGGCCCTGGGCTGCGATTTCCTGGCCTTCTCCGGCCACAAAATCTGCGGCCCCACCGGCATCGGCGTGCTCTGGGGCCGCCGCGAACTGCTCGAGGCCATGCCCCCCTGGCAGGGCGGCGGCGACATGATCTCGAGTGTGGACTACCACGAAAGCCGTTGGAACACGCTCCCCCACAAGTTCGAGGCCGGCACCCCGCACATCGCCGGGGCCATCGGCCTGGCCGCCGCCATGGACTACCTGGACGCCCTCGGCCGCGACCGCATCTGGCGGCACGACCAGGACCTGGCCCGCTACGCTTACGAACGCCTGAGCCGTTTCCCCGGGGTACGCCTCTTCGGCCCGCGCACCGGCCGCGCCGGCGTGCTGAGCTTCCTGCTCGATGACATCCACGCCCACGACGTGGTCACGGTGGCCGACCAGTTTGGCGTGGCCCTGCGCGGCGGCCACCACTGCAACCAGCCGCTGATGAAAAAGCTGGGCATCAACTCGACCGCCCGCGCCAGCTTCTACTTCTACAACACCCCGGCCGAGGTGGACCGGCTCGTCGAAGTGCTCGGCGAAATCCGGAAATTCTTCGGCGCGTAACGCCGGTCCCCACCCGGCCGGCGCGACCGCCACCCGTTCCGCCCCGCCCACCGCGGCGCGCGGGCAAAATTTTCCCGGCCCGCGTTGACAGCCCCGCCCGACACCGGAGATAAGTCAGCACCGCGGGTTCGGTGCCGGCGCGCCCGGTCGGCGCTCCGGCGCCGGACCCCGGCAGGAACGACGCGGTTTCCGCGCCGGTGCACCGGGTCACGGGCGGTGGCGGCGACCACCCGCCCGCCACGGCAACGACGGATCGGCAGCCCTCGGGCAGCGGCGGCTTGAAGCCCCGACTCGGCGACCGGTGGCTGCCAGCGGGCCGGCCGACCGGGCTTGGCCAGGGTGGCCGGGCACCCCGGAACCCACCGTGTCGTTTCCGCATAAACGCAGGCAACCATGATCTGGCAGGCCGGTCGGCATCGCTGGGAGTTCCCGCGTCCCACCCTCGTCATGGGGGTGGTGAACGTGACGCCCGACTCGTTTTACGACGGCGGCCGGTACGCCAGCCCGGAGACCGCCGTGGCCCACGCGCTCGAGCTCGAACGCCAGGGCGCGGACATCCTGGACATCGGCGGCGAGTCCACCCGCCCGGGCGCGACGCCGGTGGACGCCGCCGAGGAATGGCGCCGGGTCCGGCCCGTGCTCGAGGCCCTGGCCGGACGCACCACCGCCGCGCTGTCCATTGACACCCAGAAGCCGGTGGTGGCGCGGGCCGCTCTGGCCGCCGGCGCGTGCATCGTCAACGACATCGCCGCCAACCGGGAAGACCCCGAGATGGCCCGCCTGTTGGCCGAGACCGGCGCGGGCTACGTGTGCATGCACATGCAGGGTACCCCCCGAACCATGCAGACCGCCCCCCGGTACGCGGACGTGACCGCGGAGGTGGGCGAATTCTTCGCGCGGCAACTGGCCCGGCTGACGGCGGCGGGCGTGCGCGCCGAACAGGTGGTGCTGGACCCGGGCCTCGGCTTCGGCAAGACGCTCGAGCACAATTTGCGGTTGCTGGCCACGCTGGATTGTTTTAGACGATTCAACCGGCCGCTGATGCTCGGCGCCTCGCGCAAGTCGTTCCTGGGCCAGTTGCTGGGCGTGCCGGCGGCCGAGCGGCTGCCGGGTTCGCTGGCCTGCGCGGCCTGGGCGGTGCTGCGGGGGGTGCAGATCGTGCGCACCCACGATGTGGCCGCCACCCGGCAGGTGGTCCGGACCCTCGAGGCCCTGATCGGACACGGTGGATGTTGAACTGGTTGTACACGCACTGGCGCGCGTTGGTGGAGATCGCCCTGCTCTCCGTGGGCATCCACTACGTCATCACCTTCATCCGCGGCACCCGCGCCGCCGCCGCGGTGACCGGGTTCCTCATCCTGCTGTTGTCGCTGACGCTCCTGACCACGCTGCTGGACCTGCAGGTGCTCAAGCTACTGCTGCTGGCCCTGTTCCCCTCGCTGGCGGTCATCGTGATCGTGCTCTTCCAGCCCGAGCTCCGCCGCCTGCTGGCCCGGCTGGGCAACCTGCCGTTTTTCATCAACGTGCGCGAGCAGCGCGAAAGCATCGAGGTGATCGTCCAGGCGGCCGAGCGGTTGGCGGACGTGCGCATCGGCATGTTGGTGGCCATCGAGCAGACCGTGCCCGTACATGACGTGGTCGAGGCCGGCCTCGAGGTGGATTGCCAGGCCACGCCCGAGATGCTCGAGACCATCTTTTTCCCCAACAACGCCATCCACGACGGCGGCGTCATCGTCCGGGGCGACCGCATCACCCACGCGGCCTGCATCTTCCCCCTCAGCACCCGGCCGGACCTGAGCAAATCCCTGGGCACGCGCCACCGCGCGGCCATCGGTTTGAGCGAGGAGACCGACGCCATCGTCGTGGTGGTCTCGGAAGAAACGGGGGCGATTTCCTACGCCCACCAGGGCGAGTTGGTGCGCAACGTGACGCTTGAACACCTGCGCGATTTCCTGACGCGCAAACTGGTCAAGGCCCCGCGACCGCGCTCCTGGATGGAATGGCTGCGCAATCTGCGCCTGCGCCGCGCCGTCCGAACCTCCACGCCCGCGCCATGAAACTGCTGCGCCATTTCACTGCCAATCCGGGCTGGAAGATCGTCTCGGTGCTCTTGGCCACCCTGGTCTGGTTGCTGGTGCACTACAACATCACCGAGCGCCAGCCGGCCGAGGTCCGCCGCGCCTTCGACCACCTCCCCATCACCGCGCTGCTCCAGCCGGGCGACACCCGGGCCTTTCGCCTCGACCCGGCCACCGCCCGCCTGACCGTGCGCGGCCCCACCCGGGTGGTCGAAGCCCTCGACCCGGCCGAACTGCAGGTCTTCGTCAATCTCACCGCGCCCGGCCCCTTGCCCCCGCGCGCCGACGTCGAAGTCCACGTCCCGCCGGGCCTGACCGTGGTCTCGCTCACGCCCATCCAGGTCCGCCTCGAACCCCTTTCCCCCACGCCCGGCTCCTGAGTTCCCATGAGCACCCCACCCCGCATCTTCGGTACTGACGGCGTCCGCGGCACGGCCAACATCGAGCCGGTCACCGCCGAGACCGCCCTCAAACTGGGCCGCGCCGCCGCTCATGTCTTCAAGACCCTTTCCAGCCACGCCCGCGGCCTGGGCCGCCACAAGATCGTCATCGGCAAGGATACCCGCCTCTCCGGCTACATGCTCGAAAACGCCCTCTCCTCCGGCATCCTTTCGATGGGCGTGGACGTGATCTTCATCGGCCCCCTGCCCACCCCGGGCGTGGCCTACGTCACCCGCAGCCTGCGGGCCGACGCCGGCATCGTCATCACCGCCTCCCACAATCCCTACGATGACAACGGCCTCAAGTTCTTCCGGGCCGACGGCTACAAGCTCGACGACGCGGTCGAGGCCCGCATCGAGGAACTGGTCTTCAGCGGCGCCATCCACCACATCCGCCCGGTGGCCAGTGAAATCGGCAAGGCCCTGCGGGTGGACGACGCCATCGGCCGCTACATCGAGTACGCCAAGGCCAGCTTCCCCAAGGGCATGACCCTCGAAGGACTCCGCATCGTGGTGGACTGCGCCCACGGCGCCACCTACAAGACCACCCCCAGCGTCCTGCGCGAGCTCGGCGCCGAGGTTATCGTGTACGGCAACCAGCCTGACGGCACCAACATCAACAAGGACTGCGGCGCCATGCACCCCGAGCACCTCTGCCGCCGCGTGCTCGAACACCGCGCCCAGCTCGGCCTCGCGCACGACGGCGACGGCGACCGCGTCCTGCTCTGCGACGAACAGGGCAGCCTGGCTGACGGCGACGACATCCTCGCCATCTGCGGGCTGGAATGGCTCCGGCGCAACGCCCTCCCCGAAAAGACCTTGGTGGCCACCGTCATGAGCAACGCCGGCCTGGACGCCGCCATCAGCGCCGCCGGCGGCCGCGTCCTGCGAACCCCGGTGGGGGACAAGCACGTCATCGAGGAAATGCTCCGCGGTGGCTACAGCCTGGGTGGCGAGCAAAGCGGCCACATCATCTTCCGCGACTACGCCACCACCGGCGACGGCCTCGTGGCCGCCCTCCAGGTCCTGAGCATCATGCGGGAAAAGGACGCCCTGCTGTCCCAGTTGCGGCTGTGCTGGACCCGGTTCCCCCAACGGCTGGTCAACGTGCGCGTGCAGGAAAAGGTGCCGCTGGAGCGACTCGACGGCTTTGCCAACCTCCTGGCCGAGGCCGAGGCGGCGGTCGGCGCGGAAGGTGGTCGCGTGTTCGTGCGCTACTCGGGCACCGAACCCAAGGCCCGCGTGCTGGTCGAGGCGCGCAGCGAGGAAGTGGTCGAGCTTTGGTCCGAACGGCTGGCCGCCCTCATCCGCGCCCGGCTGGGCGGGTGAGCCGGAATTTCGGAGTTTC
>JBBIJZ010000037.1:9721-11813 GCA_037445715.1 Verrucomicrobiales bacterium | reverse complement strand
TTTCGGAGTTTCGGCGCGGGGTCAAAGCCGGAAGTTCCAGCCGGTCTGCGAGTATTTCCCGGCCACCAGCTCCGCCACGCGCGCCGCCGGCCAGTCCGCGGCGGCCTCCTCGGCGCCCCAGACGCGACGCAGCGCAGCTTTGACCGCCTCCGCCGGCACGCGCAGGTTCATCAAAAAATCCCGGTGCGCGCGGCCGGCACGGTAATCCGGCTCGCGCGAGGGCGCGGGCAGCAGGGCCGAGATCAGCTCCAGGTCAAAGTCCAGCAGCAGGCTGCCGTGGTACAGCAGCGCCCGGCGGCCGCGGCGCTGGGCGTTGCCGGAAAACTTGCGCTCGCCGATGGCCAGGTCGGTGTCGCCGCGGCGGCGGACGGGCTGGCCGGTGAGGGTGGTCAGCGCCGCGGCGTGGCGGTTGAGAATCCAGAGGTTCGTGCCGGTGATGCTGGCTGTGGCGGCGTGGTGATCCAAACGCAGCGCCAAGGTGTAATTCAGACACCCGGGGCCCTGGACCACCGTGCCGCCACCGGTGACGCGACGCAGCACGGGAATGCTGCGGGCGCGGCAGGCGGCCAGATCCACCTCGCGCGCGGTGCGGTTCGCGTAACCCAGCACCACAAAAGGCACGGGCGCCTCCCAAAAACGCAACACCTCGGCGCCCCCGGCCTCGACTGCCTCCCACAGGGCTTCATCAGCGGCAAGGTTTTCCGCAGGCGTGGGCAGGGACAGGTCCAGACAGCGCATGAAACGGCCGCGCAGCCGCGGCCGGCGGAGTTGTACGCGCCCCACCCCCGCTGCTCAAGCCGCGGCGGGCGGCAAAATCAAATCCCGACGTTGGCCAAACAATTCCGAGCACGCAACCCGGGCACGGCCCGCAACGCGCTAGCTTTCCGGCCACACACGCTCGTTAAGCCGCCGCCCGTTGGCGCGGAACACCGGAGCAACATTTTCAGTCCCATCTTCCGGACGCACCAACTGCGGTTGCAGCCCCACCGGGTATCCCCGAATCCACCGGACGAGCAACCCCACCAACCGGGGGGACAGGGAGCCAGGAACGCACCCGAGCTCTGGCACCGTCGGTTTAAAGCCTGCTGCGCCATGCCCTTAATGACCCGGCCCGGGCCTTGCACCGTCCATTTTGACGGGCCTGTGCTGGGCCCACCACCAAGAACCACGAGGCTGCCCCGCCGCCCGCTTTCGCCGCCGCGTGGACGGTTGACGGCAAATGGAACTCGTGGTATATACTCACGCAGGTATATGCAACTGGCACAGATCTATCGGTGCCTCTGCGATTCCACCCGGCTGCGGATCGTGCATCTGCTGAAGCACGGGCCGCTCTGTGTGTGTCACCTCCAGCACATCCTCGGCCTGCCCCAGGTCGTCGTCAGCAAGCACCTGGCCTACCTGCGCCAGAAGGGCATGGTCGAGGCGCGCCGACACCGGCAATGGGTGATTTATGCACTGCCGTCGGATCCACCTCCGGAGCTGACCGCCCATCTGCGCTGCCTGGAGGACTGCGCCGGGTCCCAACCGGAGTTGCGCGAGGACCTGCGCCGGTTGCAAAAACAACGTCGCTGCTGCAAGTGGGTTCAAGAAGCGTTCTCCACTGCGGCGACAAGGTCCGCTCGAAGAGCAACCCAACCAGTTTGAACCGGTTTGAGTTCGAACGAGCCATGCAAACCTACGAGTACCTGTGCCAGGCGTGTGGTCACCCCTTCGAAGTGCAGGCGACGGTGAGGGAGTACAGCAAGGGTTTGAAACCGCGTTGCCCGCACTGCGGTGCGCAAAAAGCCATCCGCACGTTTACCTCCGTGAACGTCCTGCGAAGCGGGATGCAGGCAGGCCGCAGCGGCGCCTGCTGCGGGCCAAACTGCGCCTGCTCATGAAGGCGCCCCGGAACCGGACGTCGGCATCGCGGGGGTGGTTCTGCCCCGCCGAACCGGATGGAAAGGCGGTCCACGACACTTCCGCCCTTCGCATGCCGGGAACCAGGTGCAACAACCCTGCAAACGCGGCCTCCAGCAAGCGTCGGTTTTGACCCCGCTCCATGAAAGACACGTCCACTGAGTTCGCCACCGCCCCGGACACCCGCGACTCG
>JBBIJZ010000037.1:0-9621 GCA_037445715.1 Verrucomicrobiales bacterium | reverse complement strand
TGCTCCTGCGGCATCGTGCCCGTGTTGGCCGGGATGGTGCAGGCCGGCATTCCGCTGGGGCCCACCATGGCCTTTCTCATCGCCGCCCCAATGCTCAATGTGCCGACCGTCTTCATGACGGCGGGCATCCTGGGCTGGCCCATGGCCCTCGGGCGCATTGTGGCGTCTGTTGGCATCGCACTTGCCGTGGGCGGGGTGCTGACGCATTGGCAGCGCAAGCACCGCAACCCGCGTAAGTTCTTGCGCATCCATATTCCGCCCAGGCTTTCACCAGAGTTGCAGCAATTCGCCTTTCGATTCGGGCTGCTGGCGGCCAAACACGCCGACGGGGTACGTGCGGAGGCTTTGGGCCCGGGCCCGGACGTCAAGCTGGCCCTGCTCGAAGAAAGCGGCCTCGTGGAACGGACACCCGCGGGACTTTGGCGATTGGCTGAAGCGGGCAGGGAGGCCACGCCTTTGAAGGAAACCGCAGGCTGCATGGTGCTGCCCACTGGCCAGGCTGCGCACCTGAGCCCGGGCCAGAAAGTCGGGGCGATGTTTCGGATGGAGCTTCAACTGTTCCTTCAACTGAACGGCTACCTACTACTTGCGGTGCTCATTGCCGGGGCCATCAAGGTCCTGTTGCCCACAAGTCTCATAACGCAATGGGTCGGCGGTACCGCCCTGAACAGCGTTTTGGTCGCCTCGATGGTGGCTCTGCTGGCCTATGTGTGCATGTACGTCGAGGTCCCCACGGCCCTTGCGCTCATGAGCAAGGGCATGGGGCCGGGAGCCACGCTTGCCTATCTTTTGGGCGGCCCCGGCTTGTCCCTGCCCTCGATCGCCATGCTCTCGGGCGGGTTCCGCGCCCGTGTGCTCGTCCTCTACGTGGGGGTTTCCTTCCTCGGCTGTGTGCTGGCCGGCTCGGCCTACAACTGGATCATGACCCTCCTGAACTGAACCCCGCAAAACCTCGAACGTGGCTATGAGCGAAACGATGAAACCCGTCCTTCGCATCTACTACGTGCCGCAAGCCTTCCCCTGCGGTCCCGACTCCAGTTGCTGCGGCCTGATCGGCCAAAGCCAGGAGGAACTCCAACAGTACCGCGCCGAGCCGGAAAAGGCGCTCCCGGGGGTCGCGATCGAGACGATCAACGCGGACAAAGCCAGCGGCGGGAAACTCGACCTCCGCCGGGACATGCCGGCGATCCGACTGCTCAACAGCTTCGGGTACGCGGCCTGTCCCATCGTTGTCCTGAACGATGAGGTCATCTCCATGGGCCCGCCCGTACTCGAGGAGCTGGTAACGTTGGTACGGGAGAAACTCGCGCTACCCAGTCCCAGCGGGACCTGAGACGGCGGCAAACCATCGGACCCCTGATGATGCCACAGAGTGTCCATCCGCGTTTTCAGCGTCCCAACAAGCGCGCTTACCGGACGGAGGCAACGACAGAGACGCTTGAGTGCGGTCGGGTTCTGGAAACGCATTCAGGGCGGGCTGGGCGCACCCCTCGATCGCAACGTCCCGGGGGGCGCTGCGCCGACGCCGGCGAGCCGTTGAGGAACCGCCGCAGAATGATCGAAACCCACCGCGCCGGCCCACAAGATGAGCCGGCGGGCAAATGCTCGAGGGAGTCTTCGCCTCGCAATGCCTCGTCGCGTGAGCGGCGGATCCAACCGGCGAAACACGAAAGGACAAGCGCATGCTGCAGAACCTGTTGATTTGCTCGGAGGCCTCGGAAGCCTCCGACCGTTTGGTGGACTGCGTCACCTCCCTGCGTCGGGTGGGCAGCCGCAAGGCCGTGCTGGTGCACGTGCTCAACATCTGCGACGTGGGCGGACTTTATCAGACCCTCCGACGCCTGGCCTTGCCCCGCTTGGAAAAACAAAAGCAACGCCTGGAAGCGGCCGGCTTTGAAGTTGTGCTCGAGATCCCCGTGGGATTTCCCGCGTACGAAATCCAGCGGGTGGCTGGACAACACCGCTGCTCGCTCGTGGTGGCCGGTTCGCACGGCGAGTCCATGGTGGCGGAGGCGTTGCTGGGCTCCACGGCCTATGCGATTCTGCACAACATTCGGATGCCCACTTTGCTGATCCGCTTCGAAATCACGGAGACCGAGGCCGGACGGTCCTGTCGGATTCTGTGCGAGGACATGTTCGCTCATATCTTGCACCCGACCGACTTCTCCGACACCGCCGAGCGGGCTTTTCGATATCTTGAACATGTCGTGCGCCAAACCCAGGGTTGCGTCACCCTTCTGCACGTCCAGGACAAGACCAGGATCGAGCCGCATCTGCAGCACAAGCTGGCCGAGTTCAACCGCAATGACCGGGAGCGACTCGAACGCCGTCGCGACGCACTGCTCAAACACGGCGCCACCGAGGTCAGCATCGAAATCCCCTACGGCTCGCCCACGGGCGCCATCCTCGAACGCGCACGCAAGGGCGACGTCTCGCTGGTGTTGATGGGGTCCCAGGGACGAGGCTTCCTGAGCGAGCTGTTCCTCGGCAGCGTGGCCCACAACGTGGCGCGTCACGCCCCCACACCCGTGTTGCTGGTGCCTACCGTACAGTAACCCACCCATGCGTCCCCGATTTCCCCAGACCGCTGACCGGTTCGCCACGAAGCGGTTCTCCGAAATCGTTCCCCCCGCTGTCGGGCTCGTGGGTGTGCCGAGCCAGGTCGGGTTCCAGCCGATCTCATCGGTGCGTGCGCAACGTTTGACAGAGGAAACTTTCCTCCCCCTCGCAGTCGGCGCCTGCGGAGCACCTCGACTCAGACATTTTGCTTGGGTTCATGTTCCGACTCATCCGCAGCCGGCCGCGCAGGATTGCACCCATCGCGCAGCATTCCAGCGAATCCCCGTTTCCACGACCAGCAGATCAACAACAGCCAACAAACCGAGACGATGGAATTCCGATTGCCCATGAAAGACACAAAGACACTCGGCTCTCGCAGAAATGAAGCTCGGGAAACCACACCCCCGGCCTCCGGGGCCGGCGCTTCAGCCGACACGCGCCGCGCCCGGCCAAAGCGACTGAACTTTTTCGAGCGCTATCTTTCCCTCTGGGTCTTGCTTTGCATGGGGGGCGGGGTGGCCCTGGGCAAGCTCTGTCCGGACACGGTCGCCGCACTGAGTCGGCTCGAGTTCGGCCACGGTTCGCAGGTCAACATTCCCATCGCCGTGCTCATATGGCTGAGGATCTACCCGATGATGCTGAAGATCGACTTCAGCGCGCTGGTGGGCGTCACCAAACGCCCCAAGGGCCTGTTGGTAACACTGTTCGTCAACTGGCTGGTCAAACCCTTCAGCATGGCGTTCTTTGCGTAGGTGTTTGTCCAGCACCTCTTCAGCCCCTGGATCGACCCGGAAACGGCCCGCAACTACACCGCCGGTCTCATCATCCTGGCCGCCGCACCCTGCACCGCCATGGTGTTCGTGTGGAGCTACCTCACCGACGGCGACCCGGCCTACACGCTGGTCCAGGTGGCCCTCAACGACCTGATCATGCTGTTTGCCTTTGCGCCCATCGTGATGTTCCTGTGCGGCGTGGCCAATGTTCTCGTGCCCTCGAAAGTGCTGATCACCTCGGTGGTCGTGTTCATCGTCATCCCGCTCCTGGCGGGGTATTTGACGCGCACCAGCCTGCTGCGGACGCGCGGGCTCGAATGGTTCGAGGACCCGGTTTCTGCCCGCGTTTCATCCCGTGACCGTGGCGGCCCTGCTGGCAACGCTGGTGCTGATCTTTGCCTTTCAGGCCGAAAACCTGACCACGAAATGGTTCGCCGTGCTGCTGCTGGCCGTGCCGATTCTGGTTCAGGTCTACTTCAACTCCGGACTCACGTACGGGCTGATGTGGTTGTTCAGGGTACCGCACAACGTGGCCTCGCCGGGGGCGTTGATCGGGGCGAGCAACTTCTTCGAGCTGGCGGTGGCCGTGGCCATCACGCTCTTCGGCCCGGACTCGCCGGCCGCGCTGGCCTGTGTCGTGGGTGTGCTGGTCGAGGTGCCGATGATGCTCTCGGTCTGCAACCTCTGCAACCGCACCCGCGCCGCCTATCAACGCCGCCTGGCGCCTGCTTGTGGCTGAAGCCCTGGACCGGCCTCGATCGGATGCCGGGATCGCCGATACCATGCGGCTAGTCGGGTCGGCGATACGCCGGCGTAGTAACCGAGCATGATGACGTGATTGAGCAGGAAGGTGCGAAGCACGCCCAGCTGTTGCCAGCGACGCGCCGAGGTGGGCGCCGCCTCGGGTCGGATCACGATGCGCCCCCACCGGCGCAAGCGCCGCACCAGGTCCACATCCTCCAGCAACGGCCGGTCCATGAACCCGCCCAGGGCCTGAAACAGGTCGCGGCGCACGAAGAGTCCCTGGTCGCCAAATGGCAATCCCCAGAAGCGACAGCGGAGGCGGACCAGCGCTTCGATTCCCCGCCGTTCGGCGATCGACTCGCGCAGGGCGAATTGAAATGCCCCGGCCGCCACGGCCGGAGAACGCAGCGTCCTGCGAACGATGTCGATGTAATTCTCGGGCAACAGGGTGTCTGCGTGAAGGAACAGCAGCAGTTCGGATTGGACCGCAGCCGCCGCGGCATTCATTTGTCGGGCTCGACCGCGCGGAACCGACAGCACGGTCGCTCCCGCCCGACGCGCGACGGCCACGGTGTCATCGGTGCTGCCGCCGTCGGCCACGACAATTTCCTGCGGTTGGCCCCGCATCACATGTGCCAGCGTTTCGGCCAGGTATGCAGCTTCGTTCAGGGTGGGAAGGATCACTGCGAGGCTCTCGCTCCGGCGGCGCACCCCGTCCCAGTGTTGCAGGTCGGCGGGTCGATCCACGTCGGGTAACGGCGGCAGTAACGCGGTCTGCAGGCCCAACGACCGCGCCCGCGCCAAGGAATCCTGCAGCACCGTGTCGGAACCCCAGCGAATTCCCTGGAAAAGGCCCGGGCACGGCTGTCTCAGACCCACGAGGTAGTAGCCACCGTCCACGGCCGGTCCGAAGACCACCGGCCGTTCGTCCAGGGCGCGAAACGCCTGGTCCACCACCGCTGCATCTGCCGCCGGGCAGTCCGCGCCCAAGACGACTACGCGGTCCGCGCCCCGGGCGAAGCGCCGCTGGATGGCTCGTGCCATGCGTTGGCCCAGGTCGCCGTCGGTTTGCGGTTCGTACTCCGCCCAGCTCCCGAGCCATGCGCGCATTTGGCGCGTCGAGGCGCCGGCGTGGCAGATGACCAGGTGAAAGTGTCCGGCGACGACGCCCGCCTTGAGTCGGCCCGCGATGCATTCGGTCAGCTCGCGTTGCACCTGCGCGGCTTTTTCCGGGCCCAGTGCAGGGACGAGGCGGGTTTTGGATTGGCCGGGTACGGGAAACCGCGTGAACAACAGCACCATTCTGGATCGCTGCTTGTCCATACCCAGAGGGCTCACCGGGTCCAAGCGAACCAGCGGGCCAACCAACGTTGCAGCCGGGGCGTCAATCGGCTGCGCTGGTAGAGATCGCCGACTTTGCGGATGGCTTCGGCTTGCGTGGGATAGGGATGGATCGTCGCGCCAATGGTTTTGAGCCTAATCCCGGCCTTCATCGCGAGCGTGAGTTCGCCAATCAGGTCGCCCGCGTGTGCTGCGACCACCGTTGCGCCGAGAATCTCATCCGTGCCTTTGCGCACATGAACGCGCACGAAGCCCTCGGTCTCGCCATCGAGAATGGCGCGATCCACTTTGCTCAACTCCTGCGTGAACGTGTCCACCTCGATGCTTTTGGCCTTCGCATCCTTCTCGTAAAGGCCGACGTGGGCGATCTCCGGCGATGTATAAGTGCTCCACGGAATAATGAGTGAACTCGCCCTGGCGCGGCCCTTGAACAGCGCGTTCTGAATGACAATGCGCGCCATGAAGTCCGCCGCGTGGGTGAATTGAAAAGGCGAACAGACATCGCCGCAGGCGAAGATGCGCAGGTTGGTCGTTTGGAGGCGGTCATTGACCTTCACGCCTTTCTTGTCGAACTCGACAGCGACGGTTTCGAGGCCGAGTCCCTCGACATTCGGCGCACGACCCACAGCCACGAGCAGTTGATCCACCAGCAGGTCGTAGCCCTTGCCGTGCGACTGCACTTGCAGACGAATGCCGTTGGGATCTTTGGCGAGTTTGAGGTCCATGCTGCAACAAACGAGCTTCACCCCGTCCCGTTCCATGGCGGCGCGGACAATCTCCGAGGCATCGCGGTCCTCTCGCGGCAGGATGCCGTGGGTCGCTTCGATCAAGAAAACCTCCGAGCCGAAACGCGCGAAGCTCTGCGCCATCTCGCAGCCGATCGGCCCGGCACCGACGATGCCAAAGCGCTTGGGCAGTTCGGTGAGCGAGAACAGCGTGTCGTTCGTAAGATACGGAACATCGTTCAGCCCCGGAATCGGGGGCACAGCAGCGCGTGCGCCCGTGGCGATGACAGCCTTGGCGAAACGCAATGTTTGCCCGGCGACCTCCACGGTGTCCGGACCGGTGAATTTGCCCGCGCCGAGGAATACATCCACGCCGAGTTCGCTGAAGCGTTTGGCAGAGTCCTGCGGGCTGATGTCCGCGCGCAGTCGGCGCATCCGTTCCATGACTCTACCAAAATCCATGGTCGGACCGGCGGCAATATTCACACCAAACTCCGCCGCTTCGCGCACTGCCGCCACGGCTCGTGCCGCGCGAATGATGGCCTTGGACGGCACGCAACCGACGTTGAGGCAGTCTCCGCCCATGAGATGCTTCTCGACGAGAGCGACCTTTGCACCCAAGCCAGCCGCGCCCACCGCAGTGACGAGTCCCGCCGTGCCGCCGCCGATGACGACAAGATTGTAGCGCGGCGCGGGCGTAGGATTTTTCCAGTCTGTCGGGTGGACGTTGGAGACAAGTTTCTGATTGTGCGCGTCCCACGGTTGGACGGGAGGTTGGTTTTGGTCGCTCATGAAATTCCCTGTTGCCGCGGCTACGCGATTTTCTTTGCCAGCGCCCGCTTGGCCAGGCGCGTGACGAAGATGGTGACGACCACGGTGGCGAGCAGCCCGACGCCATAGAACACCCATTCGCCGGTGGTACGCGTGCGCTCGCCGGTCGCGGCTTTCGCCAAGGAGCCGAGATACACGTACATCACCGTGCCGGGCATCATGCCGATCCACGAAGCGAGCACGTAGTGACTCAACTTCACCCGCGTGAGGCCGAAGGCGTAGTTCAAGACCGTGAAGGGAAACACCGGCGAGAGCCGCGTCAGGCCAACGATCTTCCAGCCCCCGCTCGCGACGGCTTTGTCAATCGCGGCAAAGCGTTCGTTGCCTTCGATTCTCCGGGCGATGCTGTCGCGGGCGAGGTAGCGTCCGACGAGAAAAGCTGCGGTCGCCCCGAACGTTGACCCGATGGAGACATAGACCGAACCCCACACGATGCCGAAGATTGCGCCCGCGCCGAATGTCAGCGCCGAACCGGGAACGAACAGCACGGTCGCAACGACATAAATCGCGATGAAAATGACCGCGCCCCACGGGCCGAGTCGCCCGACCCGATCGAGCGCCTGCTTGAGCAGGTCTTGAACATTTAGAAACTTCGCAGCGACGATAAACGCGACAGCCACGGTGATGAAGAGCAGCCATTTCCAGCGAATGCCGGCCTTCGCAGGGGCGCTTTCGGAATCGGTCACGGCAACGGTATCCCTGTGAGGGTTCATCGTGATTTGGCGCGCCGTTATTTGCCCTGCCCGTTCAGCGACCAGTCGTAGTGGGTGTAGCGGATTTTGAACGACTCGTATTCTGCGGGCGGCTTGGCCGGCCAGTAAGGTTTTAACGCAGCGAGCACCGAACCGGATTTCTTCTCAAAGTCGCTGCCATACCATTTGAAGATGGACGAGAGATAGACGACACGCTCGGATGCGGCGATTCGGTTCCTGGCGGATTCGGCGAGAAATTGTTTCGCCTGATCCGCGAGTTGTCCTTCGAGCCGCGCGCCCACATAAGCCTCATTGCGCAGGGGTGGACAACCCTTCGCCGCACAAACGAGCCCAAAGTGGATGCGGGGCTCGGCGTAATCTTTGCGCAGGATTTTGTGTTCGAGCGTATTGAGGTCCATCGTCTCGCCAAACAGCTTGACGACCGGTTGATCCCACGGGCCGTTGAGGAGGCTGCCAATGTCTTTGATGCTCTTGAGCGGGTAATGGTCAATGATGAGTTTCAGCGTGTAGGCGTTGTAGGCATTGATCAGAAACGCGATCTGCTCGGGTTCCGTCCACTTCTTGAACTCGGTCTTGCTGACAGCGGCAACCTGACCGAGATAGCGATTCAACTCCTCTGGATGCGCCTTCAAGCCAGCGTAATCCACGCGTGCGTTCTTCACATGCTGCTTGAGCACGCGGTCGAACTGCCCGTGTGCGTGGTCAAATGGCGAGGTGGCCCCGTGTCCGGTTCCGATGCCCGCCGCCAGCGCGAGGCTGATCACCAGGGACTTCAACGATCTCAAATTCGCTCCTCCTCGAGGTCGTAAACATCGAACCACACATACACCGGCCGGTTCCTGGGCACGCATTTCTGGATGTAGCCTTCCAAGAACACCTGTGCCTCGGGTGGGAGGTCGCAAAGCCGGGTATAACGCATCTTGTTGTTCCACACCACCCGGTCCACCTCTGACTGCACCTTGGAGTGTTTTGTGATCCAATCGGCAACCTCGGCATCGGTCGCACCCGTGGCGACGAAGCTTTTGAACGCCTCGGCATTGATGCCGGTGAAATCAAGGAACTGCCAGTCAAGCGGACAGTTGTAGTGATACTCCCCGGCGGTCCCGGCGATAACGGCGCGGCATTTGTCCAGCATCCGCGCCGAGATGACGTAACCGGCGAGGGTTTCGCGCGGGCTGCGCGGGTATTCCTTGGCAAGGTCTTTGGCCAGGAGTTTGAGTTTGTCGTTCATGGTTTTGAATTGGATGTCGTTGCTGAGACCTCCTGAGGCGCCGGCTTATTCCCAGGCTCCCGCAACGCTCCCACGCTGGACAGGGTGGACACCACATACGGCACCAGCGCGGTGAGCGCCATGCGGAAGAGGCGCGTGGGTGGTAAATCGCCGCGCAGCAGGGCGTCGCCGTGATTGATGGCGATGAGGATCGCGCCCACCACAATCGCGTATTTGAAGGCGCGCTTGACCACCGAGGGCTGGAGCGCGAGGGCGAGCAGCGGCTTCATTCAACGCATCGCAGACTGCACGGCCTCGAGGATCTTCTTGGGTTCGAGCCGCACTTTATAGTCGGGGTTGACGTGAGCGAAACGAATCACACCGTTGGTGTCGGCGATGAACACGGCGGGATGCGGCAGAAGATGATGGTCCCGGCCCGAGGCGGCCTCCAGGTTGATGCCGTAGGCCTTGTATTTCTCCACTGTCAGGTCGTCCACTTTGAACGCGATGCCGAATGCCTTCGCCGCGGCGGCATCGCTGTCGGAAAGTAGGCGATAGTGGAGCTTCTCCCGGTCGGGCGTCGCCTTCAGCTTGCTCGGCTGGTCCATGCTGATGGCGTGCAATTGCGCCCCGGCCTTGTTCAGGTCGTCTTCGATTCCGGCCAAAGACTGCAAATGGCGGTTGCAAAACGGACACCAACCGCCGCGATAAAAGATGAGCACGGT
>JBBIJZ010000036.1:0-35688 GCA_037445715.1 Verrucomicrobiales bacterium | reverse complement strand
CGCCTCGCGGCCGCCGGGTCCGAGCCAGCCCGCGCGCCCGGTGCCGGCGAACCCGGTGCCTTCCCCCGCCCCACGCCGACAACCGCGGGAGGGGCTGTCGACGGCGGAAGGCCGGGCGGGCCGGGCGGCTTCGACCGCGAGGCCCTGATGAAGGAATTCGACAAGAACGGGGACGGCCAGCTTGACGAGGAGGAGCGCACGGCCATGCGCGAGACGATGCGCCAACGCTTCGGCGCGGCCGGCGGGCCGGGGGGCGGCGGCCGGGGCGCGGGCTTCAACCGCGAAGAGATGCTCCGCCGCTTCGATCGCAACGGCGACGGTGAGCTGGACGAGCAGGAACGCGAGGCCATGCGCGCCGAATTCGGCCGCAACCGCAGCCGCACCAACGCCCCGCCCCGCTCCGAGCCATGAACTCGGTTGCGTCTCTCCCCGCGTCGCACCCCACCCCCGCCGCGTCGCCCGCCGGCGCGGGCGATGGCCGGCCGATCATCGAGCTGCAGGCCATCCACAAGATTTACGCCCTGGGCGAGGAAGCCCAGGTGCACGCCCTGCGCGGGGTGGACCTGGCCATCACCGCCGGCTCCTACCTGGCCATCATGGGGCCCTCCGGCTCCGGCAAATCCACCTTGTTGAACCTGCTGGGCTGCCTGGACCGCCCCACCGCCGGCCGCTACTACCTCGGCGGCGAGGATGTTTCCCAGATGAACGATGACCAGCTCTCCGAGGTCCGCGGCCGCCGCATCGGCTTCATCTTCCAGTCCTACAACCTCATCCCCCAGCTCAGCGTGCTGGAGAACATCCAGGTCCCGCTGCTGTACCAGGGCCTGGACCTGCGCGCTTACGAGGACCGCTGCGTCGAGCTGGCCCGGCTGGTGGGCCTGGGCGATCGCCTGCATCATCGCCCCAACCAGCTCTCCGGCGGCCAGCAACAGCGCGTGGCCATTGCCCGTTCCCTGGTCAATGACCCACTGATGATCCTGGCCGACGAGCCCACGGGCAACCTGGACTCGAAAACCGGCGCCGAGGTGCTCGACCTCATTGACCGCCTCAACCACCAGGGCAAGACCATCGTCCTGGTCACGCATGACGACCGCGTCGCCTCCCGCGCCCACCGCGTCATTCACATGCGCGACGGCCTGATTGACCGGGAGGTGATCAACCGCACCGCGCCGAGCGTCCCCACCCCGGCCCATGCTTAGCTACCAAATCCTCAGCACCATCCGGCTGGGCATCAAGAGCCTGCTGCTGCACAAGCTGCGCTCGGGTTTGACCATGCTGGGCATTATCTTCGGGGTCTGCTCGGTCATCGCCATGCTGGCCATCGGCGAGGGCGCCTCCTACGAGGCCCAGGAAGCCATCAAAAAACTGGGGAGCAACAACATCCTGGTCCGCAGCCTCAAGCCGCCCGAGGCCTCCCGCCAGCAGGGCGGCGGCGGCCCCGGTCCGCGCGGCTTGAGCCTGAAATACGGCCTGACCTACGCCGATGCCGCCCGCCTCCAGCAGACCATCCCCGGGGTGAAGTACGTGGTGCCCATGCGCATCATCCGGGAAAACGTCCGCTTCGGCCGCAACGAGGTCCCCTGCCAGGTCATCGGCACCCTGCCGGTGTACACCGAGGTGACCCAGGTGGACGTGCTCCGCGGCCGCTTCCTCACCGACCTGGACGAGCTGTACAAGAACAACGTCTGCGTCATCACCGCCGGCCTGGCCCGACGGCTGTTTCCGACCGAGGACCCGATGCAGCATTCGGTGAAGATTGACGCCTTTTATTACCGGGTGGTAGGCATCATCCAGGAAACCGGCAAGGCCGAGCAGCGCACCCAGACCGGCCCCATGGAGGGCCAGCCGCTGGACAACAACGCGTACATCCCCCTGTCCACCTCGCGCACCCGCTTCGGCGAAGTGCTCATCCGCCGGATGGCCGGCAGCATCGAGGCGGAGGAGGTGCAGTTGCACCAGGTCACCGTGCAGATGGAGGACACCGCCGCCGTGCAGACCGCCGACCCGCAGATTCGCACCCTGCTCAAGCGGTTCCACGACCAGAACGACTACGAGTTGATCGTGCCGCTGGAGCTGCTGCGCCAGGCCGAGGCCACCAAGCGGCGCTTCAACATCGTCCTGGGCTCGATTGCCGCCATCTCCCTGCTGGTCGGCGGCATCGGCATCATGAACATCATGCTGGCCAACGTCACCGAGCGCACCCGGGAGATCGGCGTGCGCCGGGCCCTGGGCGCCAAGCGGCGGGACATCACCCTGCAATTCCTGGTGGAAACGGTGGTGCTCTCGGTCGGCGGCGGCCTCATCGGCGTGGCCGTGGGCATGCTGACGCCGGTGGTGGTCTCGATGGCCACCGACATGAAGACCATCGTCACGCTCTGGTCGGTGCTGGTGGCCTTTGGCATCTCCGGCGCCGTGGGCATCATCTTCGGCCTGTATCCGGCGCGGGCCGCGGCCCTGCTCGATCCCATCGAGGCGCTGCGCCACGAATAGGCGCCCCGGCGGCCCTGCCAGGGTTTACTGCCTCGCCTGCGTTTCGCGGCTTTCCAGGAAACGCCGGATCATGCCCTCGAGCGTGGCGATCCAGCGCGGGTGTTCGTTGAGGCAGGGAATCTGGGTGAGCACCTCGCCCCCGGCCGCCCGGAAGGTTTCCGCACCGCGCAGGCGGATTTCCTCGAGGGTTTCCAGGCAATCGGACACAAACGCCGGGCAGAGCACCAGCAGGCGCTTCACCCCCGCCCGCGCCAGCCGGCCCAGCTCCTGGTCGGTGTACGGCCGCAGCCACGGGTCCCGGCCCAGGCGCGACTGAAACGCCACCGACCACCGGCCCGCCGGGACTCCGGCCGCCCGGACAAAGGCCGCCACGGTCCGCAAACCCTGCGCGCGGTAACACCGCGGCAGGGCCAACCCCGGCTCCTCACAGCAATCGGGCCGCCGCAGGCAATGACCGCCGGTGGGGTCCGACTTGCGCAAGTGCCGCTCCGGGATGCCGTGGAAGCTGAACAACAGATGGTCCCACGCCCCGTCCAGGTACGGTCGCGCCGACTCGACCAGCGCCGCGATGTAGTCCGGCTCCTCGTAGTACGGCGGCTGCACGGTCCAGCGCATCCGCGGCGCAAGCCGGGCCGCCACCCGCTGCACCCGCACCACGGCCGTCTCGTAGCTGGACATCGCGTAGTGCGGAAACAGGGGAATCAGCAGACACTCCTCCACACCCGCCGCCGCCAGCCGGCGCACTGCCTCCGGAATGGACGGGGTCTGATACCGCATGGCCAGCTCGACCGGCACGGGCAGGCGCGCCTGGAGCGTCTGTTGCACGCGGCGGCTGGTCACAATCAGCGGTGAACCTTCCGCGGTCCAGATTTTGCGGTACGCCTCGGCGGACGCGCGCGGCCGGCGCGGGAGAATGGCCAGGTGAACCACCGCAAACCGGAGGGGCCACGGAGCGTCCAGCACCCGGCGGTCCATGAGAAATTCGCGCAGGTACCGCCGCACGTCCGGGACGGAAGGCGACTCGGGCGAGCCGAGATTGACCAGCAACACTCCGGGTCGGGTCATGTGAATGTTGGAAATTCTAGCTTCCACCGGCGGGCATTGTCAGCACTTTCCGGCCGCCCGCGCCCGCGCCCGTTTCAACCCGGTGATGGGCCCGTCCCCGGAAAGCCGGCCGCCCCCGGCGCCGCCAGCGTCAGGCCCAGGTGTTCGGCCAGGCGCTGGTGCCGTATGCCAAAGGCACCCGCCAGGGCGCGCACCACGCCCGCCGCGCGTTCGGACGCCGCCGGACGGGGCCGGCGCACGGCGACGATCATGAGGTTCTTGGCCGTGTGTTCGGGCGAGATGAATTCGATCACGCGCGCCGCGTAACCCGCCCATTCCAGCAGCGCGGCCCGCAGGGCGTCGGTGACCAACTCCGCCTGGCGTTCCTGCAGGATGCCGTGCCGGGTCAGTCCCGCCAGCGCCGGGCCGGGGCGCAGTTGTGGTCGGAGCTCCTTGTGGCAGCACGGGGCGGCCAGGAGCAACGCCGCGCCGGCGCGCACGCCCCGGGCCAGGGCGTCGTCCGTGGCGGTGTCGCAGGCGTGCAGCGCCACCAGCACGTCCATCGGTCCGGGGTCGGTGTCGGCAATGGTGCCGGTGGTGAAGCGCAGGCCGGTGCAGCCGTGCGCCTGCGCCACGCGGTTGCAAAAGGCCACCAGCTCGGGACGCGCCTCGATGCCCAGGACCTCGGGCGCGGGGCCGCGGCGGTGCAGCCACTCGTACGCGGCAAAGGTCAGATAGCCCTTGCCGCACCCCATGTCCACCAGCCGCAGGGGCCGGTCCGTGGGCAGCGGGGCGGCGGCAAGGTGATGTTCCAACAGCTCGGTGAACTTCTGGATTTGCCGGAATTTCGCGGCCATACCGGCGCACACGCGGTCCTCGCGCGTGGTCACCCCCAACGCCCGCAACCACGGGGCGGAGGCGGGCGTGATCCAATGGGTCCGGGCGCGGTCATGCCGGGGATCGGCCGGCGCGGTATGCCGGGGCGGCAGGAGGCGCAAGGTGGGTTTGCCTTCCGCCGGCCAGTTCAATTCGGCCACCCGCGCGGTGGTGAACAGGTGCGCGGCGCCGAAGTCCCGGCCCAGGCGCGCGGTCAGTTCGGTCAGGGCCTCTTCGGGGGTCAGGTTGCGGGTGATGTCGCGCGTGGTGTGCCGGTACACGCAGGCCAGGCGCGGGCCGGCGCGGAGTTGGACCGGTCGGACGGTGAGCTGGCGCAAGGTGGGGTCGGCCCCGCGCGCGGCGCCGAGGGTGACCTTGACCAGCGAGCCGTCCGCGAGCGCGGCGCGCAGGCGGGCGAACCAGTTTTGCACCTCCGGCGGTACCACCCCGGCAGTTTACAGCCTGCGCCCCCTGAGGCGAGTTCAGATCGGAGGCCCGGGCAATCGCGCCGCGCGTGGAGAGCGCCGGCTGGCCGGCTCCGTGGGCACAGCGACACGCGGGACGCGTGGACCGGACGGGTTGGGGCGGCGGCCGGTGGCTGCCGCCCGGCCGACCGAGCGGCCGACCACGGCCGGGTTGGCCGAGGCATTCCGGCTCAGAAGTCGAACAGGTACACGCGGAAGCCGAGGTTGAACTGGACGGCCGAAAAGTCGCCGGTGCCCTTGAGGGTGTCCTTGATTTCGATTTCGTGGCCCCACGTGTAGAGCCAGCGGGCGTCGGCGTTGAGGGAGAAATTGCGGACCACGAAGTATTCGAGTCCCGCCCCCAGGCCCAGGGCGGGGTAAATGCCCTTCGCGTCCACCTGCAGTCCGATACCGGGCGGTTTGGCGTCATTGTACTCGGAGTAGGTGAGGCCGGCCCCGGCCATCACGTAGGGTACCCAGCGGCCGCGGCCCAGCGGGTAGCGCAAGCGCAGATGGGGAATGACCGCACCGAAGCTGTACTCGGCAAAAGTGCCCCGGCCGGTCAGGTGCAGGCTGGGTTCGAGGCTGTCGGCGGTCAGTTCGACGCCCCAGTTTTCGCCGAAGTTGGCGCCCAGGGCCAGGGCGCCGTTTTGGCCCACCTGCCCCTTGGCCGAAGGCTCGGGCACCCACGAAACACCCGAGGTCCAGTCTCGGTCGGTCATGACAAATCCCCCCACGCGCCAGCCGAAGTAGAACTGGTTGGGCCGGCCCGGGTCCTGCGTGGCCAGGGGCCGGGGGGTGTTTTCATCGAAGTACACCCGCAGGCCGAAGGTGAAGAGGGCCGAGGACATGTCCACGTCGAGGGTTTCACCCCCGACCTTGCTCTCGAGCGGATTGACCCAGAGGTATTTTCCCTCGATGCCGAAGGTGACGTTGTCGGCGATGAAGTACTCGAGACCCACGCCCGCGCCGACGGCAAAGGTCATGCCCTCGATGTCAATGGCCTTGCCGGCGAGGGCCGGTTTGGCACGGCGGTCGTTGAACTGGATAAAGGAGGGGCCGATGCCGCCGACCAGATAGGGGACCAGGCGGTCTTTGAGCATCGGCTGGCGCAGGCGGAAGTACGGCACCACATTCCAGGCCGACACCTCGCCCAGCGTGCCGTAAGGCTCGAGATCCCGGTCGCGCTCGAAGTAATCCAGCGTCAGCTCGGCGCCCAGATGGCGGTTGAAATTCGCGCCCAGGCTGAAGGACCAGTGGTCGTCCACACCCCAGAGCGGCTCGATGTCCCCGCTGTGGAAGCGCAGGTACGGCCGGAACCGATCCGCGTCCTCGGCCCGGACCGGGGCAGCCAAGTGGCAGGCAAAAACGAGGGTTAAACCGGTCCGGAACCAACGAAACGCGGCGTACCTGGGGAGCTTCATACCCGGGAGTGTGGTGGTGTGTTGTGAACCCTAAAGGAACTGCCTTGGTGGCCGGCGCGGCCGCAGTCAGCCTCGCCGTCCGCCGAAAAAGTTGGCACATCTTGCCGGCCACGGCCGCCCTTTGACAAGTGCCAAACGTGACCCCGGCCGTCGGGGGCATTTCATACCAGGGGCAGGGGCACGAGACATCGCGCCCGGGGAAATCGCCGCCGTTCCGGCGTCTGCGGCAGGTGTTACCAACCGCCGGAGCCAACCGCATTTCCGACTCCGCTTGCCGACACGTCCAGGGTCTCCGCGCCCCGTCACGGTTCAAGAAAAGGGAAAAATCGGGCAAGAAACGTAAAGCGGGGTGGTCCGGCACGCCGGTACTTTCGCGGCGTGGTTTCCAACGGCTTTGATAACGCAAACGCGCGAGTCCAACCCGCCTTCCGGTGGGAATGGATGGCGGTGTGGGCGTTACCGAATCCGAGCCCACACGGCGCAGTAGCCGCTGGCCGCGAGGACGGTTTGAGCCAGTGACCATGAGCACGCGCCGGCTGGTTTTTTTGTACGCGGAGGAGCCGGACCGGCTCCGTTACCCGCCGGACTGCCCGTTCAAGACGGAGCGCGCGGGCCTGACGCGCCGGCGGCTGTGGTCCCTGGGATTGCTGGGGACGCCGGCCTGGCGGGAGGTCACCCCGCGCCGGGCCCGGCGTGAAGAGTTGGAGGCCGTGCACTCCCCGTGCTACCTCGAGGAGTTGCAGCGCGCCGCGGCCGGGGAATTAACCGTGGAGGGCTTGCACATGGGCCTGGGGGGACCGGACACGCCGGTGTTTGCCGACCTGTTCACCTACGGGGCCTGGGCCTGCGGGGCGGGGCTGATGGCGGCCGACCTGCTTCTGGCCGGCGAGGCGGACGTGGTCTTCAACCTCTGGGGCGGCTTCCACCACGCCCTGCGCGAGCGGGCGTCGGGCTTTTGCTACCTCAACGATGTGGCCCTGGCCTGCCATCGGCTGGCGGCGGCCGGCCGGCGAGTGGCCTACGTGGATATTGACGCGCACCACGGCGACGGCGTCCAGGCCGCCTTCTACTCCCGCCGCGACGTGCTCACCATCTCCCTGCACGAAAGCGGCAAGACCTTGTTTCCCTGGGGCGGGTTCGAGAACGAAATCGGCGAAGGGCCGGGGCGGGGCTACAACGTGAACCTTTCCCTGCCGGCGGGCACGTACGACGCGGCGTTTCTGGGCGCCTTCGAGGAAGCGGTCCTGCCGCTCTTGCGGGCCTTTGCGCCGCAGATGGTGGTGGTGGAACTGGGCCTGGACGCGCTGGCGGGCGACCCGCTCACGCACCTGGCCCTCACCAACAACGCCCACGCCCGCGTACTCGAACACCTGCTAGACCTGGGCGCGCCGCTGCTGGTGGCAGGGGGCGGCGGATACCACGTCGAGAACACCGTCCGCGGCTGGGCGCGGGCCTGGCAGGTGTGCGCGGGCGCCCACGCCGAACCGGAGGCGCTGGCCGGCGTGGGCGGGGTGATGCTCGGCAGCACCGAATGGGCCGGCGGGTTGCGCGACCCCGAGCGGCCGGTCAGCCCCGACCGGCGCGCGGAGGTCGAGCCGGCGCTGCGGGCTTCGATTGACGCCATAAGGCGGAACGTTTTTCCTCTCCACGGTCTTCCCCCGGCGGCACTCGCGCCGCAGGGACCGGCCCTTGTGGTGCCGTGAGGACCCGAGCGAAACCCTGTGCGCAAATCACCAACCGAAAATCGAACATGAGCCAACAACCGCAAACCGTCTCCACCAGCTCCCTGCTCCAGGAAACCCGCACCTTCCCGCCCTCGCCGGAGGTGGTCCGGCGCGCCTACATCAACGCCGAGCAGTACCAACGCATGTACGAGCAGTCGGTGAACGAGCCGGACAAGTTCTGGCTCGAACAGGCCCGGGCCCTGGACTGGATCAAACCGCCCACCGTGGCCCGGCGCTACGAGTGGAACACCGCCGCCCGCAAAATCCACCACACCTGGTTCGAGGACGGCGTGCTCAACGTGAGCGCCAACTGCCTGGACCGCCACCTGGCCACGCGCGGCGACCAGGTCGCCCTTATCTGGCAGGGCGAGCCGGAGGAGGATGTCATCCGCCTGACCTACCGCCAGCTCCACGAGCAGGTCTGCAAATTCGCCAACGTGCTCAAGTCGCTGGGCGTGAAAAAGGGCGACCGGGTGAGCATTTACCTGCCGATGATCCTCGAGCTGCCCATCGCCATGCTGGCCTGCGCCCGCATCGGGGCCATCCACTCGGTGGTCTTCGGCGGCTTCAGTGCCGAGGCCCTGGCCGGCCGCATCAACGACTCGACCTGCAAGCTGCTCATCACCGCCAACTGCGGCCTGCGCGCCGGCAAGACCATTCCCCTCAAGGCCATTGCGGACGAGGCCTGCCAGCAAACGTCCAGCGTGGAAAAGGTCGTGGTCGTGCGCCGCAACGACACCCCCTGCGGTTGGACCGCCGGCCGGGACCTGTGGTGGCACGAATTGATGGCCGGCGCCTCCGCCGACTGCCCGCCCGAGCCGATGAACGCGGAGGACTACCTGTTCATGCTCTACACCTCCGGCTCGACCGGCAAACCCAAGGGCGTGGTCCACTCGACCGCCGGTTACCTGCTCCACGTGGCGCTGACCACCAAGTACGTCTTCGACATCCACGAAGGGGACATCTTCTGGTGCACGGCGGACATCGGCTGGGTCACCGGCCACAGCTACATCGTGTACGGGCCGCTGTGCAACGGCTTCACCAGCGTCATGTTCGAGGGCGTGCCCACCTACCCGGACGCGGGCCGGTTCTGGAAGATCATCGAGAAGTTCAAGGTCACCCAGTTCTACACCGCCCCCACGGCCATCCGCTCCCTCATCCGCCTGGGCGAGGAATGGCCGAACAAGTACGATCTCAGCTCGCTCAAGGTCCTGGGCACGGTGGGCGAACCCATCAACCCCGAGGCCTGGATGTGGTACTACCGCGTCATCGGCAAGGAACGCTGCCCCATCGTGGACACCTGGTGGCAGACCGAGACCGGCGGCCACCTCATCACCCCGCTGCCCGGCGCTCACGTCCTCAAGCCCGGCAGCGCCAGCCGGCCCTTCTTCGGCGTCGAGCCGGTGGTGCTGCGCGACGACGGCACCCCCTGCGCGCCGAACGAGGGCGGCAAGCTCTGCATCAAGAAACCCTGGCCGGGCATGATGCGCACCACTTGGGGCGACCACGACCGGTTCATGGACACCTACTTCACCATGTACCCGGACATCTACTTCACCGGGGACGGGTGCCGGATTGACCCCGACGGCGATTACTGGCTCATGGGCCGGATTGACGACGTGGTCAACGTCTCCGGCCATCGCATCGGCACCGCCGAGGTCGAGAGCGCCCTGGTCAGCCATCCCAAGGTGGCCGAGGCGGCCGTGGCCCCCATGCCGCACGACATCAAGGGCCAGGCCCTTTACGCGTTCGTCACCCTCAAGGACGGCGTTCACCCCAGCGAGGAGCTCAAGAAGGAGCTGGTCCTGCACGTGCGCAAGGAAATCGGGCCGATCGCCGCGCCGGACAAGCTCCAATTCGCCCCGGCGTTGCCCAAGACCCGCTCGGGCAAAATCATGCGTCGCATCCTGCGCAAGATCGCCGAGGGCCAGCCCGACCAGATTGGCGACACCACCACGCTGGCCGATCCCCACGTGGTCGAAATTCTGGTCAAGGAACGCCAGTGACCGAGAACGCTTGATGGCTGAATGCCGCTGTGCGCTACGAAATTGAATTCGTGCCGTCGGCCTTGGAGCAGTTGCGGCAACTGCCCAGGGCCGTCCGGCGGCTCATCGGCCAAAAGCTGGATCAGGCGCAGCAGGATTGGTCGGCCGACATCAAGAAGCTCAAGGGCTTCAAAAACAAGTACCGCCTGCGGGCGGGCAATTACCGGGTGCTCTTCGAGTTGGAGGGCGCCAGGCTCGTTGTGTACGATGTCGGACATCGGAAAGACATTTATGAGTAAAGGAACTCTTCCGCGAACCAGGTCCCGTGGGACGTGGACCCGGCTCGACAAACAATTGGCGGCCGCCCGGACGCTCCTGCGTCAAATGCGGGAAACCATCGAGGATATCGAAGATGCCCGCACCATCGAGCGCGCCAAGCGTGCCAACGCCGGCCAGCCACGTATCCCCTGGTCCCAAGCCAGGAAGGAATTGGACCTGGACCGGGATTGATCCCTCTGGCGGCGGGTGGAGCCGGGAAACCACCATCCCATGATCGTGCGGACGTTTCCGGCCATCGCCCAACCACCCGTGCGCCCTGGGGGAAAGTGGCGCCGCGGCGGCCCGGACTGCCGGGGCCCAGCGAGTCGGCAGCCGCTTCACCGCTTTTATGACTACCGCGACTGAATCCAGGTCCCACGTCTCACTCACCCCCTCGGTCACCCCCGCGCGCGGCTGGATCGTCACCTTCGCCGGCACCGGCATCAACCTCGCCCTGGGCGTGCTCTACACCTGGAGCCTGTTCAAGGGGGCGATCGCAAAGGAGTTCGGCTGGGAGGGCGACCGGCTCAACGACCCCTACGCCCTGTGCTGCCTGGTCTTCGCCTTCATCATGATCCTGGCCGGCCGCTGCCAGGACCGGTTCGGCCCGCGGCTGACCGCGAGCATCGGCGGGGTGTTGGTGGGTGCCGGGATGGTGTTGATCTCCCAGACGCAGAGCTACCCGCTCTGGCTGCTGGGCTTCGGCGTGCTGGTGGGTGCGGGCATCGGGTTTGGCTATTCCTCGGCCACCCCGCCCGCGCTGAAATGGTTCCCGCCCGCGCGCACCGGCCTGATTGCCGGTCTGGTCGTCGCGGGGTTTGGTCTGGCGCCGGTGTATCTGGCGCCCACCTCGCAATACCTGCTGGCCCATTTCGGGGTGCAGAAGTCCATGCTGATTTTGGGCGTGGCCTTCGTGTGCATCGTGTGCGGCCTGGCGCAACTGCTGGTCAACCCGCCGCCGGGCCACGTGACCGGACCGCGGCCGGCGCCGGAGAGCACGCCGGCAGCGCTGGTGAACGCCACGCCCTCCGAAGTGCTGCGCCAGCCCGCCTTCTGGTTGCTGTGGTGCATTTACTTCATCGGCGCGGGCGCGGGGCTGATGGTCATTGGCAGCATCAGCGGCATGGCCAAAAAGAGCCTGGGCGAGCAGGCCTTCCTGGCCGTGGCGCTCCTGGCCGTGGGCAACGCCGGCGGCCGCATCCTGGCCGGGAGCCTGTCGGACCGGATCGGCCGGCGCTGGACCTTGTGCCTGGTGCTGGCCGTGCAGGCGGTGTTGATGTTCGTGGCCATACCGGTGACCGCCTCGGCGAGCACGGCGGCAGCCGTGGTCGTGCTGGTGGCGATGCTCATCGGCGCGAACTACGGCGCCAACCTGTCCCTGTTCCCGTCGTTCACCAAGGACCTCTGGGGCCTGAAGAACTTCGGCATGAACTACGGCGTGCTCTTCACGGCCTGGGGCATGGGCGGGCTGGTCCTGCCGCGGATCGAGCAAACCCTCACCGCCCGCAGCGGCAGCTACACCGCGGCCTTTGTGACCGCGGGGGTGCTGTTGTTGCTCGGGGCCGCGCTGACTTTCCGGATCCGGCCGCCGCAGCCCGCGCCCAAGCCGGCCTGAAACCGCCGGCCGGCGGCGCGGTTTTGCGGGTGGACCGCCGGGGTGTGCCCGGATTTTTTGAACCGCTCAAGCCATGAAAACTCCTCGCTCCATGAACCCCGCCTACGGGCGAACCTGTCTGCTGACCACGGCCGGGCTGCTGCTGCCGGGCGCGCTGGCCGCCGCGACCAACCTCACCTTCCGGGCCGAGTTGACCCTGAAGGAAACCTTCGACAGCAACGTGTACCTGCAGGACCACGAACCCTCGCCGGCGGTACCCAACGCCGCACGGCCGTTCCAGGAGTCCTGGGTCACCACGGTCCAGCCGCGCCTGGCGCTGGACTGGCGGCCGATGACCGAGTTCGGCCTGGCCTCCTCCTACGCGCCGGAGGTGGTCACCTACCACGACGAGCCGTCCGAAAGCCACGTCGCCCACCGGGTGGGACTGACCTTCTCCGGCACGGTCCGGGACATCCGCTGGGAGCAGTTCAACTCCTTCACCTGGATTGACGGCAGCACCGAGGGCCTCACCTTCGGCATCGTGGACCCGGTCAGCGGCAAGCCCGTGGGCGCCCCGGCCATTGGCGGCATCCCGCTGCGCGACCGCCGCGAGGCGCTCATCTACCGCAACGGCTTCGGCGCGTTCCATCCCCGCGGCCACTTTTTCTTCCGCCCCCGCTTCTCGACCTACATCCACGACTTCCGCACCACGGTGCGCGACCCGCGCCAGTACCCGTTCTACCAAAATTACGTGGACCGCAACGACCTGAACGTGGGCATTGACTTCGGCTACCGCATCGCGCGGGAAGTCCACGCCGTGCTGGGATACTGGTTCGGCTACCAGATGGAACCTTCGCTGCCCGGCTCGACCGTGGATTATTCCAACCACTACCACCGCGTCGCCGGCGGCATCGAGGGGCGGCTGACCCGCTGGTGCAAAATCAATCTCAACCTCGGCCCGTCCTACCACGACTTCGACCACGGCACGCCGCCGAACTTCGACGGTCACCTGGTCCTCCTGTACGTGGATTCCTCGGCCGTGCTCACCCCCACCGCGCGCGATACCCTCACCCTGACCGTCAAGCAGTTCATGCAGCCGGCCTTCGGCATCCCCTCGGCCTACGAGGACATCACCTACGACGCGGTGTGGCGGCACCAGTTCTGCGACCATGCCGCCTTCAAGACCGGCTTCCGCATCTACGCCGGCGACTGGCTCCATCCGGTCCAGCGCGACGACTGGATTTACACCGTCAGCGCGGGGCTGGACCTGACCTTCAACAAGCACCTCGCCGCCGGTCTGGCCTACTCCTACGACTGGGTGGAAAGCAAAATTCCCCACACCGCCGGCCGCGAGTTCACCCGTCATCTGGGCTCGCTGAGCCTGCGCTATGCGTTTTGAACCGGGCGCGGCCGCCTGCTGGCCCACAAATCGGCCGCGGCCTTCCTCACCAGATCGTTCTCCGGGCTGTGATCCGGCCTCGGGCTGGCTTACCGTGGCGCCGTGACACGCTTGCGCCACCGGCTCTGGCGTCTGGGCGCCGTGCTCGGTGCCGGCCTGCTCTTGCTCGCAGTGGCGAGCCTGGACCGGGTGGACCACCGGCCCTACTTCCGCGAGCCGTGGTACGCCGAAACGACCACCCGCCTGCGCGCCCACCTGGCCACCAATGCCGTGACGCGCGGCCCGCTGTTCGCCGGCTTCGGTCGCGCCCGGCTCACGCCCACCATCGGCGCCGAGCGCGACGACCCGGCGCAGGGCCGGTTCCGTGCCCTGCCGCTGGCGGGCTATGGCGACCGCCAGGGCCGCCCCGCCACCGGGGTGCACGACGAGCTTTACGTCAAGGCCCTGGCCCTGCGCGTGGGCGAACGGCTCGGGGTCCTGGTCGCCGCCGATGCCCTTATCATCCCGCGCGAAGTGGCGAGCGCGGCCGCGGAACGGCTCGACGCCGAGCTGAAACTGTCCCGCGCCCAACTCTACCTGGGCGCCACGCACACCCATTGCAGCCTGGGCGCCTGGGGCGAGGGTCCTGTGGCCGAAGCCTTCGCCGGCCCTTTTCACCCCGGCGCCCGCGAATGGTTTGCCGACCGCATCGTCGCAGCGGTGCGCCAGGCCCTGAGCGATCTTCAGCCGGCGGCACTGGGGCACGGCCGATTCGCCGCCCCCGCCTGGGTGCGCAATCGTCTGGTGGGCGCGCTGGGCCGGGTGGACCCGGAATTCAGCTTCCTGGTGGTGCAACGGCCCGACGGCCGGCTGGCGGTGGTGGGCAGCTTTGCCGCTCATGCCACGATCCTGGGCGGGGAGGTCATGCAATTCAGCGGAGATTACCCCGGCGCCTGGCAACGTGCCGTCGAGGAAGCCACCGGTGGCCCGGCCTTGTTCCTCGCCGGCGGGGTGGGGAGTCATTCGCCGGTGCCCGGAGAAAAGGGCTTTGCCGGCGTCGAGCGCATGGGCCGCGCCCTTGCCGGGGAGGTGCTGGACCGCCTCCCCCACGTGCCGCTCACCAATGTCGTCACCTTCGGCCTGGCGGAGGTCGAGGTGACGCTGCCGCCGCTGAACTGGCGCGTCAGTGATGGTCTCCGGCTGCGGCCCTGGCTGGCGCGGCGGCTGTTGCGGTCGCCGGAGCGGAGCCTCTTGCAGGCCCTGCGGGTGGGTGACGCGGTATGGCTGTCCACCCCGTGCGACTTCAGCGGCGAACTGGCCCTGGACCTCAAGGACACCCTGCGCGCGCGCGGCTGCGACGCAGTGGTGACCAGCTTCAACGGCGACTACGTGGGCTACGTGATCCCGACCCGCTACTACCATCTGGGCGGCTACGAACCGCGGATCATGTCGTTCTTCGGTCCTTACCTGTCGGACTACTTCGCGGAACTGCTACGGGACCTGGCGCTGCACCTCGTCGGGCCCTAGAGCCGTTTTCACCCCCGGCACTGCACCCGCAGCTTGGTGCGTCCACCGTGGGACCGGTCGGGCCGGAGCGGTCCGCGAAAACGGCGTGGGTGGCTTGCGCCAAGCGCGCCCCGGGCCGAACCGCGGGCGGAGATCCAAAGCACGGCGGAAACCGGACACCGCCGCATCCCGGGACGTTGTGCCCCGGTCCGATGACCGGGACCGTCACTTCGATTCCCGGAAGACCCGGCGAACCTCCCGTTCGTTCAGCGCCCGGCGATACAGCCGCACGTCGCGCAGCAGGCCCTGGAAGTGGGCGTGCTCGCCGAAGCCGATTTTGAGCGGGACCTCGGGGGTGAGGTCAAAGCGCGCCGGGTCAAACGGCCCGGACTCGGCCACGCGCCGTCCATCCACGAAGAGTTGGAGCCGGGGCCCTGCCCGCACCGCCGCGATGTGCCGCCAGCCCGGAGCAAGTTCGGTATCGTGCGAAACCGCCACGCCCGCGGTGAGCGCGTGCACGCGGCCGGAGGGCAGGGTGCCGCAATAGAGTCGGCCCTGATACACCGCCATGCTCCACGCGCGGCGATACTCGACCTCGGAGAAGTCCAGCCGACCCGTAAGCTTCCAGCCCGCGTCGTCGAGACGATAGACCTGCGCCAGGGGCAGCGTGCCGCCGTAGAGTTTGCCGTTGAACAGGGCCAGGCCCATCACCTCGAGTTCTTCGCCGAGCCGGCCGGTGTCCTGCCACTGGTTCGGACCGCAGTAGCCGAACACCTTGCCCTCCTTCCAGGTCCCCGTGTGCAGCCGGCCGCGGTACACGGCGAAGGAGTAGGTTTGGTCCACGTTGGGCGGGGCTCCCCAGCTCGACCAGTTGGTGCCGCCTTCGTAGCGGAACACGCCGCCCAGGGGGCCGCCGTTGTAGCCCGCGGCGAAGAGGGCTCCGTCGGCGACGGTGAGGGCGGCGAGGCGCCCGCCGGGATTGCCGCACCAGGTCCAATTCGTGCCGCCCTCGTAACGATACAATCCCTGCCGCGGCGTGCTGGCGTGTTTGGGCGGCACGTCCATCGCGGTGGCGTAGAGCCGGTCCTGAAAGACCGCCATGCCCATCACCAGCTCCGCCTCGCCCAACCGCCCGCAATCCACCCAGCGCCGGCCGCCGGCGTAGCGATAGACGCGGCCGCCGGGGTGGGTGTTGGGCGAGAGGGGTAGATGCGACCCGGCCCCGCTGTAGCGGGCCACGCCGGCGTAAAGCGCGCCGTGAAACACGGCCAGCGCCGACACCGCGTTGCAGCGGTCGGGCGCGCCGCAATCCACCCAGTTGGTGCCGCCCGCGTAACGATAGACCCGGCCCGCCTCGCCCTCCCCGGGTTCCCAGGTGCCGGCGTAGAGGTGGCCCTGAAAGACGGCGAGCGCAAAGGCCAGCCGGCTGTGGCCGGGCCGGCCGCAGTCCGTCCAGTGCGGCTCGGTGCCGGCGTCCAGACCGAAGAACACATTGCGCGTGTTGGCCATCGAAGTGCACGTGCCGGCCTGGTGCTGGATCGTGAGGTTGAACCCGTGGCGCCGGACCGGATCAAACAGCGTGACCAGGTCGCCGGGGGAATCGTCCGGGCGCGTGTCCAGATGCACCCGGAGCGCGATGGTGAAATCGTTTGTGCCCAGCCGGAACGCCGGGGCCGGGGGCACCTCCAACCACGCCGAGCGGCCGTTGAACCGGGCAGCGCCCGCCGAAGTCCGGATCACGTCGTGCGGCCGGGCATGCCGGGCGTTGGGCGAGAGATCGCGGCCGTCGTGGTCCAGCGGCCAGTGGCCAATGACCGAATCCGCCGCGGCCAACCGGGAAACCGTGGCCGCGAAAGCGCCGGCCAAAGCGATGGCGGCGGTGAAGGCGGCGGGTACAGGAGCCCGAACCATGGCCGCAGGCTACTGAGGGGCCTCCGGCAGAGGCAAGGCGGTGAAAGGCCCCGGCGCCTGGCCACGCTCGGCCGATTTCATGGGCGCGGTCCGGTAATGGGACACAGCCAGGTACGCGCCGGGGATCAAAACCCATCCTTGGCCTCGGCCCGGACCCCGCCCGCGGGTTTCCCGCCGCCGCACTCCAAAGTGCGTCTGGTCCACCCGCCGCCCGTTCCCGGCGTGACATCCGCCCCGCCTCCCGGTCCAATGACCCGGATGCCCGACGAGCCCGACGCCCCGGCGGCCCTGAGCCGCTTGCTCCAGCAGGCCGAAACGGCCGGCGCCAGCGACGTGCACCTCCACCGTACCCGCGATGGCGCCGAGGTCGCCTTCCGGCTCGACGGCGTGCTCACGCCCGTCACGACCATCGCCGTTGACCTGGCCGAGCGCCTCTTCGGCCGCATCAAGTACCTGGCCCGCCTCAGGACCTACGACGACTCCCTGCCCCAGGACGGCCGCATTGACCGCGCCGACGCCGGCACCGCGCAGGACCTTCGCGTGGCCACCTATCCCACCGTGACCGGGGAGAAAATCGTGCTCCGGCTGTTCAACCAGACCGTGGTCCGTCCGCTCGGGGAACTGGAACTGCCCGCCGCGGCGGTGGCCGCACTGGAAGGCTTTCTCCGCGGCCCCACGGGCCTGTTGTTGCTCACCGGCCCGGCCGGCAGCGGCAAAACCACCACCATCTACGCCTGCCTGCGCCAACTGTTGGACCTGGGCGGCCGGCACATCATCACCATCGAGGACCCGGTCGAACAAATCCTCCCCGGCGTCATGCAAACCGAGGTCCACGAAGCGCGCGGCCTGACCTACGCCGTGGCCGCCCGGCACCTGTTGCGCCAGGACCCCCAGGTGCTGGTGCTGGGCGAAATCCGCGACCCCGAGACCGCCGCGCTGGCCGTCCGCGCCGCGCTCACCGGGCACCTGGTCATCTCCACGCTCCATGCCGGCTCCTGCCGCGGCGTGTTCGAGCGCCTGCTGGGACTGTGCCCGGACCCCTCCGCCGTGGCCACGGCGGCGAGCCTGGTCCTGAACCAGCGCCTGCTGCGCCGGCTCTGCCCCGCGTGCGCCGGTGCCGGCTGTGCGGCGTGCTTGCACACCGGCTATCGCGGCCGCCTGCCGGTGGCCGAATGGGTGCGGGTCAACGACGCCCTGCGCCCCCGCCTGCGGTCCGGCGACCTGGAAGCCGTCGCGCCGAAACCCACCCTCGAAGAGGCCGCGCGTGAGCTTTTGCAACGGGGCCTGTCTGATCCCCGTGAATATGAACGTGTCTTCGGCCATCCACCCGCGGCCTGAGCACCCCGCTGTCCACCGGCCGCAACGTGTGGCGGCGCCGTCCCCGGCGCACTCGGAAACCTGCCCATGAAGCTCGACGAGTTCGCCTTCTTCAACCGCCAGTTGGCGGACATGCTCCGCGCCGGGCTGCCGTTGGAGGGCTCGCTGCGCCAACTGGCCGCCTCCCTGCGCGACGGCGCCCTGCGCCAAGAAATCCAGCAGCTCGAGGCCGATCTGGCCCGCGGCACGCCGCTGGCGGAGGCCCTGGCCCGACGCCGGTTCCCCGACCTGTTCCCGCGGCTGTTGCGCCTGGGCGCCGCCGGCCATGACCTGCCCGGCCTGCTCACGCTGCTGGCCGATTACTACCAACGCCGCCACGTCCTGGCCACGCGGTTGCAGGCGCTGGTGTTTTACCCGGCCACGGTGCTGGTCGCGGCGGCGGCGCTGTCGCTGTTTTTCGTCTGGTTTTACCACGCCCTGGTGGCCTCGGTCGCGGTCGAGCTGGTCGGTGCGCCCTTCACGGCCCCGTCCACAGCCCTGCTGGTCTGGCTGCCCGTACTGGTGCTGGTGGGGTTGGGCGGTCTGGTGCTGGCCCTGGCCGCACTGCCGGCCACGCGCCGCTGGTTGCGCTGGAAACTGCCGGGCTTCCGCGAGGCCAACCTGGCCCAACTGGCCGCCGCCCTTCACCTGGTGCTGGCGCGCGGCACGCCGCTGGAGGAGGCTCTGGCCCTGGCCGCGGAGCTGGAGGGCGCTTCGCCCGCCGGGCGCGAGCTGGCCCGCTGGCGCCAGCGTCTGGCCGCCGGCCAGGGGCGCGTGGCGGAATTCGCCGCCGGTTCACGCGCGTTTCCCCGCCTGTTTGTCTGGATGGTTGGCCAGGCGGCGGACGTGGGCGAGGGCTTTCGCCGCGCGGCCGATTTGTTTCAGGCCCGCGCCCGGCACCGGACGGAGATGCTGCTCCACGCCGGACTGCCGGTGGCGGTGTTGTTTCTGGGGCTGTGCATCCTGACGCAACTTTCCGCCTCCGCCACCGTGCTGCTCCAGTTCATCAACCTGCTGGGCGGCTTTCCGGAGTGAACCATGATCGGGTCCTGGCTCAATGACCTGATGGACGCCGCCCGGGAACTGCCGGCGGGACTGATCGGGGCTTTGTTTGGCGTTGAGAGCACGAGCTGCGGGCTCGGTCCCTGGGAACTGGTGGGCGTGGTCGGGGTCGGCCTTCTGCTCCTGGCCCTGCTGTTCGCGACGGCCTGGCCCCTGTACTGGTTGTTCAGCGCCCCGCTGCGCCGGCAGGAACGGGCGCGCCTGCTGCTGGACCTGATCCAGTTCAGCCTCGAGCGCGGCCGGGCACCCGAAGCCGCCCTGGTCGAGGCGGCGTCGCCCTGCGAGCGCGGTATGAACCGGCGCCTGCGACAACTGGCTGCTCGGCTGCGCCGGGGCGAGAGGTTGGGCGCGGCCCTGGAACAAACCCCCGGCCTGCTGCCGCCCCCGGCCGTGGCCCTGCTCCGGGCCGGCGAGCAACTGGGGCTGCTGGACCGGGTCCTCCCGGCCTGCCGGCGGGTGTTGCGGGACGGCGTCGAGCACGTGAGCCGGGCGCATCATTACCTGGTGCTCCTGGCCTTTGTGACCACGCCGGTGTGGGTGGCCACCGTGGGGGCGCTGAGCATCTTCGTGTTGCCCAAGCTGCAGCAATTCACCGCCGACCTCGACACCGCCCTCCCGCCGCTGCTGGAAGGGTTGCTGGCCTGGCACGGGCCGTTGATCGCCGGCCAACTGGCCCTGCTGGTGATCCTCTGGGCGGGGGTGATTTTGTACGGCGGCGGCCCGCGACTCCTGCAAACCGTGGCCCGCTGGCTGCCGCCCTGGGAGCGCTGGCGCGCCGCCCTGCCGTGGAATCGCCGCCGGCTCCAGCGCGATTTCGCCACCCTCCTGGCCGTGGCGCTGGACGCCGGCCTGCCCGAGGCCCGCGCGGTGACGTGGGCCGGGGAAGGCACCGGCAGCGCGGTCTGGCGGGCACGGGCGGCGGCGGCCGTGCGCGAGCTCGAACACGGCGTGCCGCTGCCGGAGGCGCTGAGCCGGCTGGACGAAGCGGGCGAACTGCGCTGGCGGCTGGCCAACGCGGTGCACGCCCGCGGCGGATTCCTGGCCGCGCTGGCCGGCTGGGTGGAAGCGCTCGAAGCCCGCGCCTTCCGGGACGAGCAACTGACGGCCCAGGCGGTCACCACCGGCCTGGTGCTGCTCAACGGCGTCCTGGTGTGCCTGCTGACGGTGGGAGTTTTCCAGTTCCTGGTGAACGTGATTTGGACCGGCGTGTTATGGTGATGGCGCCTTCCCACTCCCCGCGGCCCCGCCGCGCCCGCGGCTCGCTCAGCGTCGAGCTCACCGTCGCGCTGGGGCTGCTGGTCGCGGCCCTGCTGCCGCTCTCGGTGTCGTTTCTGCGTGACGCCCGGGCCCTGCGCGGCCAGTACCACCGCGCCGTGGCCCTCGAAATTGTGGACGGCGAAATGGAAATTCTCGCCGCGGGTGAAGGGCGCGCCTTCCCGCCCGGACAACACGCTTACCCGGTAACAGCCGGCGCAGCGACGAATCTCCCGCCGGGCACCTTCACCCTCACGGTCACAAGCCACCGGCTGCGGCTGGTCTGGCAACCGGCCGACCGCGGCCAGGGCGGCCCCGTGGTGCGGGAAATCCCCCGCCCGCCCGGCCCGGTCCCGGCCTCGACAACCCCGCCATGAAACCCGTCCGAACCTTCCCGGCACGCGGCGGCACCCGCGGGCGCCTCGGAGCGAGCCTGCTCGAGTGCCTGGTGTACATCGGCGTGCTGTTCGTGGTCCTGGCCGTGGCCGGCGCGGCTTACGTGCGCGTGCTGGACCACACGCGGGACATGCGCCGCGTGGCGGCGGACGTTGCCCGCGCACTCGCGGCCGGCGAGCGCTGGCGCGCGGACGTGCGTGCCGCCACCGCGCCGCCGCGGTTGGCGGCCACCGGCGAGGTTTGCGCCCTGCACCTGCCCGGCGCCGGTGGCGAGGTGGTGTACCTCTTCGACGGCTCGAACGTCTGGCGGCGCGCCGGCGCCGACGCGCCCTGGCAGACCTTCCTGCCACGGGTAAAGGCGTCGCAATTTCTCGCCGACCCGCGTGCATACGTGACCGCCTGGCGGTGGGAGGTCGAATTGCAGCCCGGCCCGCGGCCGGGGCGGACGCCGCCGTTGTTCAGCTTCCTCGCGGTCGCCGGGCCGTCTCCTGTGCCATGAAACCCTCCCTCTCCACCACGTCGGGCTCCTGTGCCCGCGACCGCCGGCGGCGCGGTTTCGCCGCGTCGGTGATCGTGCCGGCCCTGGTGGCGGTGATGGCCGCCCTGCTGTTGGGCATCTCCCGCACCGTGGCTGCGCTGGACCGGGAACTGCGCCTGGTCGAGCAGCGGCAGCTCGAAAAGTACCCGACCGCCCCCGCGAGCCCGGCGCCCTGAAACGGGGGGAGGAGCGCAGCCGGCGCTCCAAAATTTCGATGCCCGACCCGGAAGCGCGGCGCGGACGGGGGTTTTGACGGGCGGCGGCGGGCAGTTAGGCTCCGCTCGTGCAAACGGTCTGCCTGACGCCCTGTCCGCCCAAGCGCATTGGCTTTGTCTCGACCCGCTTCGCCGGCACGGACGGCGTGACGCTGGAGGCGCGCAAGTGGGCGCACATCCTGCACGACCTGGGGCATTCCTGTTTTTGGATGGCGGGCCAACTGGACGCCCCGCCCGGGGTGAGCCACCCGGTGCCGCTGGCCTTTTTCAACCACCCGGAAGTGGCCGAGGTGCAGCGCCAGCTCTTCGGCGTCACCACCCGCACGCGGGCGCTCACCAACGCGATCCAGCGCATCAAGGAGACGCTCAAGGACGAGTTGTACCGGTTCATCGAGCGGTACCAGATCGAGGTGCTCATCCCGGAGAACATCCTGGCCATCCCCATGCACGTGCCGCTGGGGCTGGCGATGACGGAGGTGATTTGCGAGACCGGCCTGCCGGTGATCGCGCACCACCACGACTTCGCCTGGGAACGCGAGCGGTTCGTGCTCAGCGCGGTGAACGACTACCTGCGGGCGGCCTTTCCCGGCGCCACTCCGCGCACCGAGCACGTGGTGATCAACTCGATGGCCCAAAAGGAACTGGCCCGCCGCTGCAGTCTGCCCTCGGCCATCATCCCCAACGTGCTCGACTTCGAGACCCCGCCGCCGGGGATTGACGCCTACAATGCCGACCTGCGGCGCGAGATCGGCCTGGCGGACGACGACTGGTTCATCCTGCAGCCCACCCGCGTGGTGTTGCGCAAGGGCATCGAGCACGCCGTCGAGCTGGTCCGCCGCCTGCGCGACCCCCGCGCCAAACTGGTCATCTCCCACCACGCCGGCGACGAGGGCAGCGCGTACCTGCAGATGCTGCGCGACCGGATCCACGACGCGGGCATTGACGTGCGGTTCATCGCCGACCGCGTGGGCGAGCAGCGCGGCCGCGACGCGGCCGGGCGCAAGATTTACACGCTTTACGACGTGTACCCGCACGCGGACCTGGTGACCTACCCCAGCCTCTACGAGGGCTTCGGCAACGCCTTCCTCGAGGCCATCTACTTCGGCAAGCCGGTGGTCGTGAACACCTACGCGGTCTATGCGCGCGACCTGGACCCCCTGGGCTTCAAAACCATCGAGATGACCCAACTGGTCACCCGCGAGGTGGTCGAACAGGTGCGGGAGGTGTTGAGCAACCCCGGGCTGCGGCGGGAATGGGGCGCGGCCAACTACGCGCTGGGGCTCAAATACTTCTCCTACGCCGTGGCCCGCCGCAAACTGGCCGCCCGCCTGGCCAACCTCTTCGGCGAGGGGCTCTGAGCCGCCGCGCCCGCCGGGCGGGTTTCAGGTCGCGGCCGACCCGCCGTCGCCGCCGCCGCCGGCCGGCGGATTGAGCAGCGTACAGAACTGCTTGATCCGCGCGTGCGTGCCCAGCACCAGCAGCTCGTCCCCCGGCGTGAAGTGGTCGTGCCCGCTGGGGGCGAGGTTGCGGTGCCGGCCGCGGCGAATCCCGCCGATCTGCACGCCCGCCCGGCGGATCAGGTCCAGCTCGCGCAGGGGCCGGCCGGCCAGCGGGCAGCCTTCCGGCACCCGCACGGTTTCCATCGTCAACTCGTCGAAGTCCGCCGTCTCCTCGCGCGGGCCGGCGGCCACGCCGAGGTACCGGGCCGCGCGGGCCAGCTGCTCGGGCGTGCCCAGGAGCAGGAGCTTGTCCTGGGGGAAAAGCACCGTGTCCGCCCGGGGGTTGGCGAGGCCGTAGCCTTGGCGGTCAATGCCCACCACCGAGCAGCCGAACTGCGCGCGAATGGCCAGCTCGCCCAGCGTGCGCCCGGCCAGGGCCGAATTGCCCGGCAACGTCACCTCGTCAATGTCCAGCCCCCAGTCGGCGGTCGAGTCCGGCAGGGCCGCGGCCCAGGCGGAAGTGGCGGTGGGATGGGTGGCACGGCGGAACTGCCGGCGCAGCTCGTTTTCGAGCCGGCTGTGCAGGCGCACAAACCGCCGCCAGAACAGCGCCGCCAGACCGGTGAGCATGGCCAGCACCCCCGCGGCCACCCCCAGACGCACGCCCCCGGCCGGAATCAGGGCCAGCCACCAGACGCCCAACACGCCCAGCCCCACCGCGCGCAGCGCCACTTCGAGGAACGGCCGCAACCGCGCCTGCCGGGGCGAGCCCTGCGTGGCGTGCTCGGCCAGGAGCATCGCCAGCACGGTCAGGTGCCGCCACAGGGCGATCATCGGCCCCAGCAGCAACACGCCAAACGCGCCCCAAAACCAGTACGGCAGCATCCGCGCCGCCCAGCCCGCGCCGCCCAGCGCCTCGCGCGCGTGCCCGTACACCGGCCAGGCAAACAACAACAGCGCGGAGACCCCCAGGATGTGCAGCCCCACCGGCACCAGCCGCCCGGCCATCATCTGCCCGAGCAGGCTGCCGCTGGTGCGGCTGCGCAGCCGGGTCAACCAGTCGTGGTAGAACTCCACCCACGCGCTCATCCGGCGGGGCCAGCGGCGGGTGAACTGCTCGCTGAGCCGTTCGCTGTGGCGGGTCAGCACCGGCGCCCCCAGCGAGGTGAGCAGGGAAGCGCCCACGGCCGCGGCGTAAAGCCCGGTCGGCATCACCCCGGTGCTCACGCCCAGTTGCGCGATGAGGAAGGAAAATTCCCCCAGCGGCGTCAGGGCCAGCCCGGCCTGGAACGCTTCCCGGGGCGGGTTGCCCACCACCAGCAGACCCGTGGCCGTCGCCAGCGGCCGCAACCCCCACGCCAGCCCGCACAGCAACAGCAGCAGCGGCCAGTCCGCGGCCAGCAATCGGAAGTCCACCTGCATCCCCACGGCCACGAAGAAGACCGCGCCGAAGATCTGGTGCAGCCCGTCAAACGCCCGCTCCAGGTCCGCCTTGTAGCGCGTGCTGCCCATGACGGTGCCGAAGACGAACGCGCCCAGCGCCGGCGAATACCCCGCGCGCACCGCGCCCCAGGCCAGCAGCAGGAGCAGCCCGGCCACGGCCAGCGTGCGGACTTCCGGCGCGGCCTCCCGGCTCAGGCGGTCCAGCAGCCGTTGCGTCAGCAGCAGCAGCCCCACCGCCAGCGCCACGACAAACGCGCCCAGCCCCCCCAGCGTGGTCAGCAGACCGGGGGGCGGTTGCCCGCCGCCCAGTTGCGCCACCGAGGTCAGCAGGGTGAGCATCGCCACGGCGACCACGTCCTCGAGCACGGTCACGCCCAGCGCCAGTTGACCGGGGCGCTCGTGGACGAGGTTCAGCTCGTCCAGCACCTTGCCGATGATGGCCGAGCTGGAGACCATGAGCAGCCCCGCCAGGAACAGCCCGGCGGTGTTGCTCCAGCCCAGCGCCCAGGCCAGCAGGCGGCAGGCGTTGAGGATCAGCAACGCCCCGATGGCCGTGGCGGCGATGACCGAGAAGCCCAGGTTGCGCAGACGGCTCAGGCTCAGGTTGAGCCCGATCCAGAAGACCAGGAACACCAACCCCAGTTGGGCCAGCGTCTCGACCCGCTCCAGGTCGGCCACCAACGCGAAGGGCGGCGTGTTGGGTCCGATCACCGCGCCCGCGACCAGGTAGCCCACCACCACCGAGAGCCGCAGCCGCTGGCACAGCCACGCCACGCCGCCGGCGATCACCAGGACCACCGCCAGGTCGCCAATGAGGGGAATGCCCGGCATGGCGCTCTTATCGCCGAAACGCCCCGTCCCTGGCACGACCAAAACCCGCCGTGCCCCCGTGCGGGTCCGACCGGACCCCGCGCCGCTCAGGAGCCGGGCACCCAGGCAAACCCCCAGGGCGGGAGCACCGTTTCCGGCGGTCCGCCCGGGGTTCCGGCCAGACGCACGGGCTCGGCGCTCACGTTGTGCAGGCACCACCACCGGTCGCGCCCGTCGCGACTCTCGCGCCGCACGGCCAGCACGCGCGCGTCCGGCGCGCTGACCTCGGCCGGCGCGGCCGGGGCCAGGGCCGGGTGCGCGCGGCGTTGCCGCAGGAGCGCCCGGAGACCGCCGAAAATCTGCGCGCGGAGCGAGCCGGGCGCGGCCAGTTCCGCTTCGAGGCGGGCCCGGTCGAGCTTTTCCCGGTTGATGCGGCGCGGCAGGCCGCTGGCCTCCGCTCCGCCCCGGTCGCCCCGCGAGCCGAACAGCGAGTGGAAATACAACCCGGGCACGCCCGGCAGGCTCAGCAGAATGGCGTGGGCGGTGAGAAAACGCCGCGCGGCCGGTTCGACCGGCTCGCCCGCGGCGGGGTCGGACAGCGCGTCGAGGTAGTTGATGTTCAGCTCGTAGGGCGCCTGCGAACCGTCGGGCAGGTTTTTGTACGAGACCAGGCCGCCGTGGGCGCGGGTGCGCGCGACCAGGCGCTCGATTTCCGTTTCGGGAAGAATCCCGCGGGCCGGGTTCAGGCCGATGCCGTCGTGGGAGGCCAGGAAGTTGAAAAAGGCCGTCTGGTCCGAGGGCGTGGCCAGCGTCTGCGCCCAGCGGGCGAGTGTGTCGGCCCGGCCGGTGGTGAAGGCGTGCAGGACCAGGGGCGGCAGGGCGAAGTTGTAAACCAGGTGCGCCTCGTCGGTCCCGTCGCCGAAGTACGCCACGTTATCGGCGTGCGGCACGTTGGTCTCGGTGATGAGCCGGACGCCCGGGGCCACCGCCTCGAGCACCGCGCGCCAGAACCGGATGACGGCATGAGTCTGCGGCCGGTGCAGGCAGGAGGTGCCGGGTTCCTTCCACAAAAAGGCGATGGCATCCAGGCGGATGAACCGCGCGCCGCGGGCCGCGTAAAACAGGAGCGCCTCGGTCACCCGCCACAGCACCGCCGGCTGGCGGTAGTTCAGGTCCGCCTGGTCCGCGCTGAAGGTGGTCCAGACCCGGCGCGGGCCGGCGGGCGTGGGGAATTCCGTGAGCAGGGGCAGCGCGCGCGGCCGCACCACAGGCGAGAGATCCGGGTCGCCCTCCACCGTGACGAAGAAATCGCGGTAGTCCGGGTCGTCGGCCAGGAATCGCCGGAACCAGTCGCTTTGCGTCGAGAGATGGTTGAACACGCCGTCGAACATCAGCGCGAAGTCCCGGCCCAGCCGCTCGAGGTCCGCCCAGGTGCCGTAGGCCGGGTCCACGGCGAAGTAGTCCTTGACCGCGAAACCGTCGTCCGAGGACCACGGGTAGAACGGCAGCAGGTGCAGGCCGCTGACCACGCCCGCGAGGTGGCGGGTGGCAAATTCGTGCAACACCGGCAGGGGCGCGCGCCCGGGCTCGCGCACCTGGTCCGGGTAGGTGATGAGCAGGGCATCGGCCTCCGTCAACGGCGCGGCCGCGCCGGCCACGGCGGGGGGCATCAAGGGCCGGAAGCGCTCGAGCAGGGCCGCGAATTGCGGCGCCCAGCGGTGGGCGAGGGTTTCCCCGTAAAGGGTCTCCAACAGGCGCAGGCAACGCGGTGACATGCCGCCGAACCTAAACGCCGCTGCACCGTTGGTAAACCGCGACGTCTCCCGGCTGACTCCGGAAGCCGGCCGCCTTTTCGGACCTTCGACCGACTGGAAGTCAGCGACCCCGCAGGCGCGGAAGCCGGCCGCTACCGGGTCTTCGGCCGCTCGGCCAAAACCGGGTGTGAACTATCCGGGCCAGCGCACCATGCGGGGGATTATTCCTCCTCCGGCGCCGGCGGCTCGGGCGGTACAGTGGCGTCCACGGGATTGGAGGCGGGCGCGGTGGCTTCCGGTGCCCCTCCGGAAGCCGCGGCCGGCGTGCCCGCCGGCTTTTCCACCTGGAGGAAGTCGCCGCGCTTTTTGAGCACGGAGTCGAGGGTCCACTTGGACACCAGAAAGACACGGCCGGCGAGGGCCTTTTCGTTGCGGAGCTTTTCGGTGAGTTTCTCGGTCTTTTCCTTGAACTCCTTGTCGAGCTTTTCCTTGTCCTCGGGTTTTTCGTCCGCGCCGGGGGTGCGTTCCCTGGGGAAATCCGCGGCCACGTCCACCAGGAGGTGGTACTTCTCCTCGGCGCCCTTTTGAGCGGCCCGGAGGGTGTAGCGGAAACCCTCGAAGGTCTCGATTTCGATTTGGACCGGCTTGTCCAGGCCCAGCGCCGCGGGGTTGTCGGTCACCACCACGTCCTCGAAGCTGGGCCAGGAGAGCACGCTGCCGAGGACACTGACCTTGGAGGAGTCAAGTTTCTCGCCGGGTTGCGCGTCGGCCAGGGTCCAGTCGTTGGTCTCGCTGGCGCGGGTCATTTTCCAGGAATTGGTGGGGGCGTCCGGATAGGTGACGGCGATGGTCCGGGGTTTTTCGACCTTGAAGAAGTCGCGGTTGAGCCAGGACTCGGGCCGGGGTTCGAGCTGGCTGAAGGTCTCGGCGACCAGGCTGGCGCCGTTGGCGGTGGCGCCCTGGAGCATCACGTAGCGGCCGTCGGGCCAGCCCTCGTCCCCGCCGAAGGGCGAGGGGGTGGCGGGCTGGCGGCGATGCTGCTTGCCCAGGAGGAGGGTGCGGAGGGCCTTGCCGTCCTTGTCCTGGAGTTCGACCACGGTGGCGGGGTTGTTGGTGGCGTCGGGGTTGAGCTCGAGGCGTTCGAGGGCGGTGGGGCCGAGGGGGCCGGCGATGGGCTGAACGACCTTGAGGTCCCAGAGCTTGCTCAGGGTCTCGCCGATTTCGGTGAAGTTGGCGGGGTAGTCGGCACGTTCGGCCACGACCCAGCGGTCGTCCTTGAGGGCGAGGGTGAGGGTGTTGGTGCCCTTGCGAATCCGGAGCCGGGCGACGTCGTTGACGGCGAAGTCGCCGAGGACCTTTTGTCCCATCTGGGCGGCGGAGGCGCGGTAGGTGGCGGCGTCGCGGTTGCGCAGCCAGAGGCCCAGGCCGCCGAGGAGGACAAAGGCCACCAGGATGAGCGTGAGCTGTTTGCGGTTCATTTGGCAGCGGTCTTTTTGCGTTTGATCACAGCCAGGGAAAGTCCGGCCACGGCCACCAGCGCGGGCATGGCGGCGATGTTGAACCACTTGAGCCAGGTCTCGAGCGCGTCAATGTCGCGCCGCAACTGTTTGCGGACCTCCTTGAGTTCGCGGTTGGTTTTGGCCTCCTTGGCCCGGAGGTTGGCGATTTCCTGCTGAATTTCCGGGGGCAGGATGGCGCGCTGGTTTTTGGCGTCGCGGTTGGCGAGCAGGTCGTTGAGCTTGCGCTGGGTCTCGGCCACGTCGTCCTCGAGCCGCTTGATGGTGTCGCGGTAGCGCTGCTCGGCCTGCGCCTGGATGTTTTTGACGACCACGAACTCGCGCCGCTGGACGCCCCGGCTGCGCACGCGGATGAGGTCGCTGTCGCCCATCATCTGCTCGACCAGGTTCTGGATGAAGCTCAGGTTGCCGTTGAAGGGCACGATGAGTTTCTGGCCGAAGAAGTTTTGGATCTGGGCGCAGAACTGGTCGTAGAGCAGGTCGCTGTCGCCCACCAGCACCACCACGCCGTCCTGTTTGGATTCCTTGAGCGGCTCGGCCGGGGCAGTGTCTTTGGCGTCCTTGGACGCGTCCTTCTGGTCCTCGGGCTTGGCGGTGTCGGCGGGTTTGCCGTCGGGGAAGGCGGTCTTGAACTTGCCGGTCAGCCGCAGGGCCAGGGTGAATTCCTTGTCCTCGGGCTTGAAGTCCTTGAGGTCGGTGCCGCCGCCGAACTGGGCCAGCATCTTGTCCACGAGCATGGCGTTGCGCGAGGATTTGAGCAGGACGGTCTGGGTGAGGCCGCCGGCGGGCGTGCCGGTGAACACGCCGGCGCCGGGCAGGAGCAGGCTGTCGAGATCGGCCGTGGCCACGTCGTCGCGGCTGATTGCCTGGGGGGTCAGGGACAGCCAGGTGGGTTCCGGGCTGGGCCGGCCGTCCTCGCGGCGGCGGACCTGGGTGAAGTATTCCTTGTCGGCGAGGACCTTGTTGATCTCGAACTCCAGCCCCCAGGCCTTGAGGAGCTTGTCGAGGGTGGAGCTGGCCTGGGCGGCGCGCTGGAGCATGTTTTGCATGCCCATGGCGTTGCGGCTGTCCACCAGCGAGAGCGGGTCGAGGAAAGCGATCAGTTTGCCGCCGCGCAGGACGAACTGGTCCAGGGCAAACTGGGTCTTCTCGGAAATCCCGGCCGGGTGCACCACCACCAGCACCTGGATGTCGTCGTCAATCTTCTCGGCGGTGAGTTCGATCTGGCGGACCTTGAAGTCGCGCTGCAACTCGGTGAGGAAGACCCACGGGTCCTGCCCGCCGCCCATCTGCATCATCATGGGGTTGAACCGCTGCCCGAAGACCGGCAACGCGGTCATCAGGCCCAGGTTCGGCTTTTGCGGGTTGATCACCTGGGCGATGGCGCGGGTCAGGTCGTACTCGAGCAGCCGCTCGCGCGCGGGATCGAGGTAGGGAATCGCGGCTTTCTGGTCCAGGCAGGTCACCGCCAGGCCCAGGTACACCTTGTCGCCCATGCCGATGAGGCCGCCGGGGCTGAGCACCTGGCCTTCGATGCCGTCCAGGCGCGCCGAGTCTTCGGCGTCGGAGTCGGGCACGGGGTCGAACTTTTTGACCTGGATTTTGCCGCGGGCGACCTGTTGGTACTCGGCCAGGAGGTCCTCGACGCGGTCGGCATAGGTCTTGAGATACACCGGCATCTCGGTCGAGCTGCGGGTGCGGTAGAAGTGCACCACCACCGGGGTGTCAATCTTGGCCAGGATGCGCCGGGTGCCCTCGGAGAGGGTGTAAACGCGGTCCTCGGTCAGGTCCAGTCGCACGCGCAGGAAGCTGACGATGGTGCCCAGGGCCACGAGCACCAGGAACATGGCCGCCACGCCCAGTCCGGAGTACAGCAGCGGCTCCCACTTGTTTTTGTTCGGGTTCATGGGTCAAGCAAGGCGAGGGGAACGGGCACGTTCAACCGGCGCGGTGACTGCGAATGATCACGCCGGTGGTAAACAGGCAGAAGACCATCACCAGGGCGAAATAGACCACGTCGCGCAGGTCAATCACCCCGCGTTGGAAGCTCTCGAAATGCGGCATCACGCTGAACGAGGCCACCAGCTCGAGCAGCCAGGGCGGCGCCCAGGTCAGCGCATCGGTCACCGGCGGCCAGCCGGCGAGCACCAGAAACAGGCAGCCCACCACCGAGAGGATGAAGCTCACCACCTGATTGCGGGTCATGGCCGAGGTCATCGAGCCCACGGCCAGGTACGCCCCGGCCAGCAGGAAGCTGCCCAGGTACCCGCAGATGATTGCGCCGGCGTCCGGGTCGCCCAGGTACGACACCGTCAGGACCATCGGGAAGGTCAGCGCCAGGGCCAGGCCCAGGAACAACCAGGAGGCGAGGAATTTGCCCACGATGGCCTGCCAGGGGGTCACCGGCATGGTGAGCAGCAACTCGAGGGTGCCCACGCGCCGTTCCTCGGCCCAGAGGCGCATCCCCACCGCCGGCACCAGGAACAGGTACAGCCAGGGATGCCACATGAAGAACGAGTTCAACGAGGCCTCGTTGCGCAGGAAGAACCGGCCCACGTTGAAGGTGAAAAAGCCGATCAGGATCAGGAAAATCACGATGAACACGTAGGCCACCGGCGAGGCGAAGTACCCGGCCAGCTCGCGCTTGGCGATGGCCCAGATGTTCTGCAACGCGCCGGTGTGCTCGCCGGCGGCCAGGGCCGGCGGCGCCGCCGCGGCCGGCGGCGCGGGGGAGGACGGGGCGGAGATCGTGGCGGTTTCGCTCATGGGGTCGTCGTCTCGTTCACGGTGCGGGTGGTGTCGGGCAGCGTGATGCTGCGGAAAACCTCGTCGAGCCGGCCTTCCTCGGTGCGCAACTCGAGCAGCTTCCAGCGCTCGCGCACCGCCAGCTCGTAAATGCTCGCCTGCAACTCGCCGTTGCGGCTCCCGGCCTGCGGATAGGCGCGGAGGACCACCGCCGGTTGCTCGCGCAGGACCAGCGTGCGTTTGACCGTGGGCAGCTCGCGCACCTTCTGGTTCACCACGGCCAGCGGCGTGCCCTGCACGCTCACCGCCACGGCCCCGGCCAGCTCGGAGCGTTGCCGCAACTCTTCCGGCGTCCCGTTGGCCACGATCTGGCCCCGGTCAATGATGATGGCCCGCGTGCAGGCCGCGTCCACCTCCTCGAGGATGTGGGTCGAAAAGACGATGGCCTTGGTCTGGCCCATCCGCCGGATGAGGGTGCGCACCTCGTGCTTCTGGTTCGGGTCCAGGCCGTCGGTGGGCTCGTCCAGGATGAGCACCGGGGGGTCGTGGATGATGGACTGGGCGAAACAGGTCCGGTGCCGGTAGCCCTTGGACAAGGTGTCCACGCTCTGGTGGACCACGCTGTCCAGAAAACAGATTTCGATGGCGCGCTGCACGGCCTTGCGTTTGGCCTCGCCGCGCAGGCCCCGCAGTTCGGCGGCGAAGTTCAAAAAGCCCCAGACGGTCATATCCGTGTAGGCGGGGGCGTTTTCCGGCAGGTACCCGAGGAGGCGCTTGGCGGCGATGGGGTGTTCGAGCATGTCGTGGCCGCCCACCGTCACCCGCCCCGCCGTGGGCGGGATGAAGCCGGTGATCATGCGCATGGTGGTGGACTTGCCGGCGCCGTTGGGTCCCAGGAACCCGAGCACCTCCCCGCGCTCGACGGTAAAGGACACGCCGTTGACGGCCAGTTTGGGGCCGAAGGCCTTGACCAGATTCTCGACTTTGATCATGCGTCGCACTCCATAAAACCGCCTTCGCCCGACCCGGGGCGCCCGGGGGGGCGAGGTCTGGTTCCGCGTTGGGCACGGGGCCGTGCGGTCGGCCCTGTGTTGTACACCCTTTGTCAAGGGCGGGCTGCCCTATTTAGACAAGCCGGCCGGAAAATGTTCAAACAAAACTTCCGGCCGATTCGGGACGCCGGCCGCGGTGTGCCACGGCTGCCCTTCCGCACCCGCCGGCCGTGGGGCCGGGACCGGCCCGGCTTCAGGACCCGCCCGCGGGTTGGGCGGCCACGGGCGCGGGCGCGGCGGCGGGCTTGCGGCGGAGCAGCCAGTCACTGAAGTCCGCCAGGGCGGTGTACACCGCCGGGATGATGAACAGGGTCAGGAAGGTGCTGGTGATCATGCCGCCCACCACCGCCACGCCCATCGGCCGGCGGCTCTCCGCGCCGGCGCCAAAGCCGATGGCGATGGGCAGGATGCCGGCGATGGTCGAAAAACTGGTCATGAGGATGGGCCGCAGGCGCACCAGGCCGGCCCGGATCATGGCGGTGTGCGAATCGGCGCCGGTGGCGCGCTGCTGGTTGGCGAACTCGACCAGCAGGATCGAGTTCTTGGTCACCAACCCCACCAGGAGGACCACGCCCACCTGGCTGTAGAGGTTGAAGTTCATGGCCGGCACCGGCGGTATCCAGCCGGCGCGCCCGGCCAGCCCGATCAACCACAACAGCCCGAAGGCACCCACCCCGGCCAGCGGCAGCGCCAGCATGACGGTGAAGGGATGCACCAGGCTCTCGAACTGCGAGGCCAGCACCATGTACACGATCACGATGGCCAGCCCGAGGATCCACCAGAACTGCTCCTGCGCCTCGAGCAGGTCGCGCGACTCGCCCGACCAGGTGTGAAGCGTGCCCGGCGGCAGCTCCGTCGCCAGGAGGGCCTCGACGCGCTCGATGGCCGTGCCCAGGGTGACCCCCACCGGCGTGGCCGTGAGGCTGGCGCTGCGCAGGCGGTTGTAATGCTCGATGGCGTTGGGCGCCGCGCCGGCGCGGTAGTTCACCACGCTGTTCAACTGTACCAGCGCCCCGCGGTCGTTGCGCACGTACACCCGCTCCAGGTCCCGGGGCGTCAGGCGTGAAAACCGGTCCAGTTGCGCAATCACGTCGTACTGTTTGCCGCCCACCTTGATCCGGCTCAGGTCCAGCCCGCCGAACAGAATCTGGAGCGTGCGCGAGATGTCCGCGACCGACACGCCCAGTGCGGCGGCGCGGTTGCGGTCAATCTCGATGCGCAACTCGGGCTTGGTGACCTCGAAGGAGCTGCGCACGTTCACCAGGAAGCCGAGGGTGCGCAGCTTGTTGGCCACGGCCTGCGCGGTGGTGTTCAACTGGTCCAGGTCGTCATTCTGCAGGACCAGACTGAACGGCGCCCCGAACCCGCGGCTGATCGGCTTGGGAATGTTCGGAATCACCAGCGCGCCCTCGATGCCCGCCAAAAACTGCAGCCGCAAGCCCTGCGGGCCGTTGACGATCTCCTGCACGCTGCGGGTGCGCTCCGGGTGCAACCGCACAAAGGCGATGCCCTGGTTGGCCGCGCCCGGTCCGCTGAACGGCGGCGCCACGATCACCCCCCGCGACCGGATTTCCGGCACCGTCTCGAGCATCTGCTCCATCTGCCGCATCATCCGGTCGGTGTACTCGGCCGTCGAACCCTCCGGCGTGACCACAAAACACAGGAACATCCCCCGGTCCTCCTCGGGCAGGAACTCCTTGTCCAGGCTCTGGTACGCCCAGACCATCAACGCCAGCGCGCCCGCGCCCGCGCCCAGCGTCAGGACGCGATGCCGCAGCACCCGCCGCAACACCGCCCCGTAGCCCCGGGACAACGCGTCGAACCCGCGCTCGAAGGCCAGGAACAGCGGCCCGTGCTGCTCACGCCGCACCGGCCGGAGGATGCGGGCGGCCATCATCGGCGTGAGCGAGAGCGCCACAAACGCCGAGATGACCACCGAGCCCGCCAGCGCAAAGGCAAACTCGATGAACAGCCGGCCCGTGGCGGTCTTCTGAAACGCCAGCGGGATGAACACCGCCACCAGCGAGATGGTGATGGCGATGATGGCAAAGCCGATCTCCCGCATCGCCCCGAACGCCGCCTGCATCGGCGGCTCGCCCGCCTCGATGTGCCGGTAAATGTTCTCGAGCACCACGATGGCGTCGTCCACCACGATGCCGATGGCCAGCACCAGCGCCAGCATGGTCAGGATGTTCACCGAGTACCCCATCGCGTAGAGCACGGTGAACACGCCCACGATGGACACCGGAATGACCACGCCCGGGATCACCGTCGAGCGCAGGTTGCGCAGGAACACGAAGATCACCACCACCACCAGCCCGAAGGCGATTCCCAGCGTGACCCACACCTCATGGATGGCCTCCTCGACAAACGTGGACGAATCGTAGGCCGTGATGAGGTTCACGCCCGGCGGCAGCCCCGGCCGCAGCCGCTCCAGCTCCGCCCGGATGCCGTGGGCCACCTCCACGGTGTTGGCCCGCGACTGCTTGACCACGCCCAGGAAGACCGTGGCCCGGCCGTTGAACCGCGCCACCGCCCGCAGGTCCGCCACGCCCGCCTCGGCGTAACCCACGTCGCGCAGGCGCACCAGCCGCACGCCGTCCCGGGCCAGCACCAGGTTGTTGAACTCCTCCGGCGTCTTGAGTTCGCCCAGGGTCTGGATGGTCATTTCGCGGTCGAGGTTCTCCACCCGGCCGCTGGGCAGCTCGACGTTTTGCTCGCGCAACGCCCGCTGCACGTCCAGCACGGTCACGCCGTGGGCGGCCATGCGCTCGGAGTCCAGCCACAGCCGCATGGCGAACCGTTTCTCGCCGCCAATGATGACCGAGGACACGCCGGCCACGGTCTGGAGGCGGTTCTTGATCTGGAGCTCGGCGATGGTGGTCAGCTCGCGCGGCGCGTGCCGGTCGCTGTTGACCGAAATCCACATGATGGGCTGGGCGTCGGACTCCTGCTTGGCCACCACCGGTTCGAGGATGTCCTCGGGCAACTGGCCGCGCACGCGCGCCACGCGGTCGCGCACGTCCTGCGCCGCCAGGTCCACGTCCCGCGAGAGGTCGAATTCGATGGTGATGTTGCTGACCTGTTCGCGGCTGGTGCTGGTGAGGGTCTTGATGCCCTCGATGTTGCTCAGGGCCTCCTCGAGCCGCTCGGTGACCTCGGTCTCCACCACCCGGGCGTTTGCCCCGGGGTACACGGTGGTGACGCTGACCACCGGCGGGTCAATGTTCGGCAGTTCCCGCACCGGCAGGCGGGTGAGGCTGATCAGGCCGAAGAGCACCAGCGCCAGGCTCATCATCGAGGTGAGCACCGGCCGGCGAATGCTGAGATCGGGCAGGGTCATGGGGCGGCCTCAGGGGGCGGCGGTCCGGGCGGCGGCGGGGGGCGCCGCGC
>JBBIJZ010000035.1:2802-35696 GCA_037445715.1 Verrucomicrobiales bacterium | reverse complement strand
GACGCAGCCCTCCGGCGTGGTGCTCCGACCGGGCGCGGAGCCGGGTCGCCCGGGGGCTTGTGGTCCGCGGCGGCGGTTTGGGCCAGCCGCGCCTGGCGCCGCGCGAGGGCCTCGCGCACCAGCCGGCCCACCTCGGTCACCTGGTCAAGGCCCAGGAAAGCGTCCACCTCGGGGAAAAGTCGGGGCAACTGGTCGCGGTAGCGTTGCGCCAGACAGCCGGCCACGAGCAGGGCCTGACCCCGGTGCCGCGCGTCGCGCACGGCGGCCGATTCGAGGATGGCGTCCACGCTTTCCTCCTGGGCGGCGTCAATGAACGAGCAGGTGTTGACGATCAGCGCGTCCGCGCGGGCGGCATCGTTGGTGATCTCGAACCCGTCGCGCAGCAGGTGGCCCAGCATCAGCTCGGCGTCCACCAGGTTCTTGGCGCAACCCAGCGAGATCAACCCCACGCGCGGCGGCGGGGAGGACAAAGGTTCGGCGTTCACAGGCAGACGGGGCAGGAGGTCCAGCGGGTCCGGCTCAGGGCACGGGCGGCAGGGGCAGGGTGTCGCCGGCGGCGGGCGGCGGCTCGTACCGGGCCGGGGGCACGCCGCGGAGCGGGTCCCGGCTCAGGGCGCGCTCGCGGGCCTGGTAAATCCACGTGGCCAGCACCACGATCAGGAGGAGGATCAGTCCGGGCAACACCACCCGCCAGGGCACCCGGGACAGCCGCAACATCACGCGGTCCAACATGCCCTGGGAGGTGCCGGGCAGCCCCGGGGGCTCGCGCAGGTGCTCGAACTGCGCCAGTTCCGCTTCGAGCGCGGCCATCACGGCGGCCTCGTCCGCGTGCACCAGCCGGGCGTACGTGCGCACAAACCCGCGCACGTACACCGGCGCGGTAAAGGCCGCGTAGTTGCCTTCCTCGACCGCCTGCACGCGGTCCGCGCGCATCTTGGTGATTTCGGCAACCCGGGCGATGCTCAACCCGGCCGCCTCGCGGGCGGCGCGCAGTTGCTCGGCGACGGTGGCCATCGGCTTCAAGCTAGGGAGGGCGCGCCCGCTTGACAACGCCGGACTGGACGGGCGGGCGCTCGCGGGCGCGGAGGATGCGACATCCGAACTTCGCGCAGCGCCTGGAGTGCGCCAGCTTGCTGGCGCTGTCAGAGCGGCACCCTACCGAATCAACGGAGCGGCACCTGGCCAGCTTGTCCGGTGCCTTCTTCACCGGGTAGGGCCGCGCGGCCGGCATCTTCTCCGGGCTGCGTCCGGCGCCCTACGGTCCCTGAAACTGCGGGTGGGCCTCGAGTTGTTCGCAGGTCGCGGCGGTCAGCCGCGCCTGGACATATCGCGGCCCGGCCAACGGCTCGGCGCTGTTCGAGCGGCGGGCGCGCGCCAGCCAGCGCCGGTCCAACGGGCGGGCGATCAACGCCGGGTCCGTCGCCGCCACGGTGGTTTCCTCTTTCTCGCCGCTGGCCCCGCCCGCGCCCACGTAAAAACCCGCCACCAGGAGCGTCACGCGCACCAGCGTGGCCCGCGAGTACGTGGCCAGCGCGCAGGGCCGCCGCGGGTCCAGCCGCGCCCGCAGCCGCTCGAACAGGGCGCGCGTCCACATCTCCGGGTTGCGCGCCGGCGAGAAGGCGTCGTACAGGATGGCGTGGGGCGCGGGCAGGTCGCGGGCGCGCTCGCCCGCCAGCAGGGTGGGGAAATCCCCGAGGCACACCGTCCAGTCCACCGGCTGGCGGCCGTTGCGGAAGCGGACGGCCCGCTCGGTCAGCACGTGGTCCACCACCGCCTCGTACCCGGCCAAGTACCCGAGCGCGGCGGCGTGGCGCCGGGCAAAGTCCAGCGGCGCCAGGGTGCGATCGAAACTCACCACGCGCAGCGGCGCGGTCAGGTCCCGCGCGGCGCGCAACAGGGTCAACACGTTGGCCGCCGCGCCCAGCCCCACGTCCCAGACCACCCACTCGTCCGGGCCGGCGCGCAACCGCTCGATCAGCCGCAACGGGCGCAGGTACACCGCCTCGGCCTCGGCCACGGGGCCGATGACCGGGTGAAAGGTCTCTCCCTCCGCGAGGGCCCGCACGCTCCAGACCCCGTCGGCCACGCGCACCAGGGCGTAACCGCCGGCGTCCGGGGCCGGCACCGGGACCGCCTTCATGCCGTGCGGTCGAAGCTGGCCAGCAGTTCCGCGGGCGAGACCGTGGCCGTGCCCAGCTTGCCCACCACCACGCCCGCGGCGTGGTTCGAGAACACGGCCGCCTCCTCCGGGGCCGCTCCGGCCGCGATGGCCAGGGTAAAGGCGGCGATCACGGTGTCGCCCGCGCCGGACACGTCGAACACCTCGCGCGCCGTGGTGGGGATGTGCCGCGGCGGCCGGCCGCGCCGGCACAGCAACATGCCGTGCTCGCCCAGGGTGATCAGGAGCAGCGCCGGCGCGAGCGCGTCCAACAACGCGCGCGCCACGTCGAGCAGGGCGGGGTCGGCCGACGGCGCGGCGGCGGGGTGCGGGTCCGTGCGGTGCGCCAGCTCGAAGGCCTCCTTGCGGTTGGGGGTGAGCAGCGAGAGCCGCTCCAGTCGCAGCGGGTGGACGGGTTTGGGGTCCAGGCTCAGCCACCGGCCGCGGCGGTGGCATTCGGCGCGCAGGCGGTCCAGCAGCGTCTGGGTGACCACGCCCTTGCCGTAATCGCCCACGATCACGGCATCCGCGGCGGCGAGCCGGCGCCGGAGCCGCCGCCACAAGGCCTCGGTCGGCGCGGGTTCGAGATCGCCGCGTTGCTCGCGGTCCACGCGCACCACCTGTTGGCGCTGGGCGAGGATGCGGGTTTTGACGCTGGTGGGGCGGGTGGGGTGCACCACCAGGCCGCGGCAGTCCACGCCGTCGCGTTCGAGCAGGGCGCGAAGGCGGGCGCCCTCGGCATCGGGGCCGATGACGGCGAACAGTTCGGCGGCGGCGCCCAGGGCGGTGAGGTTGCGGGCCACGTTGGCGGCGCCGCCGGGCATGAAGCTTTCGTGCTCGAATTCGACCACCGGCACCGGGGCCTCGGGCGAGAGGCGGTGCACCCGGCCCCAGAGAAACTGGTCGAGCATGACGTCCCCCACCACGAGGAGGCGGCGCCGGGCGGCGGCGCGCAGCAGGCGACGGACACAGGCGGGCGGCAGGTGGTTCGGGTTCACGCGCGGGTCGGGTTCAGAGACGCTCCAGAAACGCGGTCAGCGGGCTGGTGGCGCGGGCTTCGAGGCTGGGGGCGGCCAGTCCGATTTCAAAGGCGGCGCGGCCGGCCTCGACCGCGGCCCGGAAGGCGCGGGCCATGCGGGGGGGATCGGCCGCCACGGCGATGGCGGTGTTCACCAGCACGGCGTCGGCGCCCAGTTCCATGGCCTCGGCGGCGTGGCTGGGCGCGCCCAGGCCGGCGTCCACCACCACGGGCACGGTGGCCTGCTCGAGGATGATGCGGAGTTGGTCGCGGGTCTGGAGGCCGCGGTTGGAGCCGATGGGCGAGCCCAGCGGCATGACCGTGGCCGCGCCGGCTTCCTGGAGGCGCTTGGCCAGGACGGGGTCGGCGTTGATGTACGGCAGCACCACGAAGCCCTCGGCCACCAGTTGCTCGGCGGCGCGCAGGGTCTCGACCGGGTCGGGCAGCAGGTAGCGCGGGTCGGGGTGGATTTCGAGTTTGACCCAGGGTGGCAGGCCGGCGGCGCGGGCCAGGCGGGCCAGGCGCACGGCTTCGGCGGCGTTCATCGCCCCGCTGGTGTTGGGCAGCACCAGGTATTTCTCCGGGTCAATGAACTCGAGGATGTTTGCAAAGGGGTCCTTGCGGCCGCTGAGGTCGGCGCGGCGCAGGGCGACGGTGACGATTTCCGCCCCGCTGGCGGCCAGGGTGTCGCGCATCAACTCGGGCGAGGCGAACTTGCCGGTGCCCAGGATCAGGCGCGAGGCGAAGGAGCGCCCGGCGATGACCAGCGGTGTGTGCGTCAACTGCATCCGGTCGAACTTAAATCCCGCGGGCCGGAGCGTCGAGGCGGCAATGGAGCGCCCGGGGCCTCGCGGGCGGGGATTACCCGCGGGACCATCCCCGAAAAACGCGCCCCCGAACGCCGGCCGCCCAACGGGGTCCGCCCGCCCGGGCCCGCCGCATCGGCCGGGCGCCGCGGGCCGGCTGGTACCGCCGGACCGGGCAATCAGCGCCCGGCATCGGAGCAGAGGGAGACGGTTACGCGCCCGGCGCCGGCGCGTCCGTTCAGCGCGTCGGCACGGTGGCGTTGTCCGCCATCCATTTGGCGTCCACCCAGGCGTCCTGGGCGGGGAAGTTCAGGCTCAGGTTGCGGGCGCCGGTGAAAAAGACGGGCATGTTCCGCAGCCCGGCGCGGGTTTCCGGATGGCCCGAGGAGACACTGAGCCACTTTTTGATCTCGGAGTGGCCGTCGGCGAAGGAGAAGCCGCAGGCGCCGTTGTGGTAGTTGGCGGGGATGTCAATGATGCGGGCGGTGGCGCGGGCGTCGGCGCCGGTGCACTGGTTGGCGAAGGCGGCGTCGTTGATGCTGTTGGGGTGTTCGTCCACGAAGACAAAGGTCTTGGTGGGCTGGACGATTTCCGAGGCCTTGCCGTAGATGCGCCAGCGGGTCTGGTTGCGCCCGGAGGCCGAACCGTCCAGCCAGTCGCCGAAGGCAAAGACCTGGCTCATCGAGTTGCTGCGGATGCGGGGGACCTGGCGGCCGGCGACCATGACCACCGCCTTGTCCGCCGGGCAGCGAAAAATCTCGCGGCTGCCGCCCACGTAGGGAAAGAGCGGGCTGTTGGTGAGGTAGCGCGGGTTGGCGGCGTCGGCGTTCCAGGCGGCCAGGTCGCCCTGAATCCAGTTCACGCGGCGGTTGGGCAGGCCGTCCAGACAGCCGAGCAGCAGGTCATGGTAGTCGTCGGCATAGACCAGCCAGCCCAAAGTCAGTTGCTTGGTGTTGTTCATGCAAAAGATGCCCTGGGCCTTGGCCTTGGCCTTGGCCAGGGCGGGCAGGAGCATCCCGGCGAGAATGGCAATGATGGCGATCACCACCAGCAACTCGATGAGGGTGAAAGCATCCCGGCGCAGTGGGACCGGCCGGCCGCGGTGGACGGGGCGGACAGGGAGTTTCATGGTCTGAGCTTACGAGGTCGGGTTAGCCAGGGCAACTCCACATTCCCGGCCGCGCCTGCGGGGGGCTGCGGCCCGTGCGCTTTGTGGCGCACGGGTGGAGCGCCCGCGGAGTCGTCCGCGGCGGCACTCGGCCACCGGCCGCACCCGGGCCGGGGAGGCTGCCCGCGTTTCGCGTGCCGGGCCGCGCGCTTCCCGCGGGGGACGCACGGTGGTCCACGCTGCCGGTCGGCCACCGCCGCCGATGCGGGCCGGGGGGGCGGGGTGCGGGGCCGGGCTTTTGCACCGCGGTTGACCCTCATCAAGGCGCCCCCGCGCGCCGGCGGTTACCTTCTCCTCATGAGTGAGACGCCGCTGCTGTCCCTGGACCGGGCCACCGTGTTGGCCCTGTCAACCGAGACCCAGTTTGCCCCTCAGGGCATCGTCAGCCGCACCCTGCTGCGCACCGCGTCGGGCCGGTTGGTGCTTTTCGGCTTTGATGCCGGTCAGGAACTGACCGAGCACACCTCGCCGCACCACGCCCTGGTGCAGGTGCTCACCGGCCGGTGCGAATGGAAGATGGGCGGGGAAACCCGCACCTTGCAGGCCGGCGACCTCTTGTACATGCCGCCGCACCTGCCGCACGCCGTGAAAGCCCTCGAACGGTTTTCGATGCTGCTCACCCTCCTCAAGGCCGAGGGGCAGGTTCCCTGAACGCTGCTGGGGAAGCCCGGGCGACCGGCCGGGGCGGCGTAGCGGCGCCGGTCCGCCGGCGCGCGCGCCATCCGCACCATGCCCACAGCAGCAGCAACGCCGCGGCCGCGCCGGCCGTGTCAATCAGCACGTCCACCGGGTTGCCAAAACGCGAGGGCACAAACACCTGGTGCACCTCGTCACTCACGGCATAGCCGGCGCAAATCAACAACGCCCCACCCGCCCGGCGCCCCGACCACCCGCGCGGCAGCAGCCGGAACGTCCCGCCCAGCGCCGCCAGCACCAGCACGGCCAACAGACCGTACTCGCCGGCATGGGCGCACTTGCGGACGGCAAACACGATGCGGCTCACCGTTTCCTCCGCGATCCCCGGCACCAGCCAGCGCAACAGCGGCGCGAGGAACCGTGACGTGCGGCTGTCGGCCAGCAACCCGGTCGAACCAAAGAAGATCATCACCATCCAGGTCGCCGCCGGCAGCCAGTAAACCCAGCGACGCAACGCGCGCATGGGGCGAGGGAACTCCATCCGTCCGGCCCGCGCAAGCACCGCCGCGCCGGTCCGGACCGCGCCGGCGCAGCCCGGACGCAACGTGGCGCCCCGGGCCGGGACCGGCCCCGGCGGCGTGATTGCCAGCCGGCGCCGGCGCGGTACATTTTGACCGCTGGCAGTTACAAGCTTTGAAAGCGCTCATTCCTACCACGCGCGAACGCCGCACCGAGCGGGTGCTCCTGGTCGGCGCGGAATTCAAACACCGCAGTGCCCTCGAGGTGGCCGACTCGCTGGAGGAACTGGCCGAGTTGGTCCGCACGGCGGGGGGGCACGTGATGGGGCGGGTCACGCAACGGCTTGAACACCCCCACCCGGGCACCTTCATTGGGTCGGGCAAGGCCCGCGAAATCGCCGAACGCTGTCGCGCCGAGGCGGTGGACACGGTGGTCTTCGATGACGAACTTTCCCCCGCCCAGGGCCGCACGCTCGAGACGGTCATCGGCGCCAAGGTCCTCGACCGCACCGAGGTGATTCTGGACATCTTTGCGCAGCGCGCGCGCACCCGCGAGGGCCAGCTCCAGGTCGAGCTGGCGCAATTGCAGCACCTCTTGCCCCGGCTGCGCCGCTACTGGACCCACCTCTCGCGGCAGCGCGGCGGGCTGGGGGCCATCGGCGGCGAGGGCGAAAGCCAGCTCGAGGCGGACCGCCGCAAGGTCCAGGAGCGGATTGACCGGCTCAAAGTCGAGCTGGAAGAAGTGCGCCGCCAGCGCGCCATCCAGCGGCAGGGCCGGCGGCGCCACCACTGGCCGCTGGCCTCGCTGGTCGGCTACACCAACGCCGGCAAGTCCACCCTGTTCAACGCACTGACCCGCGCCGGGGTGCTCGAGGAGGACCGGCTGTTCGCCACGCTGGACCCCACCACGCGCCTGGTGCGCCTGCCCACCAACCAGAAAGTGCTGCTCTCGGACACGGTGGGCTTCATCCGCAAGCTGCCGCACCAACTGGTCGAGGCGTTCAAGGCCACGCTCGAGGAGGTCGTCAACGCCGACCTGCTCCTGCACGTGGTGGACGCCAGCCACCCGCGCGCCGCCGAGCAAATCGCCGCCGTGAACGCCGTGCTGACCGAGCTGGGCGTGGCCGACACCCCGGTCCTGATGGTGCTCAACAAAACGGACCTCCTGCCCGACCCGGGCGCGCTGGCTGCCTGGCGCGAGCAGCACCCCCGCGCGGTCGCCGTCTCGGCCCGCACCGGGGCCGGCCTGGGGGACCTGCTGGATGCCCTGGGCAACATGCTGCGTCCGGCACGGGAGTTCCTCGAGCTGGCCATCCCCCACGCCGAGGCCGCCGCCGTGGCCCGCTTGCACGAGGTGGGGCAGATCGTCTCCCGCGCCTACGACGGCGAGACCGCGCGTTTCCGGGTGCGCCTCCCGCCGCATACGCGGGGGGAATTTGCCCGCTTCCTGGTGGCCGAGTTGTAGCGCGGGAGGACCGCCGGCCACGGCCTCTCCGAGGGTCCGCGGCGCCAAAGAAAAAGGCCGCCCGCGGGCGGCCTTGGGAAAACTTCCTCGTACCGGCGTTCAGGCCCGGCGCCGGGCCAGCATCCAGGCCAGGCCCAGCACCCCCAGCGCCAGCGGGGAGGGCTCGGGGATGACTTCGACCCGCAGGTTGTCCACCAGGCCGAAGCTCAGGGCCGCGTTGTCCGAGACCGAGGCGAAGGGGTCCATGTAGCCGATCGATATGTTGCCTTCGAGCGACACCCCGTCGCCGGAGCCGGTCAACCGCGCGATGGGCAGGCCGTCAATGGACCAGGTCACTTCGTCGCCGACCTTGCTGATCTCGACCGCACGCCAGGCAAACCCGATGGTGCCGACGTTGAGCGCCCCGGTCTGCTGGGGATGATTCGCCGTCTGGGTCGCCGGCGGGGTTTGCCCGCCCGGGAAGGTGGTCGCGTAGTACGGGTGGGTGTTGTTGCGCGCGCCCGTGCCGGAGGCGAAGTAGGCCGGGCCCTCGCCCTGCATCGTGGTGCCCACATAGGCGCGGAAATCCTGGCTGGCGCCGCCCTCGCCGGATACCCCAAACCAGGCCGTGCCCGCCGGCGCGGCCCCGTGCCAGAGCAGGGAGCCGTTGCCGCTGAGCCCGATGCCCGCCGTGGCAAACTCGGTGGACCCGGTGCCGCCGGCCGGGAACGGTCCGTTGGCGTTCATCCACAGGTCGAACTTGACCACGTAATCGCCGGTGAAGTTCTGGCCGTTGGGCACGAGGTTCAGCCCACTGGCCACGCCGCTGGACATGTTGGCGGTGAACTTCACGCCCAAGGTGGTGCCGCCGGCCGAATTGGGCGCCGACGGGATGCCGTCCGCGCTGTAGTCGTAGGCAAACACCACCGCGGTGTCCGCGTGCGAGGTGTGGATGGACCAGTTGGCGGAGGAGTCCGTGTCGAAGTTGTCGGAGAACAGCGTGGGGTCGGAGGCCTGCGTCAACACGCCCGCGAGGGACAACGCGGCCAGGCCGTATCGGGTTTGCCTCATGGTTTTCATGGTCGTGCTAGTGGGCGAGGCCATAGCTACGCCGTCGGGCGGGGTTTGTAAACAGCTTTTTTCGCGCCGGGACGCGCGGCTTGGCGGTGGCTGTGCCGACCCGAACCCGCTTCGTCGCCGGTCGTCCGTTCCCATCCGTGCAAAGGCTCCGCCCGGGCGTCCGGGCTTGTCCGGGCCGGGCCGGGCGGATTTAATGCCCCGCCGTGCCTGACGACGCCCACGACCGCAACGCGCCCGCGGTGCCGGCCACCGAAACCGCGGCGCTTCCGGGACGTCGCCCGGCTGGCCGGCACGAGCCTTCCGCGCACCGGCAAGCGGACCACCTGAGCGAGTGGTTGCTGCTGGGCATGGTGGTCTTTTCTCCCTGGGCGCTGGCCGGCTGGCCGGCGTGGTCGGTCTGGACCCTGAACGCGGGCGGGTACCTGCTGTGGCTGTTGCTGGCGTTCAAGGGAATCATCCGCCGCCGCACCGGCTACCAGCCCCTGCGATGGACCGCCGCTCAACCGGCCTGGACGGGCCGCGCGCTGGCGGTGCTGACCGTGCTGGTGCTGCTCTGGTGCCTGGTCAGCGCCCTCAATGCCCGGGCGACGGTGGACCTGGCCGCGCTGCGGCTGCGCGAACGCGCCGACCATCTGCCCTGGCTGCCGCACAGCTTCGACGCGCCGTCCACGTGGTTCACGTTCTGGACCGCGTTGGGCCTGGCCGGAGTGTTTTGGGCGGCGCGGGACTGGTTGACCCAGCTCACGCGCGGCGAGCGGCACCTGGCCCGCCGGGCCGGGGAGCCGGCGGCAACTTCCAACGGGCCGCCCGGCGAGGAGGTCCTGGCGCGGCGCGGTCCGCACTTCCTGCCGCGCCGGCTCAAGCGCCTGCTCTGGGTGCTGTGCGTGAACGGCGCCCTCCTGGCGCTGGTGGGGGTGGCCGGCACGCTGCGGCCGTCGCAGAACATTCTGGGCCTGTTCCCGCACCCCACCCGGCAGGGCGGCTTCTTCGGGCCGTTTTGGTACCGCAACAACGGCGCGCAATACCTGAACCTGCTCTGGCCGGCGGCGCTGGCCTTGTGGCACGCGTTCTACCTGCGGGCGGCAGACTCGGGACATTTCCTGCGGCGGCTGACCAACTCGCCCGCGCTGGCCCTGTTGCCCTGTGTGGGGTTCATGACCGCCGCGCCGTTTGTCACCACCAGTCGCGGCGGCACGCTCATCAGCCTGCTGGTGATGCTGGCCTGTCTGGCGGTGCTTCTGCCGGACACCTGGCGGCGCGGTTGGCGCTGGGCCCTGCCGCTGGTGCTGGTGCCGGCCGGGGCAGGCGCGGGGCTGCTCCTGGCCTGGGCCCCGCTGGCCGACCGGTTCCTGAACGAATTCCGCATTCTGAAGACGGGCGCCCCGGCGGGGTTTGAAGCGTTCACCGTCCGCTGCGTGGTCACCGTGCCGCCGAACCTGGGCCGCCGGCCGGCCAATTTGGTGGTGCTCTCGGACAGCGGCCGGTCCTACGACCAGAGCTCGAACCTCGTGATGCTCCGGTTCCAGGGCCAGGGGCGGGTGGCCGTGCGGTTTTTGCTCGATACCCGGGACCGCGTGCTCGAACTGACCGGCACGAACGCCGCGCTGACGCAGGCCGGGCGCACGATCGAGTTGATCCTTGCCCAGGCCGGCGCGGAGACCCGGTTGTACCTGGACGGCACGCCGGTGCCGCTGGTCAGCCGCGCCGGCCGGGGCGGCTTTGTCTGGCCGGAACGTTTCGCCTCACGCTACGCCTGGGTGGGACGGGGCGAGGGCGCGGACCTCCTCCGCGGGCGCATCCGCGCGGTGACGTTGCTGGACCGGGCATTGAGCGCGGAGGAAATCGCCGGACTCGCCCGCCGACCGGAAGGGGCCGGTTCGGCGTCGCCCGGCCCGGTGAACAGCGAAGCCTGGCAGCAACTGCGTCCGGCGCCGCTGCTGAATCTGGATTGGGGCACCCTCTCGCCCGCGCGCTGGAAGGCGTCCGGCCTGGGCGGGCGCACGTCCCTTTACGAGGACGCGCGCCAGATGCTGGCGCAGTACCCGGCGGCATTCGGGTCGGGCCCGGGCACGTTTGCCAACCTGTACAAGGTGTACTTGGGCGATCCCAAGGCCACGGACGCCTGGTACGTCCACAACGACCACCTGGAAACGCGGCTCACGTTCGGCTGGCTGGGTGCGGCGCTGGTGTATCTGCTGCTGGCGGCGGCGGGGGCGCCCGTGCTGGTGCCCGGCGGGTTGCGCGCGCCGCGGTATTTCACGCTGTGCCTGTTGATCAGCCTGGGCGGCGCGCTGCTGCACGCCCGGTTCGATTTTGTCTTTCAAACCCACGCCCTGTTGTTTCTGGCAGTGGTGCTGTGCAGCATCCTGAGCATTCTGACGCTGCGCGGCGCTGCCCGATAAAAGGCGGCCGGTGCCGCGCCGGGCAGGGCCGGTCCGGCGAGGTCTCGTGCTGACACTGCCAGCGACGCTTTTGGGCCGGGGCGACCGCAGGTGGCCACCGACGGGATGCTCTTCCCCCCGAAGTATCGGAAAGCGGCAGCAAACTCCCGCACTCCACACGCTGACGCGTGGAGTGGGCGCTCCGTGAAGCGCGAAGCGCCCGGAGGGCGCCGGCTGGCCGGTGGCGCGCGGGACGCGTGCACCACACGGGTTGGGTCGGCGGCCGGACACCGCCCACCCCGGCCGGGTTGTCCGGCCCCCGAGGTGTTCCCGCTCAGCGTTCAAGGGCACGCCGCAACGCGTGCACCGGCCCGGGCTCATGGCCCAGGGCCAGCGCGCGGGCGGCGGCGGCACGGGCTTCTTCCAGCCGACCCAGCCGCGCCAGCACCGTGGCCCGGGCGTAGGCGATTTGGGGATCGAGCGGCGCGGCCGCTTCGGCGGCGGCCAGGGCGGGCTCGGCGGCGTCGGTCTGGCCGAGGGCGTCGCGCGCCAGGCCCAGATTGTACCAGGCGCGGGCGTGGCGGGGGTCGAGTTGGACGGCGCGCTCGAGGGCGGCGGCGGCTTCGGGCAGTTGGCCGAGTTCGTTCCACGCCAGGCCCAACTTGAAGGCGTACTCGGCCTCGCGGGGCGCCAAGTGACAGGCGGCCTGCAACTGTTCGAGGGCCTCGCGCACGCGCCCGGCCCGGCTCAACGCCACCGCGTAGTCGTGCCGGATGAGCGCCGCATTCGGGTCCCACGCCGCGGCACGGGCGTAAGCGGCCAGGGCGGCCTCTAGGTCCCCGCGTTCCAGGGCCAGGGCGCCGCGCTGCATTTGGCCGGCGGGTTGGTCGGCGTGGAGGTCCAGCAGGTGCCGCAACTCGCGCCCGGGGCGGGAATCCGGGTCCAGCCGATCCCGCAAGGCCCAGGCGGCGGCCAGACGCACGGCGCGGACCGGGTCTTCGAGCCGCGCGGCCAGGGCGGCGGCGGTGTCGTGCTCGGCGGGGGCGCGGGGTTCGAGTGCCCGGGCGGCGCGTTCCCGCACCAGCGGGTGCGGGTGGGTCAGGCGGGCGCGCAGCGCGGCGGCCACGGCGGGGTCGTCCACCCACGTCCCCAGCAGGCCGGCCGCGACCGCCTGCCAGTAAGCGTTGGTCTCGGCGTTGAGCAGCGCGAGCAACGGCGCGCGCGCGCCGGGATCGCCGAGGCGGGCGGCGGCAATCACCCGGGTGCGTTGCCGGGAGGGGCGTTCCATTTTTTCGCCATACCAGCGCTCGGTGTGTTCGAGGGCCCAGTCCACCGATTGGTCGGTGTGGCAGCGGTTGCAGGCATTGGGAATGCCCCATTCGCGGGTCAGCCGGGGGTCGGGAATGGTGAAGCCGTGGTCGTGCCGGGGATGCCGCTGCATGTAGATGGTGACCGGCATGTGGCAGGCCACGCATTCGCCGCCGGTCTCGGTGATGCGACGCGGGTCGTAGGCCGCCAGGTCCACGAGCTGCGGGATGCCATTGGTGTCGTAGCCAAACACCCGGTGGTGGCTGTGGTGCACCGGTTCGATGACCGGCGCCCGGGGATCACTGCCGTTGTGGCAGCGCAGGCAGAGCCAGTTGCCGGGCAGCCGGGTCTTGGCCGAATGCGGTTCGTGGCAGTCCTGACAGGTCACACCGGCCGCGCCCATGCGGCTGCCCAGGAAGGCCGCGTACTCGAAGTCTTCCTCCCGCACCTGGCCGTCGGGGTAGAACAGGTCCGATTCGTCCACGATGCTCGGGCTGAAGTGGTCGAAGAAGTCCGCGCCCGGCGCGAAATCACCGGTCAGTTCGCCACGGCGGGCGTGGCAGGCGGCACAGGTGGCCAACATTTGGCGGGGCGAGAGCACGGGCAGCGTGGGGTCCGGCACGGTCCGGTCCGGAAAGCGCCGGCGCCAGTCCACATGCCGCCGCAGCGGGCCGTGACAGGACTCGCAGCCCACGCCGTGCTCGACCCACGCGGTGCGGTAGGCATCCGTGGCGGGGTCGTAGTTTTTGCGGACGCGCACGTTGTGGCAGCCGGCGCACATGCTGTTCCAGTTCATGCCCCGGCCGGTCCAGTGTCCCCATTCGCCGGGCTGGCGGTCCTCGGTCCCGAAGACGTTGAACCACTCGCGGCGGTGCGGGTCCCAAGCCGCCTCGAGCACCTGCCAGCGGCCGCCCGGGAAGGGCACCAGGAATTGCCGCAGCGGGTCGTGGCCGATGACGCGTTCCACCGTCAGGCTCTCCTGGAGGCCGCTCGAGCCACGGGCGCTGGCCTCGAACCCGTCGGCCGTGATGCCGACCGCGGTGTGTTGGGAGCCGTGCGCAAACTGGCGGGGCGGGTCAAAGGCCTCCCGATCCTGGGCCGGGTCCGTGGGTCGTTCCGCCAGGGCGTGATGCGAGGTTTCCCACGCCGCGTAGGCCGCTTCATGACACTCGCGGCAACTGGCCGAGCCGGCGTATTCGGCATGAATGAGGGCCTGGTCGGGCACGACGGCGGTGGCCCCGGTGGTTCCCGGGGTCGCGGGAGCGGCCGGCCGCGGTCCGTGCCACCGGAGCACCAGCAGCGCTACGGCCGCCAGCCCGGCGATCCACAGCGACCACGGGGTCGTTGCTCGGCGCCGACCGCCGCGCGGTGGAGAGGCTTTTTGCGGGGGTGCCACGCTGGGCGGAGCTTAAAACGGGGCGGACCTTCGGCGCAAAGCCCGAGGGCGACCGGTCCAAGGCTGCCCGGCAATGCAGGGCGGCCGAGTTGGCACAGCACCAAAGTGCAACCGTACTTTACAATTGGTCCGACCAAACGGAAACTACGGCTGCATGATTCCACGGCCTTTCTGGCTGCAACGCCTCGAGTCGGCCTGGCGCGAGGCCCCGATTGTCTGGCTCTGCGGCGTCCGGCGCTCGGGCAAGACCACGCTGGCGCAACAGCTTGGCGAGGCGCGCATCTTGTATGTCAACTGCGACCTGCCGGTGGTGGAGGACATGGTGCGCGACCCCTTGTTGTTTTACCGCGACAGCCCCAAGCCGGTGGTGGTGTTTGATGAAATCCACCAGCTCCGCGACCCCAGCCGCGTGCTCAAGCTGGGGGCCGACCTGTTCCCCCAATTGAAAATCCTGGCCACAGGCTCCTCCACGCTGGCCGCGAGCCGGAAATTCCGCGACACGCTGGCCGGCCGCAAACGGCTGGTGCATTTGGTCCCGGTGTTGTGGAGCGAACTGGCGGCCTTTGGCAACGCCCCCCTCCAGCGGCGCCTGCTCCACGGAGGCCTGCCCTCGGCCCTGCTGAGCGAGACCAAGCAGCCGGCGTTTTACCGGGAATGGATGGACTCGTTCTTTGCCCGAGACATCCAGCGTCTGTTCGGTTTCCGCGATGTGAACCGGTTCAATGCCTTGTTTGAATACGTGCTGCGACAAAGCGGCGGGCAACTGGAAGTTACGCGGGCGGCCTCGGAACTGGGCATCAGCCGCCCCACCGCGGAGAGTCACCTGCGGGCCCTGGAGATTACCCACGCGGTCACCGTTGTGCGGCCGTTCCACGGCGGTGGACAAAAAGAGCTGGTCCGCCAGCCCAAGGTGTATGGCTTCGACACCGGGTTCGTGAGTTTCGCTCGCGGTTGGGACCCGTTACGCCCGGACGACTGCGGCCCGCTCTGGGAACATCTGGTGCTGGAAAGTCTCCTGGCGCTGTTTCCCGACACCCCGGTCCGCTACTGGCGGGACAAGGCCGGGCATGAAGTGGACTTCGTGCTGGCGCATCGGCGCGAGGCGGTGGATGCCGTCGAGTGCAAATGGGACCCCAACGCCTTCGACCCGGTCTCGCTCCGGGCGTTTCGGGCTTACCATCCCCGAGGCCGGAATTTTCTGGTCACTCCCCTGGCCGGGCCGGCGTATTCCCGGCGCTTCGGGGCTCTCGAGGTCAGAGTCTGCAACCCCGACGGGCTGGTCGGTTGAAAACCTGGTTGCCGCACCAGTACCGGATCGAGGGATGGCGCCAGCCTCCGAATCGTGCGGACGCCTCGCCGCAATTCCCGAGGCCTGAACCTATCGCCGGCCCACCCGTCTCGTTTTCCGGCCGGTGACGTCTCGACGCAAGGCTCGAAACTCACGGAACCAATGGCCCACAGCTCGCCCCTCAATGCCGGAAGTGCCGTCGGCCGGTGAAGACCATGGCCAGCCCGCGCTCGTCCGCGGCGGCGATGACCTCGGCGTCGCGCACCGAGCCGCCGGGTTGAATGGCTGCGGTGGCGCCCGCCTCGGCCGCGGCGATCAGGCCGTCCGGAAACGGGAAAAAGGCGTCGCTGCACACCACGCATTCTGCTGCCGGTTTCTGGCCCGGCGGCGGCAGCGTGCCCGCCTCGCGGCCCTTCCACACCGCGATGCGGCTGGCGTCCACGCGGCTCATCTGGCCGGCGCCGATGCCCAGGGTGCGGTCGGCGGCGGCATAGACGATGGCGTTGGACTTGACGTGTTTGACCACGCGCCAGCCGAAGAGCAACGCGCGCCACTCGGCCTCGGTGGGCGCGCGGCGGGTGACCACTTTGAGGTCGGCGTCCGCGAGCGGCCGGCGATCGCTCTCCTGCCAGAGGTAGGAATCGGCCCCCACGCTGCGCACTTCCCAATCCACCGCCCGGCGCGGGTCCTGCAACACGCGCAGCAGACGGAGGTGTTTTTTCTTCTGCAGCACGGCCAGGGCCTCGGGGGTGAAGTCCGGGGCGACGACGACCTCGCTGAAAATCTCGGCCATGGCCTCGGCGCAGGGCGCGTCCAGCGGCTGGTTCACCGCGATGATCCCGCCGAAGGGCGCCTGGCGGTCGGTGGCGAAGGCCTTCTCCCAGGCCTCGCGCAGACTGGCCCCCTGGCCCACGCCGCAGGGGTTGGTATGCTTGAGGATGGCCAGGGTGGGTGGGTCGCCGGCGAATTCCGCCAGGAGCGCCGCGGCGGCGGTGAGGTCCAGGATGTTGTTGTAGGAAAGTTCCTTGCCGTGGAGCTGGCGGAAAAACTCGGGGAAGCGGCCGTAGAGCGCGGCGGCCTGGTGCTGGTTTTCCCCGTACCGCAAGGTTTGCACCAGCGGGGCTTCCAGGTGCAACGTGGCGGGCGCGCGCGCCGGGGCGGGGCGGCCCTCGGCGGCGGCGAAAAACCGCGGCAGGTGCGCGGCGATGGCGGCATCGTAGGCCGCGGTGCGGGCATAGACTTTGGCGGCCAGGCGGCGGCGCAGCTCGAGCGTGGTATCGCCCCGCTCCCGGAGTTGGGCGATCACCTCGGGATAATCGGCCGGGTCGGTCACGACGGTCACCGAGACGTGGTTCTTGGCGGCGCTGCGGAGCATGGCCGGGCCGCCGATGTCTATGTTTTCGATGACCTCGGCGAGGGTGACGTCGGGTTTGGCCACGGTGGCCTCGAACGGGTAGAGGTTCACCACCACCAGGTCAATCGGGCGCAGATCGTGCCGGGCGGCGGCGGCCTCGTGCTCGGGGTGGTCGCGCAGGTACAGCAACCCGCCGTGCACCCGGGGATGGAGGGTCTTGACCCGGCCGTCGAGGATTTCGGGGAACCCGGTGAATTCGCTCAACTCGGTGACGGGCAGCCCGGCCAGACGCAACGCACGGGCCGTCCCCCCGGTCGAGAGCAGCTCCGCACCCAGCCCCGCCAGGACCCGGGCCAGGTCCACGATGCCGGTCTTGTCGTACACGGAGAGCAGGGCGCGACGAATCATGGTCCCGGGGTTGTCGCCTGCCGGGCCCCGCGCGTCAAGGCGGGGAAAAATCCGCTTGCGTTCCGGGGCGGTTGTGGTGGTTAAGCTGCCCGCCACATGAATGAGCCAACCTCGCCGGCCGGCCCGGCGGCGGACGGTTTTGCGGCCGTCCAGAAACTGTTTCAGGACTACGTGGTGCCCAGCTACGGGCGCTTCGAGCTGGCCCTCACGCACGGTGCGGGCAGTTACGTGTGGGACGTGCGCGGTCGCCGCTACCTGGACCTGGGCGGCGGCATCGCGGTCAACTGCCTGGGCCACGCCCACCCGGCACTGAGCGAAGTGTTGCTCGACCAGTCCCGTCGCCTCATCCACGTCTCGAACCTCTACTACCACGAACTCCAGGGCCGGCTGGCCGGGGCGCTGGTGCAACGCCTGGGCCCGGGCAAGGTGTTCTTCGCCAACAGCGGCGCCGAGGCCAACGAGGGCCTGTACAAGCTGGCCCGCCGCTTCGGCCACGACGAGGGCCGGTTCGAGATTCTCACCGCGCTCAACTCCTTCCACGGCCGCACGCTGGCCGGCATCGCCGCCACCGGGCAGGACAAGGTCAAAAAGGGCTTCGGGCCGATGGTGGCCGGGTTCCGCCACATCCCCTTCAACGACCTGGCGGCGGCGCGCGCCGCGCTCTCGCCCGCCACGGTGGCCATCCTCATCGAAGGGGTGCAGGGCGAGGGCGGCGTCACACCCGCCACGCCGGAGTACCTGCTGGGCCTGCGCGCGCTCTGCGACGAGTACCGGCTGCTGCTCCTGATGGACGGCGTGCAATGCGGGCATTACCGGACCGGCCGGTTCCAGAGCTTCCAGCGTCTCCTCGAAGGGGTGCCCGGCGGCGAGGCCTTTCTGCCGGACGCGGTTTCCATGGCCAAGTCGCTCGGCGGCGGTTTTCCCATCGGTGCCTTCTGGGTGCGCGCGCCCTACCAGGACCTGCTCGGGCCGGGCACGCACGCCACCACCTTCGGCGGCACCCCGCTGGCCTGCGCGGTGGCGCTGCGCGTCCTCGAGGTGATCGAACGGGAGCACCTGGCCGACAACGCCCGCGCCCAGGGCGCCTTCCTCAAGGCCGGCCTGGAAGCGCTCGCGGCCCGGTATCCCGGCGTGATTCGCCAGGTCCGCGGCCTGGGCCTGATGCTCGGGTTCGAGCTGGCCCCGCGCGAGCAAATCCCCGCCCTGGCCGCCCGGGACCAACCGCCGGCGTTGCAGGTCGTGCATCGCCTTCACGAAGCCGGGGTGCTCACCGTGCCCGCCGGGACGCAGGTCGTGCGGTTGCTGCCGCCCCTGAACCTGAGCCGCGCCGAGGCCGAGGCGGGGCTGGCCGCTATCGGGCAGGTCGTCGCCGGCCTGGCCTGAGCCGGGCCGGGGGCGCCGGCCGGCGGCGAGGGTCGCCCGGCGCCCGGGGGTGCAATTGGCAAAGACCGCAGCCGGCACAAAAAATGCCGCGGGGGAAGGGCAAGTGGCCATGAAACGGGAAGTCAGGCGTCCGGATGCGGCCGCCGGGGGCGGCGGAGCGCGGTGGGCAGGGTGGGGTGTGCGGGCGTGGATCGCCCTGGTGGCGGCCGGCCTTCCCGGGCTTGGCCAGGTCACGCCGGCGGCCACGCGGCCCCCCGAGCCGGGCGAGTTTGCTCCCGGCCGCTGGCAACGGCTCGAAGAACTGCCGCCGGGCCGTTTCCGCAGTCATCTCGAGGCGTTGCCGCCCGCGGCCCGGGAGCGCGCCGGGCAGTGGTTGCGCAGTTTCCATTTCACCGCGCAGGACCTGGCCTCGCTGGCGGCCGACCGCGAGGGTGGCGTTTACTACGTGTGCCGCTTCACGGGGCCGCCCACTGAGAACCGCGCCCCCGCGGCGGCCGACTCCGGCGCGGCGGCTGGTCCCGATGCCGCCGCGTTGCCGGTCAGTCCGTTTCCCGCCGCGCTCGTGTTCCACAGCCGGCCGGGCGCGCCCAACGTCTTGTACCTGAACTTCACCGGGGAAGACGTCACCGGCACGCTCTGGAACACCGAGCTGGGCCGCACCACGATTCCCGCCCGGGCCTTCAGCGTGGACGGCGACGACACCACCTTCAACGACACCGAGCAGGGGATTATCCGCCGGGTCTGGCAGCGCGTGGCCGAGGATTACGCGCCGTTTCACGTGGACGTGACCACCGAGCGGCCGGCCAGTTTCACCAGCCGCACCGGCATGGCGTTGATCACCCGGCACCTGGACGCCAACGGCCAGCCCAACCCGGCCAGCGACGCCGGCGGCATCGCCTACGTCAACGTCTTCGGCAGCACGCTCTACGCCCGCTACCGCCCGGCATGGATTTACCACGACAACCTGGGCAACTCGGAGGCGAACATCGCCGAGGCGGTTGCCCACGAGCTGGGGCACAACCTGGGCCTGAGCCACGACGGCAAGACCGACGGCACCGAGTACTATACCGGCCACGGCAGCGGCGACCTTTCGTGGGCGCCGATCATGGGCGCGGGCTACCAACGCAACGTCACCCAGTGGTCCCGGGGCGAGTACTACCAGGCCAACAACTCCCAGGACGACCTGGCCATCCTCGCCAGCAAACTGACCTACCGCACCGACGACCACGGCAACACTCCGGCCACCGCCACGGCCGTCGTGCTCAGCGGCCGCACCAACATCGTGTCCACCACCCCGGAGACCGACCCGACCAATGCCCAGCCCGCCAACAAGGGTGTGCTCGAACGGCCCGGCGATGCGGACTGGTTTTCCCTGGTCACCGGGCCCGGCCCGCTCCGCCTCGAGGTCAACCCATGGCTCATGGCCTCGGGCACGCACGGCGGCAACCTCGACCTGCTGCTGGAGTTGTACGACGCCGGCGGCACCTTGCTGCTCACCAACAACCCGCCCAACACCACCCCGGCGGTCCTCGCCACCAACCTCCCCGCCGGCCTGTATTACCTGGCCGTCCGCTCCACCGGCGCCGGCGACCCCTTCGCGCCCGCGCCCACCGGTTACACGGTCTATGGCTGCCTGGGGCAGTATTTCCTGTCCGGCTGGGTGACCGACCCCGCCGGCGTGAGCACCCCGCCCGCGGCCGAACTGGCCGGCGCGGACCTGACCCAGCCCGGTCAGACCGAACACCGGCTCACGGTGGTTTACTCGGACAACGTGGCGGTGAACGTCGCCACGCTGGACGACGCCGACCTGCGGGTCACCGGACCCGGCGGCGACGACCAGCGCGCCCGGTTCGTCACGGCGGATGTCCTCCTCGACGGCACGCCGCGGCGGGTCACTTACAGTCTCCCGCCGCCCGAGGGCCCGGTGTGGTCCGCGGCCCACAACGGCACCTATACCGTCTGGCTCGAACCCCGGCAGGTGGCCGACACCGAGGGTGCCTGGGCCCCCGCGGGCCGGTTGGGCGAGTTCCGCGTGGCCGTGCCGCGGGTGTACTACGCGGCCTTCATGGACGAAGACCCCGGCTGGACCCTGGACCCGCTCTGGCAGTACGGCGAACCGGCCTACCCCGCGGGCGGCCCGAGCGGCGGCGCCACCGGCCGCCGGATTCTCGGCTACGACCTCAGCGGCAACTACGAGAACTCCCTGAGCCCGCGTTACGCCACCACCCCGCCCATCAACACCCGGGGCAGCACCGCCCTGAGCGTGCGTTTCCAGCGCTGGCTGCGCCTGCGCCCCAACGACACCGCCACGATCGAGGCCTCGACCAACGGCGTCCAGTGGGTGCGCGTCTGGTCCACCACCAGCCGCGTGCAGGACACCGGCTGGCGCCCGGTCCAGTACGCCCTGCCCGCCAGCGTGGTCGGCAGCGCCACGCTCCAACTGCGCTGGGGCCTGGCCTCGAACGCCGGCCAGAACGACCTGGGCTGGCACCTGGACGACGTGGAAGTGCTCGGCGAAGGCACCCTCGATACCCTCCCGCCCGCGGCCGAACTCAGCGTGGCCACGCTCACCCAGCCCGGCTCGCCCAACCACCTTTGCACCGTGCGCTACACCGACGACACCGCCGTACGGCTGGCCAGCCTGGACGCGGCCGACCTGCGGGTGACCGGACCCAACGGTTACAACGCCCCGGCGGAATTCCTCGGCGCCGACGCGCCGCTGGACGCCGCGGCCGTGGTCGCCACCTACGCCATCCCCGCCCCCGACGGCGGGTGGCAGGCCGCGCACAACGGGACCTACACCGTCACCCTCCAGGAGGCCGAGGTGGAAGACGTTTTCGGCAACGCCGCGCCGGGCGCCACCCTGGGCACCTTCGCCGTGAACCTCCCCGACACCCCGCCGGGCGTCCTGGACGTGAGCCCCGGCGACCCGTGGGGCCTCTCCGGCCCGCCGGGCGGACCGTTCGCACCCGCGGAAACCCACTTCACCCTGACCGACGTCGGTTCCTCCGGCCTGCGTTGGAGCGTCACCCGCACCGCCGATTGGCTCCAGGTCGAGCCCGCCGAGGGCACGCTCGCCGCGGGCGAAAGCCTGACCGTGCGCGTCGCGTTGGACACCGCCCGGGCGGCGGCCCTGCCCGAGGGCGAATACCGCGAAACGCTCGGCTTCCTCAACACCACCACCGGCCTGGGCAACACCACGCGCGAGGTGCGGCTCAGGGTCGCGCCGCCCGCGTCGGTCCGGCTCACCGTGCGGGTGAACGAACCGGCCTGGGGCCGCGTGGAGCCGGCGGCCGGAGAACAAACCTACCCGGCGGGCAGCCGCGTCGAATTGCGCGCCGTGCCGGAGCCGTGGTTCGTCTTCCGCCGCTGGACCGGCGACGTGACCAGCGAGGCCAATCCCCTGACCCTCGAATTGACCGGCGACCTGGCCGTGGGGGCCGAATTTGCCGAGCTGCTCACCACCAACTTCCCCACACCGCTCTGGTGGCTGGCCGCGCAGGGCGTGACGGAAGATTTCGAGACCGCCGTCACCCGCCCGGGCGCCAACGGCCTGCCGCTCTGGCAGTCCTATCTCGCCGGCCTGGACCCGGCCGACCCGCAGAGCCGGCCGGTACTGCACCTGGCGCCCGGTCCCGCCCCGGACCAGGTGACGCTCGCCTGGGCCACCGCGCCCGGCCGCCTGTACACCCTCGAACAGGCGCCGGCGCCCGCAGGCCCGTTTGCGCCCCTGCCCGACGCCGTGGACCTGCCGGGCACCGGCGCCGGGCTCCAACACCCGGTGGCGGTGCAACCGGCCGCCTCCGCCTTCTTCCGCCTGAGCATCCGCAAGCCCTGACCCCCGCCACGGCGTCGCCGCGCCCCAATTTTCACTCGCGTCCCGCCCGGACGGCGCGGAAAAATCCCGGCTTTGCATGAAGACCTTGTCGTCCTTGCCCGCGGCCGCTCCCGACCGTCCGGCCCCGCCGGACTGGAGCCCGACCAGTTGGCAAAGCCGCCCGGTCCAACAGGCGGTGACGTACCCGGACCCGGAAGCCCTCCAGCGGGCCATTGCCCGCGTCAGCGCCTACCCGCCGCTGGTGACCAGTTGGGAGATCGAACGGCTGCGCACGCGCATCGCCGAGGCCGCCGCCGGCCGGCAATTCATCCTCCAGGGCGGGGATTGCGCCGAGAGCTTCGCCGAGTGCCGCCCGGACATCATCACCAGCAAGCTCAAAATCCTGCTGCAGATGAGCCTGGTGCTGACCGACGGCCTCAAGTGCCCCATCATCCGCATCGGGCGCTTCGCCGGCCAGTACGCCAAGCCGCGCTCCAGCCCGACCGAGACGCGGGGAGGCCAGACCCTGCCCTCCTACTACGGCGACCTTATCAACGCCGCCCCGTTCGATCCCCGGTCCCGGCAGCCCGACCCCGAACGGTTGGTGGCCGCCTACCAGCACGCGGCCATGACCCTCAACTTCATCCGTGCGCTGGTCGAGGGCGGCTTTGCCGACCTGCACCACCCCGAGTACTGGGACCTGAACTTCCTGGACAAGGGCGGCCTCACCCCGGAAAGCCGCCAGAACTACGCCCGCCGCGTGCGGCTGGTGGCCAACGCCATCGAGCTGATGGAAGTCCTCACCGGCCAGCGCATGGACCAGCTCACCCACACCGAGTTCTACACCAGCCACGAGGGGCTGAGCCTGCACTACGAAACCGCCCTCACCCGCCGCGTACCCCGCCGCCAGGGCTGGTACAACCTGGGTTGCCACCTGCCCTGGATCGGCGAACGCACCCGCGCCGTGGACGGCGCCCACGTCGAGTACTTCCGCGGCCTGCGCAACCCGGTGGGGGTCAAAATCGGCCCCGCCATCACCCCGGCCGAACTCCTGCGCCTGCTCGACGTGCTCGATGCCGACCGCGAGCCGGGCGACACCGTGCTCATCGCCCGGATCGGCGCGCGCCAGGTGCGCCAGATCCTGCCCGGCCTGATTACCGCCGTGGCCGAGTCCGGGCACCGCCCCGCCTGGGTCTGCGACCCCATGCACGGCAACACCGTCTGCACCGCCAGCGGCCGCAAGACCCGGCACTGCGAGGCCATTCTCGACGAACTGCTGGCCTCGATTGACATCCACCAGTCGCTCGGCTCCTGGCTGGCCGGCGTGCACTTCGAGCTCACCGCCGAGAACGTCACCGAATGCGTCGGCGGCGCCAGCGGCGTGCGCGAAACCGACCTGGACACCGCCTACCACACCCTCTGCGACCCGCGCCTGAACTACGAACAGGCCATGGAAATCGCCTTCGCCATCGCCAGGCGCCTCGAACACCACCGCCCCGCCAATGGAAATGGAACCGCCCCCCGCGCCGCCGCCTGAGACCAGCACCGCCCTGGACCGCTTCTTCGCCATCACCCTCGACACCCTGCACCGGCTCCGCGCCACGCAGGGCGACGCCCTCGAGACCGTGGCCGGCTGGCTGGGCGAAGCCCTGGCTCGCGACGGCTGGCTCTACGTCTTCGGCACCGGCCACTCCCACCTGGTGGCCGAGGAGGTCTTTTACCGCGCCGGCGGCCTGGCCCACGCCGTGCCCATGCTCGACCCCCGCATCATGCTTCACGAAAACGCCATCCAGGCCACCTACACCGAGCGCGAACCGGGCTTCGCCGCCCAACTCATCGCCCACTACCCCGTCGCCGCCGGCGACGTCCTCATCGTCGTTTCCAACTCCGGCCGCAACGCCGTGCCCATCGAGATGGCCCTGGCCGGCCGCGAAAAGGGCCTGCGCGTGGCCGCCATCCTCAACCGCGCCCAGAGCGACGCCTGGCCCTCCCGCCACCCCTCCGGTCTAAAACTCGCCGACGTCGCCGAGGTGGTCATCGACAACTGCGGCCCCAACGGCGACGCCTGGCTCCAGTTCCCCGGCATGCCCGGGCCCATCGGCTCGACCTCCTCCCTGGTCGGCCTGCTCATCATTCAGCTCATCCAGGTGCGCGCGGTCGAGCTGGCCCTGGCCCGCGGCGTGGCGCCCGAGATGTACATCAGCAGCAACACCCGCGGCGACGACCACAACGAGCGCCTGCTCGAGAAATACCGCCACCGCATCCGGCATCTCTGAGGCGAAAAAGCACCCGCTGACGGCGGCGTGACGAACCACCAAGCCCCCAAGAAACAGGCCCAAAAACCTTGGTGCCTTGGTGGTTCCTCTCGCGGGAGCGGCTGGCGGGGTGATGAACCACGAAGACACCAAGACACCAGGGCGCAAATCAAAAAAGCCTTGTGCCTTCGTGTCTTTGTGGTGAAACCAACACCATGAAACCCATCCCACCCGAGACCGACGAAATCGCCCGCCAGATCGTGGCGCCGCCTATGCGGTCCACACCGCCCTGGGCCCGGGTCTGCTCGAAAGCGTTTACGAGGTCTGCCTGGCTCACGAACTGCGCAAACGCGGCCTTTCCGTGCGCCAGCAGGTGGTGCTGCCCGTGCACTGCGACGGTGTCCGCCTGGATGCCGGCCTGCGGCTGGACCTGCTGGTCAGCGACGCGGTCATCGTCGAGATCAAGGCCGTGGAAAACCTGCTGCCGGTCCACAAGGCCCAGGCGCTGACCTACCTCAAGTTGACCGGCTGCCGCCTGGCCCTGCTGATCAACTTCAACGTGCCGGTCATCAAGGAAGGCATCAACCGGCTCGCCCTCTGACCGTTGGTGCCTTCGTGTCCTTGTGGTGAAATGAAGCGAACCGACCACAAACGCCTCGTCACGCCGCAATCGGTGGACCAGGTCGTCTGGAGCATCTGCGACATCATGCGCCGGGGCAACTGCGCCGGCGCCATGCAATACGTGCCGGAGCTGACTTGGATTCTGTTCCTGCGCCTCCTCGACGAGCAGGAGCGCCGCGAACAACAGGAGGCCGAGGCCCTGGGCATCCCGTTCCGGCCCTCGCTCGAAGCGCCCTACCGCTGGCGCGACTGGGCCGCCCCGCCGCCGCCGAGCAACCACCAAGGCACAAAGACACAAAGCGAGGACCAAAACCCGGTGTCTTCGTGTCTTGGGGGTGAACCATCACGGGCCTGGCCCCGCGCCCGCCCGAGGAATTGATCGCCTTCATCGAGGCCAAGGGCCGCGAAATCGCCGAGGCGCTGGCAGCGTTGCGGCGGGGTTGTGTTCGATCGCCAGGCAGTCGTGGGGCCGGCCAACACCCCTCGGGGGAATCACGGTCCGGCGACGCGAAGCGTCGGTCCGAGCGGTCTGGGGTGAACCCGCACCACAACCACCAAGACACCAAGGCACAAAGCAAAGCCCCAGGCTTGGTATCTTCGTGCCTTGGTGGTGAACCATCACGGGCCAGGTCACGCGTACGCCTCACGTTGCGGCCGCCCGGTAATTGAAGCCGTTTTGCCGATCCACAGAACCACCCCACCGGTTAAAAAAAGCCGCCCCGGTTTCCCAGAGCGGCGGGGCGGGCATTGACCACGTGGGCTGTCGGCCCCTGCGTGCTGGACGTCGAGGCGTCCGCACCCTGTCACTTCGCGGCGACAAAAACTTACCTCTTCCGGGCCGGCTTGGGGGCCGCGACTCTGGCGGCTTCCTCTTCCAGGGCGGCCTGCGCGGCGGCCAGACGGGCCACCGGCACGCGGAAGGGCGAACAGCTCACATAGGTCAGCCCCAGCCGGTGGCAGAACTTCACCGAGTCGGGGTCGCCGCCGTGCTCGCCGCAGATGCCCAGCTTGAGGTCCGCGCGCGTGCTGTGGCCCTTCTCCACCGCGATCTTCATCAACTGGCCCACGCCGGTCTGGTCAATGGTGGCGAACGGATTCTTCTTCACGATTTCCAGCTCGGTGTAGGCGGGGATGAAGGAGCCGGAGTCGTCGCGGCTCATGCCCAGGCAGGTCTGGGTGAGGTCGTTGGTGCCGAAGCTGAAGAACTGCGCGGTCTGCGCGATCTCGTCGGCGGTGAGGGCGCCGCGCGGCACCTCGATCATGGTGCCGACCAGGTAGGTGAGTTTGACCTTCTGCTCGGCCATGACCTCGCGGGCGACGCGGTGGACCAGCTCGGCCTGGAGGTCCAGTTCCTTCTTGAAGCCGACCAGCGGGATCATGACTTCCGGCCGCACCTTGATGCCCTGTTTCTGCACCTCGGCGGCAGCCTCGAAGATGGCGCGGGCCTGCATCTCGGAGATTTCCGGATACACGATGCCCAGGCGGCAGCCGCGGAAGCCGAGCATGGGGTTGAACTCGTGCAGCTCCTTGACCCGCTGCTGGATCTTCTCGACCGGCACGCCCATCTTGGCGGCCAGGTCTTTTTGCGCGGCTTCCTCGTGGGGGAGGAACTCGTGCAGCGGCGGGTCCAGCAGGCGGATGGTGGCGGGATAGCCTTTCAACGCCTTGAAGATGCCCACGAAGTCGCCCTTCTGGTAAGGGAGCAGCTTGGCCAGCGCCTTTTTGCGGTCCTCGACGTTGTCGGCAAGGATCATCTCGCGCATGGCGTCAATGCGGTTGCCCTCGAAAAACATGTGTTCGGTGCGGCAGAGGCCGATGCCGGTGGCGCCGAAGGCCAGGGCGTTTTCGGTCTGTTCCGGGTTGTCGGCGTTGGTGCGGACCTCGAGGCGGGTGACCTTGCGGCACCAGTCCATGAGGGTCTTGAACATCTGGTAGGTCTTGGCGGCCCTGGGATCGAGGGTCTTGTGGATGAGCACCTGCACGATCTCGGAGGGCGCGGTGGGAATCTGGCCGGCATACACATTGCCCAGCGTGCCGTTGATCGAGAGCCAGTCGCCCTCGTTCCAGGTCCGGCCGTTGACGGTGAGGGTGCGCTTCTCGTAGTCGAGCTGCAGCGCGCCCGCGCCGGTGATGCAGACCTTGCCCATCTGGCGGGCAACCAGCGCGGCGTGCGAGCTGACACCGCCCTTGGCGGTGAGGATGCCCTCGGCGGCAATCATGCCGCGCAGGTCTTCGGGCGTGGTTTCGTTGCGCACCAGCAGGACCTTCTCGCCCCGCTCAGCGGCGGCCACGGCGCGTTCCCAGCTCAGATACATCCTGCCGGTGGCCGCGCCGGGGCCGGCGGGCAGGCCGGTGGCGATGACCTCGGCGGCTTTCTCGGCCTTTTGATCGAAGATGGGCGCCAGCAACTGGTCCAACTGGTCGGCCGGGTTGCGGCGGATGGCGGTCTTCCAGTCAATGAGCTTCTCCCGCACCATGTCCATCGAGAACTTGAGCGCGGCCAGGGCGGTGCGCTTGCCGTTGCGGGTTTGGAGCATGAAGACCTTGCCGTCCTGGATGGTGAACTCGAAGTCCTGCACGTCCTTGAAGTGCCTTTCGAGGATGGCGCGGATGCGCTCGAGTTCCTTGTAGGCCTCGGGCAGGTGGTTTTTGAGCTGGACCACCGGTTCGGGCGTGCGAATGCCGGCCACCACATCCTCACCCTGGGCGTTGATGAGGAACTCGCCGTAAAACTCCTTCTCGCCGTTGGCCGGGTTGCGGGTGAACGCAACGCCCGAGCCGGAGCGCTCGCCGGTGTTGCCATAGACCATGGCCTGGACGTTCACCGCCGTGCCCCACTCGGAGGGGATGTTGTATTTGCGGCGGTACACGATGGCCCGGTCGTTCATCCACGAGCCGAACACCGCGCCGATGGCGCCCCAGAGCTGCTTCCACGGGTCTTGCGGGAACTCCTTGCCGCCGGTGCGGTCCTTGATGAGCACCTGGAAGCGCTTCACCAGTTCCTTGAGGTCGTCCACGGTCAGCCGGGTGTCCTCGATGTCCGCGCCGTAGCGCTCGTGTTTGAGGCCGTGGATGACGGTCTCGAAAGGCTCGTGGTCCTCGCCCGGGCGCTTCTGCACACCCATGACGACGTCGCCGTACATCTGCACAAAGCGGCGGTAGCAGTCCCAGGCGAAGCGCTCGTTGTTGGTGGCCCGGACCAGCGCCAGCACGGTCCGGTCGTTGAGGCCGAGGTTCAAAATCGTGTCCATCATGCCGGGCATCGAGTCGCGCGCGCCGGAGCGCACGGACACCAGCAGCGGCATGGCGGCGGTGTCGCCGAACTTCGTGCCCATGATTTTCTCGATGTGGGCCAGGCCGGCCTTGACCTGGGGGTCGAGGTCCTTCGGGTAGGTTTTCTTGTGCTGGTAGTAGTAGGTGCAGACCTCGGTGGTGATGGTGAAGCCCGGGGGTACGGGCAGGCCGATGCGGGCCATCTCGGCCAGGTTGGCGCCCTTGCCGCCGAGCAGGGGCTTCATCGAGCCGTCGCCGTCGGCCTTCTTGTTGCCGAAGAGGTAAACGTATTTCGGAGCTTTCGTTGCCTTTGCCATAATCGTGTTCGTGTTTTGTGGTCCGGCGCGGCGGACCGGTCCCCGCGCGGAAGCCGCAACTCAAGCGAACGTGCGCCGGAGGGTCAACGGCTGAATTGCCCGTTTTCAGGACAAAATCTGGCCGGCCCGTGCCGGCCGGCGGTCGCCGGGCAGAGGTCCGAAATCCGAAGTCCGAAAGGGGAGCAATGGGGAACTCAGGCAGGCAGGAACGCTTCAAATGGCAATCCCAGCCCGAGTACCCGGCCGGAGGTCTGCCCCCAACGACGCCGGCGGGCTGCCTCCCCAAGGACCGCCGGCTTGCCCGCGCCGGTCAGGACCTGGTCACCGCCGCTCCGCGACCGCGCCGCGGCGGCGCATGTAGTGAAACAGGTACTGCTGGGCGTAGCCGGCGTGGGGGCCGAAATGAGTCTCCGTGAACGCCAGCAGCCGGCGCGGCGGCACCCGGCGCCGGGGAAAGTAAAGCGCCCGCAGCGCCCGCAGCACCCACACATCCACCGGAAACGCCCCCTCGAAGCCGCCGGCAAACAACAGCACACAATCGGCGATCTTCCGGCCCACGCCGGGCAGGCGCATCAGCTCCGCCCGCGCTTGGGCCAGTGGCAGACGCGCCAGTACTTCCAGGCGCATTTCCCCCGCCGCCACCCGCCGGGCTGCCTCGCGCAGGTACGGGGCGCGAAACCCCATGCCGCAGGCGCGCAGTTCGGCCTCGCCGGCCTCGGCCAGCCGCGCCGCGGTTGGAAACGCAAAGCCGGCTTCCCGTCCTGCCGGCACCGGCACCGGCTGGCCGAACCGCCGGCACAGCGTGGCCACGATGCCGCGGATGTGGGCGATCTGCTTGGTCGAGGAAAGGATGAACGACGCGAGACACTCCCAGGGTTCCTGGCGCAAAAGCCGCAACCCCCGCCAGGCCGCCACCGCGGCCTGCAACGGCGGGTCGTTCGGAAAGGTCGCCAGGATGCCGGCCAGGTCGTCCTCGACCCGCAACCAGCGGCCCAGCCAGGCCCAGTCCGTCTGCGGCACGCAGCACTCCGCCGTCAACCCCGCGGGCCCGCTGGTCAACCGCACCCAGCGGCCGGCCACGATGCCTTCCCAGCCCCCGTCCACCGGCGTCCAGCGGAAGACCTGGCCCGACTCAAGCGTGGCGGCCAGGTCGAAATCCCGCACCGGCCAGGCGTGGGTCAGCGTGGCGCCCGGGGCGGCAAGGGCCGGTTCAGCGCAGGTTCCGGCAGGCATACAACTGCACCCGGCGCAAGGTCTGCCCGCGCACCACCACCGGGTGCAGGCCCAGGTCGCTTACCGACTCGAACTCGGCCACGAGCCGGTCCGGCGGCGGGCGGGGGCGGTCGGTGGGCATCACGAACAGCGCGTTTTGGCCCTTGCGGTCCTGGTAGCCCGGCCAGAAAAAGAACTGGTTCACGGGCACGTCGCTCGAGCGGAAAAACACCCGGGGTTGCCCGGCGCGGACCGCCGCCTTCGCTTCCGGCAGGTAGAACGACAACAGGCCGGTGATGCCGTAATGATTGCCGATGAGAAACACCGGCCGCCCCTCGGCCAGGAGCTTCTGGCGCTCCGCCTCGACCACCCGCGCCGTCTCGGTCCAGCCCCGCACCCGCCGGAGCGGGTCCACGCGCGGCGGCAGCGGTTGGCCAGTGAGCCGGGCCACCCAGCGGGTTTCGTGCAGCGGCACCACGAGCAGCAGCCCCAGCCCCACGCCCCAACCCAGCGCCCGCGGCACGCCACGGCACCCTGCGCGCGCGCGCGCGTGGGCCCACAGCGCCGTCGCCGCGAACAGCGGGACCACCGCGGTGGCGATCCAGTTCGGGTGCACCCGCGCCCGCCATGTGTACAGCCCGTGCCCCAGCAGCACCGGCACGCCCATCAACAGCAGGTACAGCCCCAGCCGCTGCGTCCTCCGTTGCCGCCAGAGACCGACCATCGCCCACAACACCCCGCCGAAAAACACCGGGTTCAACAGCCCCACCACCGCGCCGGTGAACTCGAGCAGGTACTTCGGCGTAAACCGCCAGGCCGTGTCCAGCCCGGCGCGTTCGCCCAGATGCGTGACGGTGATCCAGCCGTGCCGGGCGTTCCAAACCAGCACCGGCAGCGTGCAGACCGCCAGCACCCCCAACGCCAGCCACGGCCCCGGCCGGCGCAGATGGCGACGCGTCTCCGGTTGCAGGGCAAAGACCAGGGCCAGGCACACGACCTGGAGCAGCGCGGTGTACTTGCTCAGAAAACCCAGGCCCATCCAGAGCCCGGTCCACAGCCAGTCGCGCGTGCGGCCCTCGGGTTGCAGCGCCCGCCAGCCGGTCAGCATCGCGGCGGTCCAGCACAGCACCAGCGGGGGGTCAATCGTCAACAGCACCGCCCCCACCGCGGTCAACGGCGTCACGGTCAACATCACCACCAGCCAGAACCCCGCGCGGGCGCTGACTTCCCGGGCAAAGAACCGCAGCAGCATCAGCCCCGTGACCGCCGCCAGCAGTGGCGCCATGAACCGCACGCCCAGTTCGGTGTCGCCCCACAGCCGCGTGCCCACCCACTGGAGATAGGCGATCATGGGGGGCTTGCTGTAGTACGAGAGGTCCAGGTGTTTCGACCACAGCCACTGGTAAGCCTCGTCCTCGCTCAGCTCGATCGTGCCGGAAGCGATGTAGCCCCAGCGAAACACCAGCAACACGCCGAGCAGCAGATAACCCAGACGCAGCCATTGCCGGTCCGCCTCGGCGGGGTCGGTCGGGATCGGCGCGTCAGTTGGCGGGGCGGCAGCCGCAGTAGGGGGACGAAGCGACGGCTCCCGCAGGGAGGGCAGCCGTTGCCACCAGAGTGGAAACCACCGCCGGCCGGCCAGTCGCCAGAGTCCCTCGGCGCCGTGCAACACGCCCCGCCCGACGCTCCATCCCACCAGCGCGCCGGCCAGCACGTCCCCGGGATAATGCACCCCGCAGTACACGCGGGAATAACTCACCGCCAATGCCAGCGGCCAGAGCCCCCGGCGGCTGCGCGGGTAAAACCAACCCACCACCGCCAGGGCGAGAAACCAGTTCATCGCGTGCCCCGAGGGCAGGCTGAAGCTGCCGCCCCGGCCCAGGAGCAGCCGAGTCTCCGGCAGGTCCACGAAGGGCCGCGGCCGGCCGAGGGCCTCTTTGAGCACGTCCACCGCCGCGTTGCCCGCCGCCAGGGCCAGCAACAGCAGCAGCACGCAAACCCGCCCCCGCGCCCCGCCGCGCCACAGCAACAGCCCCAACGTGAGCAACAGCGCGGGCAAAAACAGCGGGTTGCCGCTCAACCACGGCATCACCGCGTCCAGCACCGGATGCGTCAGCGTCTGGTTGAGCACCCGGAACAGCGCGGCGTCGGCTTGAGCCAATCCATCCACGGCTGGGCTTTATCTCTGCCGACCGCCGCGCGCGGCAAGCGCGAAATCCGGCCCTCGCGCCAGGGCCCGGGCGGACTTGTGCGCGGGGGAGCGGATGCTATTTTGAGGCGCACGCGAAACGCACGTCAGCACAACGAACCTGCAAACAACTGGCAACCGAACCATGGCACACGAACTCCCTCCCCTACCGTATCCCAAGGACGCGTTGGAACCGCACATTGACGCGATGACCATGGAAATCCACCACGGCCGCCACCACAAGGCCTACGTGGACAACCTCAACAAGGCCCTGGCCGGCAACCCGGCCCTCGAGGCGAAATCCCTCGAGGCCCTGCTCGCCGACCTGGCCAGCGTCCCGGAAAACATCCGGGGCGCGGTCCGCAACAACGGCGGCGGCCACTGGAACCACACCTTCTTCTGGAAAATCATGGCCCCCAATGCCGGCGGCGCCCCCACCGGCAAACTGGCCGCGGCCATCAACGCCGCCTTCGGCAGCTTCGACGACTTCAAGGCCAAATTCGAGGCCGCCGGCCTGGGCCGCTTCGGCAGCGGCTGGGCCTGGCTGCTGGTCAATGGTGGCAAACTCGAAATCGCCTCCACCCCCAACCAGGACAATCCGCTCATGGGCAAGGCCATTGCCGGCTGCGAGGGCCGGCCCATCCTGGGGGTGGACGTCTGGGAACACGCCTACTACCTCAAGTACCAGAACCGCCGCGCCGACTACCTCAAGGCGTGGTGGAACGTGGTCAACTGGGCCGAAGTGGCCCGGCTCTACGCCGCGGCCTGACCGGAGCGGCCGGTGTTTTCACCGGCCCGGGCCGCGTTCACGGGAGCGCCGCGCTGCGGCACGGCCGCCTTGGCGTCACACCCGGCGCCGACACCG
>JBBIJZ010000035.1:0-2702 GCA_037445715.1 Verrucomicrobiales bacterium | reverse complement strand
CGCCCGCGCTACCCTGCCGGGCTGGTAGCCCGGCGGAACGTGCAGGTGGCCCGTTCCACCCGAGCCCGGCTGGAAGCCGGCGCCCCAGCCAGGTCGGCCGAGCCATCCGCGGGCAGGGCCGCGCGGCTGCGCGGCCGATGAAGGCGCGCGCGTCCCAAATGGGTTTTGACTCGGATTCGTCGCCCGGTAAGCTGCCGGTCCGATTTCGTTTTCGAGTATGGCCAAGTTGTTCATCGAAGACCTCGACCTCAAGGGCAAGCGGGTACTCATCCGGGTGGACTTCAACGTCCCCCAGGACAAGGCCACCGGCGCCATTACCAGCACCAAGCGCGTCGAGGCCGCCCTGCCCACCATCCGGTACGCCCTGGACCAGGGCGCGGCCGTCATCCTCATGTCCCACCTGGGCCGGCCCAACGGGCGGCGCGTGGAAAAGTATTCCCTGCGGCCGGTCGCGGCCGTGCTGGAGAAGTTCCTGAACCGGCCGGTGAAGTTCCTCGAGGACTGCGTGGGCCCGGAGGTCGAGGCCGCCTGCGCGCAGGCGCGCCCTGGCGACGTGATCCTGCTCGAAAACCTCCGCTTCCACCTCGAGGAAGAGGGCAAGGCCAAGCTCAAGAACCCCGACGGCACCGAGACCAAACTCAAAGCCGACCCCGAGCAGGTGAAGGCCTTTCGCGCCAGCCTCACCCGCCTGGGAGACGTGTACGTGAACGACGCCTTCGGCACCGCGCACCGCGACCACTCCTCGATGACCGGCGTGGCGCTGCCGCAGCGCGCCGCCGGCTACCTGATGAAAAAGGAGCTGGATACGTTTGAAACCGTGCTCAAAAACCCCCGCCGCCCGCTGCTGGCCATCCTGGGCGGCGCCAAGGTGAACGACAAAATCAAGCTCATCGAAAACCTCCTCGACCAGGCCGACGAAATCATCATCGGCGGCGGCATGGCGTTCACCTTCAAAAAGGTCGCCCACGGCCTGGCCATCGGAAACTCGCTCTTCGACGAGGAGGGCGCCCGGGAAGTGCCCAAGCTGCTCGCAAAGGCCCGCCAGCTCGGCAAACCCCTCCTCCTGCCCGTGGACTACGTCTGCGGCGACAAGTTCGCGGCCGACGCCGCGGTCCGGACCGCCGACGACACCACCGGCATCCCCGAGGGCTGGATTGGCATGGACGTGGGGCCCCAATCGGTGGCCCGGTTTAATGAGGCCATCGCCCGCGCCCGCACCATCGTCTGGAACGGTCCGCCGGGAGTCTTCGAGTTTCCCCCCTTCGCCACCGCCACCCGGGCCATGGTGGACGCCCTCATCCGGGCCACGGACGCGGGCGCGATGACGATCGTGGGCGGCGGCGACACCGCGACCGCCGCGGAAAAGTTCGGCGCCGAAGGCCGGGTTTACCACATCTCCACCGGCGGCGGCGCCTCCCTGGAATACCTCGAGGGCAAAACCCTGCCCGGCGTGGCCGCCCTGACCGACAAACCCTGAACCGCGGCCCCCCGCCGGAGCGCACCCCGCTGACCCAACGCCCCATGAACAAAGACCGCAAGCTCATCATCGCCGGCAACTGGAAGATGAACAAAACCGTGGCCGAGGCGCTGGACCTGGTCCACGGACTCAAGCGCGAGCTGGCCAGCGTGAAGGAGGTGGACATCGTGGTCTGCCCGCCCTTCACCGCCCTCGAGTCGGTGTCCCGGGCGATCCTGGACTCGAACCTCCGGCTCGGCGCCCAGAACATGAACGAGCACAACGTCGGGCCGTACACCGGCGAAATTGCCGCCGTCATGCTCAAGGAGTTCTCCGTCCGGTACGTCATCCTGGGCCACTCCGAGCGCCGGCAGTACCAGAAGGAAACCGACGAGTTGATCGCCAAAAAGGCCGCCGCGGCCCATGCGGCGGCGCTCAAGCCCATCATCTGCGTGGGCGAAACCCTCGCCGAGCGCGAGGCCAACCTCACCGAGCGGGTCCTCGAGACCCAGGTCCGCGGCAGCCTGGCCGGGCTGACCCGCGAACAGATGGAGGAAACCATCATCGCCTACGAACCGGTCTGGGCCATCGGCACCGGCCGCAACGCCACCGCCGAGCAGGCCCAGGCCGCGCACGCCTTCATCCGCAGCCTCCTGGCCCGCCTGTTCGACGCCGCCACCGCCCGCCAGGTCCGCATCCAGTACGGCGGCAGCGTCAAGCCCGGCAACGCCCGCGAACTCATGGAACAGCCGGACGTGGACGGCGCGCTGGTGGGCGGCGCCTCGCTCGAGGTCCGCAGCTTTTCCGAAATCATCAAAAACTCGATCTAGCCCTCCCCTCCGTCGCCATGAATGTCGCCTCGCTCTTCATCGGCCTGTTGACCATTGTGCTGGTCCTCAACTGCCTGCTCCTGATCCTGCTGGTCCTGATCCAACTGCCCAAAAAAGAGGCCGGCCTGGGCATGGCCTTCGGCGGGTCCGCCGCCGACGCCCTGTTCGGCGCCGGCTCCGGCACCGTGATCAGCCGCTGGACCAAATACGGCACCACCTCGTTCCTGATCCTCTCGCTGGTCCTCTCGGTCATGCGCAATCACCAGGCCCGCGCCGTGGGCCGCAACATCGCCAGCGAACTGGAGCGCCAGGCCCGCCCGGCCGCCACCGCCCCGGCCGCGCCGCTGACGCTGACCAACCCGGCCGCCACCCCCGCGTTGCCCGCCCTGCCCGGCACCAACACCCCGGGCCCCGGC
>JBBIJZ010000034.1:0-36007 GCA_037445715.1 Verrucomicrobiales bacterium | reverse complement strand
GGGGCGCCGCGGCGCCGGCGCCGCTCATCCGGCGCGCCGCCGCGCGGCCCTCTCCCGGGAAGGCACCGGCGGACCGGCCGGAAATCGAGATGCGCCCCGGTTTCCGCCATCCGCCGCTTGCGCCCGGCGGCGGTTCTGATTGACTCGCCCGCATGTGCCTGCTGCGCGTGGTGGGCCTGAGCAAATCCTTCGGTCCCCTCCGGGCCCTGGACAACGTCAGCTTCGCGGTGCGCCCCGGGGAGTTGTACGGACTGCTCGGCCCCAACGGCGCCGGCAAGACCACCACCCTCTCGATCATCGCCGGGTTGCTGCGGCCCGACGCCGGCGAGGTGACCGTGGAGGGCGTGCGCCTCAATGAGGATCCGCAGCGCGCCCGGCGCTACCTGGGCGTGGTGCCGCAGGAGCTGGCGGTGTACGAGGAGTTGAGCGCCCGCGAAAACCTCGAGTTCTGGGGCCGGCTGGCCGGCCTGAGCACCCGGGAAGCCCGTCACCGCGCGGCGGAACTGCTCGAGGCGCTGGCCCTGACCGAGCGCGCCCGCGAGCCGGTGAAGACCTTCTCGGGCGGCATGAAACGGCGGGTGAACCTCGGCTGCGCCCTGCTCCACCGGCCCCGGTTGCTCCTGCTGGACGAGCCCACCGTGGGCATTGACCCGCAGGCGCGCGTCAACCTGCTCGACTTCATCCGCGGCCTGCAACGCGCCGGCACGGCCATCCTGTACACCACCCACTACCTGGAAGAGGCCGAGACCCTCTGCCAGCGCATCGGCATCCTCGACCACGGCCGCCTGCTGGCCGAGGGCACGCTCGCGGAACTCCAGCAGCGGCTGGGCGGGGACCGGCTGTTTGTGCTCGAGGGCGAGCTGGGCGAGGCCGCCCCGGACACCTGGCCCGGGTTCGAGGCGCGTTTTCGCGTGATCCAACGCACCGCTCGCCAACTGGTGGTCGCCGCCCGGGACACGCGCGACCCGGCCGAGTGCCTGCGCGATTTGCTCGCCCTGCCCGTGCGGGTCGAAAACGTCACGCTCAAGCGGCCCAGCTTGAACGACCTGTTCCTGCAACTGACGGGTCGGGACCTGCGCGAATGAACCTTTTGGGCATCCTGCTGGCCAAGGACCTCCGGCGGGTGGTCCGCAATCCCTGGCCCTGGCTCATTCACCTGGCCGTCCCGTTGGCCATCACCGCGCTGCTCGGCCTGGCCTTTGGTCGCGGCGGCACGTCGGGCCCCGAACTGGAGCGCATCCGCTTCGGGCTGGTGGACGAGGACGACTCGGCCCTCAGCCGGTTGCTGCGCGGCGGCCTGGGCCAGGGCGAAGGCGGCCGGTACCTCGAACCGGTGGTGCTGGACCGCGCCACCGCGCTGGCCCGTCTGCAAGCCGATGAACTGGCGGCCGTGGTGGTGCTCCCGCCGCAGTTCACCCGCGATTACCTCACCGGCCGGGCCCCGGTCACGCTGGAGCTGATCAAGAATCCGGCCCGGTCCCTTCAGCCCGCCGTGCTCGAGGAACTGTTGGGCGCCCTGGTCACCGGCCTCAACGCCCTGGCGCGCAACCTGGGCTCGGAATTCCCCGCCTGGCGGGCCGTGCTCGAAGAGGGCGCCGATTACCGCCGCGTGGCCGATCTGATCCTGCGCACCGGGGAAAAACTCGACACGTGGCGGCGCTATCTGGACCCGCCCCTGATGGGTTACCGCCGGGAGGTGCGTCCGGGCGGGTCAAAAGCCGGGCCGGCGCCGAACCTGTTCGGGTACCTGCTGGCCGGTTTGAGCGCGATGTTCCTGCTCTTCCAGGCCAACATGGCGATGGGCGATCTGTACCGCGAACTGGCCGGCCGGACCTTCGCGCGCTACCACACCCTGCACGCGCGGCTGAGTCCGTTTCTGGCCGCCAAAGGGGTGTTTGTGGGGGTGATGGTGCTGGCGGGGGCGGCCCTCCTGCTGGGCGGGGGCGGCCGGCTCTTTGGCATCCGCTGGCAGCACCCCGGAGTCCTGACCCTGCTGGCGCTCGGCTATGCGGTGTTCGCCGCGGGCTACACGGCCCTGTTTGCGGCGCTGGTCACGGAGGCCCGCACCGCCGATGCCCTGAGCAACCTCGTGGCCATGGTCCTGGGATTGGCCGGGGGGTGCGCGTTTCCGCCGCAGGCGCTGCCGGCGTGGCTGCGCGAGCAGATCACCCCGTGGCTGCCCACCGCGTGGCTGGCCCAGGGCATCCGCGAACTCGAGTTCGGCCACGCGCCGGTGGACTGGCCGCTGATCCTGCTCCGGTTGGTGGGACTGGGCGTAGGGCTGTTGGGTCTGGCGGCGTGGTGGTTCCGGCGGCGGTTCGCGCGCGGCTGCCTTTGAACGGCCATGAATACCGCCCTGGTCATCGGCCACAACGACCTGCGGGTGTTTCTCCGCACCCGACTGGCCCGGGTCTGGCTGTTCGTCGTGCCGCTGGCCTTTGTCTATTTCATGGGCTTTGCCAACCGCGCGCCCGGCGACCCCGCCAACCCGCGTCCCCCCGTGCAGGTGGAGAACCACGACCCCGGTCTCCTGGGACGGGTGTTGCTTGAGGAACTGGGGGCGCAGGGCATGCAGGTGGTGGACCCCGCCCACGGCGGGGCGAGCCGGGGGGTGCGCATTCCGGCGGACTTCACCGAACGGGTGCTCCGACATGAGCCGGCCCGCGTGGAGTTTTTCCGGGTCGAGGGCTCCGGTGCGGGCGAGGCGGCGCTGATCGAATTGCGGCTGGTGCGCGCCCTCGTCACCCTGAACTCGCACCTGATGGAACTGGTCACCCGCCGGGGCGAGGCCGCCCTGACGAACGCCGCCGCGTGGGCCGCGGTGCGCGCCCGCGAAAATCCGGTGCGGCTGGAGGCGCGTTTCGCCGGACGCCGGCCGGTCCCGGCCGGATTCAGTTTCTCGCTGCCGGGCAACCTGGTGATGTACCTGATGATGAACCTGACGGTTTTCGGCGGCGCGGCGCTGGCGGCGGAGCGCCGCAACGGGGTGTTGCGGCGGTGCCGCGCGCAGGGGGTGCGCCGGGGCGAGCTGGTGGCGGGCAAATTGTACGGGCTGCTCCTGCTGGGCGCGGTCCAGATCGCGTTCCTGCTGCTGGTCGGCCGGTTCCTCTTCGGCGTGCCGCTGGGGGCGAACCTGCCGGCGGTGCTGGTCACGCTGCTGGCGTTGGCCTGGGGGGCCGCCGCGCTGGGGGTGCTGGCCGGCAGCACATTGGTGAACGAGGACCGCGTGGTGGGCCTGTGCGTGCTGGGCAGTCTGTTGATGGCGGCGCTGGGGGGGTGCTGGTGGCCGTTGGAACTGGCGCCGGCCTGGCTGCGCACCGCCGCCCACGCGTTGCCCACCGGCTGGGCCATGGACGCGCTGCATCAACTGATCAGCTTCGGCGCGGGCTGGGCCGCCGTGGGGAAGCCTTTGGCCGTGCTGGCGGCCTTCGGCACGGCCGCCACCGTGCTGGCCGCGCGCAGGCTTCGTCTGTAACGCCCGCGGTCGGTTTGTCCCCCGGACCGGGCGCTGCGGGCGCACCTCAGCCCGCTTTCTTGCGGCGGCGGGCCCGGCGGGTCCGCCCGGCGGAGGCAGCACGGGACCGGGACCGGGACCGCGTACCGGAACAGGGTTTGTCCCCGCTCTCCGGCTCGTCGGGGGCGGGCTCGGGGTCCACCTTCATCCATTTGCCGGAGGGGAGCAATTTCAGGGGGCGGATGTAGCCCCGCGCAAACTCCAGCCCCGGCAGTCGCCGTCACTCTCACGGCTCTGTTGAAAGATCCGCCCCCGGCAACCCTGCGCCGCGAGCCAGGAGGCCAGTTCTTCGGTGTGATACCACTTGCCCGAGGACGGGAAGGCCTCACAAAGCACCGCCGTCACCAGGCCTTCTTCCTCGTCCGGGACCACCGTCGGGGACAGTTCCCCCGCCCCGCCCGGCGCGCCGGGATCGCAAAACTCGACGGTCCGGCACGTGGACATTCGCAGTTGCTCGAACAGGTAGTTGGCCTCGTCCTTCCTGTCCTCCTGCTTGCGCCGGAGTGCGCGTCGGAACGCAGCCACGTGCCTGGCCGGCACCGCCACGTCCAGAATCAACTCGGTTTCGTAACCCATGAGGCACCTCCCCCGAAAAGTCCCCGCTCAAGCTTCGCCCCGTTCCGGCCGGAAAAATCCCAGGTTGCCCTTGCAGGGGCGGAACGACAGCCGGCGCGGGTTGGCCAGGACATCGCCAAACCCCTTGCCCGAAAACCAGGGCGAGGGGTGCGCCCTGACACCGTCCACCAGGTCCACCACCCCCACCACGCCGCCGAAATGCATTCCCTCCGGGAGCACGATGCGGTGGCGCCCGGCCATTCAGTCCCAGACTTCCGGGCGAATCAGGCGGCGGTTCAGTCCGGCATGGATGAGCACCGGCCCGCGGTAATGGGTGCGGCGGGAGCGATTCTCGATGTGCTTGAACCCGGCCACGATCAACCAGGCCCACGGTTGGTGCACGGACAAGGCGGGCAGCTCGCGCAAGGCGGCCGACCAACGGATTTCCGGGGAACGCCGACGGGTGACGCGGGTTGGTGGCTTGACGGCGGCAAGGTGCGACAAAGCCGCGCTCCGGTCAACACCTGTCGGGACGTGGGGTGGGATAGACCGGCGCTCCGTGACCCTGCGGTGGTGAAGCTCCGGGTAAAGTGCTTCCGCCGCCAGGGGAGTTGTTCCGGCTTCTTCGGAAGCGCCGCCGCCGCGCGGTGCGGCCGGGACTCGGGGGGCACCGGTTCTCCAGACTCGGTAGCGTCGTACAGCAGTGCGGCCGATCCCCTGGTCGGGCCGCGCGGCGAAGCGGCCGGGACAACGGCGCCGGCACAGCGGCGCCCAACCAGCACCGCAGCCCTTACACCGCCCACGAGCCGGTCTCCGGCACGCTCTGCTTAACCTGCCGATCGGGACACTGGGCCACAAACGCGGCAATCCAGTAAATTGCGTTGGGAGAGCTTCAAACCGGCAAAAAAAAAAAAAAACATTGACCCGGTCGGAGCCACCAACTATTTCCCCCGCCGTGTTGACATCAAGCTTCATGAAAACCCCAATCAATCTTCTGGGAACCGGGTTGGGCCTGGCCGCGATGTTGGCCGGAGGCCTGGCCCACGCGGCCGTGTTCACCTTCGACCCCGACACCCCCGGGATCAACGCTGGCGACGACATCAGCACCGCCTTTACCGGCGTGACCCTCAGTACCCTCAGCAGCGGTGCGGTCTTTGCATCCGAGTTCACACTGGCACCCACGGGCAGCCTGCTGTTTGCCTGGAAGAACGGCGGATTCCTCGACGACCACTGGGGACGCAAGGATGCCCCGACGCTGCAGGCTGACTTCGTCGGCTTTCTTGCCCACACGGTCTCGATTGATTACCTCAGCGACCTGGGGGAAGTGGTCCTGGAAGCTTTTGATTCCAACAACATCCACCTTGGAACCGTTGTGGGAACTCCCGATTTCGACGTGCAAACGCTGACCTTTACCACGGGGGGCTCGGACCTGATCCAGCGGGTGTGGATCAGCGTGCGTCATGCGCCGGGTGCCGACATGGGGCTGCTGGACCACCTGGTGGCGTACTCGAACATCCCCGAGCCGGCGCCGACTGCCATCGTTGCGGCCCTTGGCCTGGGCGGCCTGGCCGGCTGGCGCTGCCTCAAGCGCCGGGCTTGAACCCCGGCGTCCTCGCGCAAGAACGTCCCAACCACGGCCACCGGGCCGTGGTTTTTTGCCTCAGCGGAAAAAAGCCGCCACGGAGCAGCACGGCCCAGAACGTAAAATGTCAGGGGCCGCGCCGGCGGCCGGCGGAATTTTCGCCGTGACCGATCCGGCCGCGCGCCGCGCGTGGTTCCACCGCATCGGACCGGCAGTCACCCCCGGCTCGGGCTTGCGGAACCCGGCCGGCCACGGCACAAATGCGCCCGCTCCGTCGTGGCACGCCAACCAGCCTCCGCCCCATGAACGCGACGCCGTCCCCCGCAGCGCCACCGGCCGCCTGGCGGGCCTGGCTGGCCGAGTATCTCGGATTGGTGCTGGCCCTGGGTGCCCTGGTCCTGGTGTTTGGATTGACCACGCGAAATTTCCTCACGGCCGACAACTTTCGGGCCATCGCCAATCAAATCCCCGCCGCGCTGCTCCTGGCCACGGGCATGACGTACGTGCTGATCCTGGCCGAGATTGACCTCTCGGTCGGTTCGGTCCTGGGTTTGTGCAGCGCGGTGCTGGGCGTGGCGCTGACCCGGTGGGACCTGCCGCTGGGCGCGGCGGTGGTCCTGACGCTGGGCACCGGCATGCTCTGCGGCGCGTTCAACGGCGCGGTCACCCTGCGCTGGCGGCTGCCCTCGTTCATCGTCACGCTGGGGCTGCTCGAAATGGCCCGGGGCGCCGCGCACGCCGTGTCCGGCTCGCGCACCCAGTACATCGGGCCGGCCGTGGCGGGCATTGCCGAGACCTACCTCGGCGGCCTGTCGCTCCCGTTCCTGCTGGCGCTGGCCGTGGTGGGGGCGGCCCAACTGGTGCTCACCCGCACCGTGTTCGGCCGGTACCTGGTCGCCATCGGCACCAATGAAGAGGCCGTGCGCCTGTGCGGCATTGACCCGCGGCCGGTCAAGTTCGCGGTCTTCGTGCTCACCGGCCTGCTGGTGGCGCTCGCGGCGGTGATTGACACCTCGCGGTATCAGGCGGCCAATCCCAATGCCGGGACCGGCTTTGAACTCCAGGCCATCGCCGCCGCGGTCATCGGCGGCACCAGCCTGATGGGCGGCCGCGGCTCGGTGGTCAGCACGTTCCTCGGCGTGCTGATCATCGCCGTGCTCAACGCCGGCCTGGCAGCGATGGGCGCCCGCGATGAAACCAAACGTCTGGTCACCGGCGCGGTCATCGTCGCCGCCGTGATTCTGGACCAGTACCGGCACCGGCTGGCCCGCCATCGCTAGCCGCGCCACGCCCGCGCCCCCCGGCCGGTCCGGCTTGACGCTGCCCGCCCGCTCTCGTACTGACGCGCCGTCATGACCGCTCGCTTTTTCGCCGCCGTGTTGTCGCTGGCCGCCACGGTTGCGGCGCCGGGGCGCACGCAACCGTTCGAGGACGTCACCGAGCGGGCCGGGTTGAAGTTCACGCACCAGCTCTTCCACGACCGGATCGCCAACATCCTGCTCTCCAACGGCGCCGGCGGCGCGGTGCTGGATTTCGACGCCGACGGCTTTCCGGACGTGTACCTGGTGAACTGGGCGCCGGTGCCGGGCGTGACCTCCCCCAAGTACCCCGGCCCGCGCGAACCCAACCGGCTCTTTCGCAACCGCGGCGACGGCACCTTCGAGGACGTGACCGCCCGCGCCGGCGTGGCGGGCAACGGCTTCGGCTACGCCGTCGCGGCGGGCGACTTCGACAACGACGGCTTCCCGGACCTGTACGTGGTGAACTTCGGCCGCAACCAGCTTTTTCGGAACCGCGGCGACGGCACCTTTGAGGACGTGACCGACCGCGCCGGTGTGGGCGACGCCGGCACCGGCATTTCCGCCGCGTGGCTGGACGCCGACCGGGACGGCCGGCTGGACCTGTTTGTGGCCAACTACCTGACCTTCGACCCCGCTACCGTTTCCGAGCAAAACCCCGGGGCCTACCCCGGCCCGCTGGCCTACCCCGGCGAGGTGAACGTGCTTTATCGCAATCGCGGCGACGGCACCTTCGAGGACGTGACCCGCGCCGCCGGGTTGTACGTGCCGGGCCACCGGGCGATGTCGGTCACCGCGTTCGACGCCGACCGAGACGGCGACACCGATCTGTATATCTCGAACGACGACACGCCGAACATGCTTTGGCTCAACGACGGCTCGGGGCGGTTCCGGGACGTGGCCATCGAGGCCGGCGTGGCCTTCAACTCGATCGGCGAGGCGCCCGGTTCGATGAACGCCGCCGTGGCCGACTTCAACGGCGACGGCCTCACCGACCTGTTCATCACCCGCCTGGGCTACGGCTCGCTTTACCTGCGCAACGCCCGCGGCTTCTACGACGACCGCATGTTCGCCTCCGGCCTGGGCCGGATTACCCAGCCCTACGTCGGCTGGGGCGGGGTGCCGATGGATTTTGACTGCGACGGCGACAGCGACCTGTTCGTGACCAACGGCGACGCCTTTGTGCTGCCGGGCACCCTGAGCCTGCTGCTGGAAAACGACGGCCGCGCGCACTTCACGGACGCCGCGACCCGGGGCGGGCCGTTCTTCCAGCGGCGCGTCAATGGTCGCGGCGCCGCGGTACTGGACTTCAACAACGACGGCCGGCCGGACCTGCTGGTCACCACGCTGGGTGGCCCGGCCGTGTTGCTGCAAAATCGCGGCACCACCGGCCACTGGCTCACCCTGGCCCTGCAAGGCACCCGCAGCAATCGCGACGGCTTCGGCACCCTTATCACCCTCACCGCCGGCGGCCGCACCTGGCAGACCGAGGCTTACTGCCCGACCGGCTTTTTGATGCAGGGCGACCCGCGGGTGCACGTGGGCCTGGGTCCGGCCGCGCGGGTGGACCGGCTGGAGCTGCGCTGGCCCAGCGGCCGGACGCAGGTGCTGACCAATCTGGCCGTGGACCGCATCCTGAAGATCGTCGAGCCCCGTTGACCTCCCTCCATGAAACGGTTTCCCCAACTCCCCCTGCCGCTGGTGACGGCGCTGCTCCTGGCCGGCGGCGCCGCGACCGCGCTCTGGCTCTTCGCCGCCGCGCCGGAAGAGCCAGCGGTCAAGGCCCACAAGCTCACCACCATCAGCCCGCGCAAGTTTGCCGACTCCCTCCACGCGGTCATCGCCGCCGACCGCCAGGCCTACGCGCGGCTGGTGGTCGAGCGGCTGGCCGCCGCCAGCGGTCCCACCCGGGTCAGCCAGGATTGGCGAGCGGAAAACTGCCTGCCCACCCACGCCCAACTGCTGCGCGAGGCGGCGGTGGACATCCAGCGGCACGGGGCCGAATTCTCCTACGCGCTCCGCAGCCTCTGGCCCCTCAACCCCGCCCACGGCCCGCAGACCGAGATCGAGCGGCTCGGTCTGGAGGCGGTGGCCCGCACACCCGGCACGAACTTCTACACCGAGGAAAACCTGGGCGGCCGCAGTTACTTCACCGCCATCTACGCCGACCGCGCCACGCTGGCTTCCTGTGTGGATTGCCACAACCGCCACCCCGCCAGCCCGCGCCACGATTTCCGCGAGGGCGAAGTGATGGGCGGCATCGTGGTGCGCGTGCCGCTGGAGTTTTAGTCCGCTTCGGAGCGCCTTTCTGAGGGTTGGCGGGGTTGTAGCGCCGGCCCTCAAACTGCCGCATTGCCGATTTCCCAATCGGCAGTACGGGAGAACCCGGAAAGTCTGCCGGTTTGGAAGCCCGCGCGACGCCAGGCCGGGCGGTCTGCCGCTCCGGGCCACCCGGTCGCGGCAGGAAAATGCGATGCCTCCGCGGGTCGTCGGGTCCCTCAACGCGCCCCAACAGCACCAGCAAGCTGGCGCACTCCAGGCGCTACGCGAACTTCGGACGCCGTCGTCCCGCCGCGCCCGCGGTAGGGCGCCGCGGCGTCGGCGCCGTTCACCCCGGCCGCGCAGCCGCCCGACCCTACCAAGAGAGCGCAGCTTCATGGATTGGCCCAGGTTGTGACGCCGGCGTCGTCCGTGTGGTTTGGCGCGCCCGCTCCCTGGACTCCAGCGGAATCTCCACTGGTACGGCCGCCGCCCCATCCGGAGCAGGACACGCGACGTGAGCTGCCGTTCAGGGACGGAGGGTTCCTCGATCCGGGGTTTCGGGGGCAACGTCGCGGGCGGAGGGTAAGCTCAAGCCCCGGCCCGCCCGGAGCTTCCCGCCGGTTTCGGCGAAGATTCGCCGCTTTCCTCCTCCTCGTCGTCGTCGCCGGGCTCGACGCGCGGGTAAATCGCCTCGGGCAGTTCCCCGCGGCGGATGAGTTCCTGCAGGTCGCGGATGATGGTGCGCCGCGCCACGCGGAACTGCCGGGCCAGGGCGGAAATGTTGGGGCGCTCGGTGGTGCCCTCGAGTTGCCGGCGGATTTCGGTCTGGCGCCGGAGCCGGTCGGTCGAGCGGCTGAGCAGTTCCTCCACGTCCACGCGTTTGGAGCGTTCGAGGGCCTCGAACTGGCGCACGATCTCCGCCGCGCCGCACTGTTCGAGGGCCGTGGCCACCACGCGCCGCAGTTCATTCAGGTCCAGCGGCTTGGTCAGGCAGTAATGCGCACGGCGCGGGCCGGTGAGCGCGCCGATTTGCTGGTGCACCTCGAGCGCGCCGGACACGACAATGATCGGCACGTAGGGCAACAGGTCCTTGAACTCGGGCAGGTAGTTCAGCCCCTTTTCGCGCCGCGCCAGCACGTGGTCGAGGATGATCAGGTCCGGCCGCTCGCGGGGCAGGCGGGCCAGGGCGGCCGAGGCGGTGGTGGCCCGGCTCAGCTCGTAGTCCGCCAGCGCCTCTTCGTAGAGTTCGTAGTGGAGGTCGTCGTCCTCGATGATGAGAATCCTCTTGCGCGCCATCGCGGGGGAACATGGCCGCCCGGGCGGGGCGAATCAAGGGCCGGGGCCTGTGCGTTCGGCAGCGCAGGTTGCGCGGCGGGGCCGGGCGCGTAGGCTGCCGGCCGCACGCAGCATGAGCGAACTGGGAACCATGGCCGGGCTGGGTGGCTTCGCCCTGCTGGCCGGACTGGTGGACGCAGTGGCCGGCGGGGGCGGGTTGATCCAACTGCCCGCGCTGTTGCTGCTCTGGCCGGCCGGGGAGACCTCGGCCCTGGCCGCGGTGCTGGGCACGAACAAATTCTCCTCCTTTTGCGGCACCGGACTGGCGGCGGTGCAGTACGCCCGGCGCGTACCGCTGAACTGGGTTTCCCTCCTGCCCGCAGCGGGCGCGGCGCTGGCCGGCTCCTGGCTGGGCGCGCGGGTGGTCACGGGGCTGAATCCCGCCCTGCTGCGGCCGCTGATCCTGGGGCTGCTGGTGGCCGTGGCCGGGTACACGTTTGCCCGGAAAGACCTCGGCCGGCACCACGCGCCGCGGTTCTCGCCCCGGCAGGAGCGCTGGCTGGGCGTGGCGGTGGGGGCGGGCATCGGGTTCTACGACGGATTCTTCGGGCCGGGCACGGGGAGCTTCCTGATTTTCGCGTTCGTGGGGTTGTTCGGGTTCGACTTCCTGACCGCCGCGGCCGGGGCCAAGGTCCTCAACTTCGCGACCAACTTCTCGGCGCTGGCGTACTTCGCGGCCACGGACCACGTCCGGTACCGCTACGCCCTGCCAATGGCGGCGTGCAACATGGCGGGGGCGCTGCTGGGGGCGCGCCTGGCCCTGGGACGGGGCAACCGGTTTGTGCGCGGGTTCTTCCTGGTCGTGGTCACGGCGATGATCCTCCGGTACGGCTGGGAAGTGCTCGGCGGGTGAGGTGGCGGCCGGGCGGCCGGGCCAAACGCCGGGCGCTCCTTTGCCCGGTTTCCCGCCCGCGCTTGACAGCGGCCGGCCGGTCACCGACTCATGGCCGGCAAATGACCGCGGGGCTGCCGTCCTACTACTCCGCGCTGAAGCCGTTTCGCGCGTGCTTCCAAACCGGCCTGCCCATCCTGACCTATCACAGCCTGGGCCCGCGCCCGCGCCGGGGGCGGCTCAAGGGGCTTTACCTGTCCGCGGCGTTGTTTCGCCGTCAACTGACCGAGCTGCGCGCCGCCGGCTTCACGGCCGCCCCGCTGCCGCGGGGTCGGCTGGACCTCCCCGCCACGCCGCAGGTGGTGCTCACGTTCGATGACGGTTGTCGCAACGTGTTCGAGCATGGTCTGCCCATCCTGGCGGAAACCGGTTTTCGCGCCCTCCAGTACCTGGTGGCGGACCTGCTCGGCCGCGCCAGCGAGTGGCAGGCGCGCGAGGGCGGCGTGGCCGAGCCGCTCATGGACGCGGCGCAGGTGCGCGACTGGCTGGCCGCGGGGCACCGAATCGGTTCGCACACCTGCACGCATCCCTGGCTCACGCGCCTGCCGGACGCGCGCGCCCGCGAGGAAATTACGGCCAGCCGCAAGAAACTCGAGGACCTCTTCGGCGTGCCGGTGCCGGACTTCTGCTACCCGTACGGCGACTTCGACGCGCGCATCCGCGACCTCGTGGCCGAGGCCGGCTACCAAACGGCCGTGACCACCCTGGCCGGCGTGAACCTCCCCGGAGCGGACCTCCTGGCGCTGCGGCGCTTCACGGCGCGGTATCCCTCGCGCCGGCTCAAGGACCTCTGGCAACGCTGGCGTGCGGCGCAGGCCGGTTGAGTGACGTCAGGGCCCGGACCGGGACGATGCGTTTGGCGCCCGGGGCCGGCCGGGGTCGGCTCCTCCCCGAAGAACGGCGTCGTCCCGGCCCGGTCTTTCACCCGCCCGTTCCGGCGCCGCCCACCCGCCGCACCAACGCGCACAAGAGCCGCGTGGCGCGGTCGCGGATTTGTCCCGCCACCGCCAGCACCTCGGCGTGGGTGAGGGGCCGGTCGGAGCGTCCGGCCGCCCGGTTGGTGATGCAGCTCAAGCCCGCCACCCGCAGGCCGCATTGCCGGGCCACGATGGCCTCCGGCACCGTGCTCATGCCCACCGCGTCCGCCCCCAGCCGGGCGAAGGCGCGGATTTCGGCGGGTGTTTCGTAACTGGGGCCGCTCACCGCCAGGTACACGCCCGCGCGCAGGCGCACGCCGGCCTCCCGGGCCGCGGCGCGCAGATGCCCGCGCAGCTCCGCATCGTACACCGCCGAGAGGTCCACGAACCGCTCGACCCCCGGCGGCGCCGGACCGCGCAACGGATGGGCGCCCATGAAATTGATGTGGTCGCGCAGCGCCAGAAAATCGCCGGGGCGCAGCCGCGGATGAATGCCGCCGGCGGCGTTGGTCAGCACCAACAGGCGCACGCCCCAGCGGGCCAGCACGCGCACCGGATACGTGACCGTGGCCAGGTCGTGGCCCTCGTAGTAGTGCACCCGACCGGCCAGCACGCAGACCCGCACGCCGGCCAGCCGCCCCACCAGCACTTCGCCCGTGTGCCCCGGGACTTCCGGCGCCACAAACCCCGGCAGCCGCGCGTACGGCGCCGCCCACTCCACCGTCATCGCATCCTGCACGCCGGCAAACCCGCTGCCCAACACCAGCGCCAGCGTCGGCGCCGGGCCGGCACCGGCCTGCAAGCGGCGCACCGCCGCGGTCAGGGACCGCAGGGCGCCGGGCGGGGCGGGGGCTGGTCCGGACCGGGCGCGCCTTGCCACGGGAGACGGCTTCATTAGGCTGGGGCGGTGGAGTTGAACATGGACCTGAGCAACGCCGAACGGCGACGTTACGCGCGGCACCTCATCCTGCCGGAGGTCGGCCCGGACGGCCAGCAGAAGCTGCGCGCCGCGCGCGTGCTCTGTCTGGGCGCCGGCGGCCTGGGCTCCCCGGTGGCGCTGTACCTGGCGGCGGCGGGCGTGGGGCGGTTGGGCCTGGTGGATTTCGACGTGGTGGACGTCTCGAACCTCCAGCGCCAGATTCTGCACGGCACGCCGGACGTGGGCCGGCCCAAGGTCGAGTCGGCCCGCGACGCGCTCACCCGGCTCAACCCGGACGTCGAGGTGGTCCCCCACCCGGTGCGCCTGAGCGCCGCCAACGCCCTGGACCTGATCCGGGAGTACGACGTGGTGGTGGACGGCACCGACAACTTCACCACCCGCTACCTGGCCAACGACGCGTGCGTGCTGCTCCAAAAGCCCAACATCTATGGCGCCATCTTCCGCTGGGAAGGCCAGGCCAGCTTCTTTGCCCCGCACCTGGGCGCGCCCTGCTACCGCTGCCTGTACCCGGAGCCGCCTCCGCCCGGCGCCGCGCCCGGTTGCGCCGAGGCCGGGGTGCTCGGGGTGCTGCCGGGACTCATCGGGTGCATCCAGGCCACCGAGGCGATCAAGTTCATCCTGGGCCGCGGGGTTTCGCTCCGGGGGCGTTTGCTCTTGGTGGACGCCCTGCAAATGCGTTTCAAGGAACTGCGCCTGCGCCGCGACCCCGGCTGCCCGGTGTGCGGCGAAAATCCCACCCTCCGCGAGTTGCGCGAAATCGCCCCGGTCTGCGACACCGCCCCCGCCCCCGCGCCGGAGGATGACGAGGTCAGCGTGGCGGAGATGCGCCGGGCGCTGGCCGAACCGGCCCTGGGCATCACCGTGGTGGACGTGCGCGAGCCGGCCGAATGGGCCATCGCCCAGGTCGAGGGCACCTTGAAACTGCCGCTGTCCGCGCTCCCGGCGCGCGTCCATGAACTGGACCCGGCGCGCACCTATTACCTGCACTGCAAATCCGGGGTGCGTTCGCTCCGGGCGGTGGCCTGGCTCAAGGCCCGCGGCTTTCGCGCGGTCAAGAGCGTCCGCGGCGGTCTGGAGGCCTGGGCCGCGGCCTACGCGCCGGACCTGCCGCGCTACTGACCGCACGCGGGACGCGCACGGCGCCGGGCGGCTCAGGGCAGTTCCAGCAGGCGCACGTTGCGCCAGCGCACCTGGAGCGGCTCGGTGCGCTCGCCCACGCCGTGGACCTGGAGCGCGATGACGCCCGCCGGGGTCACGCCGTCCCGCAACTCCGCCGCCGGCACCCCGTTGAGCCAGGTTTTGATGAGGTCGCCCCGGCACTCGATGCGCAGCGTGTTCCACGCATCGGCCTTGAAGGCGCGGCGCGCCGGCTCGTTGTCCCGGAGGTCGCGCAACCAGCCCCGCCGCGCCTCGTCGTAAATGCCGCCGGTCCAGGCGCGCTCGCTCGGGTCAATCTCGACCTGGTACCCGTGCACCCGTCCGGCCGGGATGGTGTAGGTCTTGCCATCGAGCACCACCGTCCGGGGCTGGTCGAAGCATTCGCTGCGCACCTGCACGCCCGAGTTGAGGCCGCGCATCGGCTTGAACTCGAGTTCGAGGATGAAGTTCGTGAACGCGCGGGTGGTGCACAGAAACGAGTTCGGCGTGCGCGGGACCGCCTCGCCCACCAGCTCGCCGTTTTCCACCCGGTAGCGGGCCTGGCCGCCGCGCTGCACCCAGCCCTCGAGGTCGCGGCCGTTAAAAAGCGCCGTCCACTCGCCGGCCGCCACCAGCCAGCCCGGGGCACACACCCCGGCCAGACACCACAGCCACCCACGCAGAAGTTTCATGGCGGCAGTTTGGAACCCGCCGGCCCGGACGGCGAGCGCAAATCCGCCCGGGCACCCGGGGCGTGGGCGGAACAAAATCCGCTTCAGATGCGCACCCGGCGCGCCTACGCTGCCGGCATGGCTGCGCCGTTGAAGGTTGCCGTGCTGGGCACCGGCTCGCTCGGCAAGGAACACGCCCGCCTCTACGCCGAACTGGCCGCGGCCGGCCTGGTCGAGTTCGCCGGCGTGTACGACGTGGTCGCGGAGCGCGCCCGGCAGGTGGCCGCGGCCTGCCGCACGCGGGCCCTGGCCACGCTCGACGAGGCCCTCGCGGCGGGCGAGGCCTTCAGCGTGGTCACGCCCACCGCCACGCACTTCGAGCTGGCGGCCCGGCTGCTGGCCGCGGGCAAACACGTGCTGGTGGAAAAACCCATGACCGACCGCGCCGACCAGGCCGAGGCATTGATCCGGCTGGCCCGGCAGCACGACGTGGTGCTCCAGGTCGGCCACGTCGAGCGGTTCAACCCCGTCTTCCAATACCTCCAGCAGGTGGTGCGCGAGCCGCGCTTCATCGAAGGGCACCGGCTCTCGCCCTTCCCGGCCCGCAGCACGGATGTGGGCGTGGTGCTGGACCTCATGATCCACGACCTGGACGTGGTGCTGGCGTTTGTCCCCGCGCCGGTGGTGCAGGTGGACGCGGTGGGCATCCCCGTGTTGAGCGCCTCGGAGGACATCGCCAACGCCCGGCTGCGCTTCGCCAACGGCTGCGTGGCCAACCTCACCGCCAGCCGGGTCAGCGCCGAGCGCCTGCGCAAAATCCGCGTCTTCAGCCGCGGCCCCGAGCCCGCCTACCTCTCGCTCGATTACCGCGCCCAGGCCGGTTACCTCTACCGCCTGGCCCGGGCCGACGAGCCGTCCAGCTCGCTGCTCCAAAAGCTCCTGGCCGCGCGGGACTCGACCGTGGTGAGCGAATTTGGCGGCCGGCGCATCGTGCGCGAACCGGTGCCCATCACCCGCGAGGAACCGCTCAAGCTGGAACTGCGCAGCTTCGTCGAGTGCGTGCAGGCCCGCCGCCAGCCGGTCGTCTCCGGCGAGGCCGCCAAACGCGCGCTGGACCTGGCCCTCGAGATCACCCGGCAAATCCGCGCCGGGCTGCCGCGGGCATGAGCGGCCGCACCTTCATGCTCGTGGCGGGCGAACCCAGCGGCGACGCCCTGGCGGCGGAGCTGGTGGGCGAACTGCGCCGCGCGCTGGCCGACGAGCCGTTGGCCCCGCGCTTCTTCGGCGCCGGCGGACCGCGCCTGGCCGCCGCCGGCGCGGAGGTGTGCGTGGACCTCACCCGCCACGCCGTCACCGGCCTGGCCGAGGTGTTGCGGCACCTGGGGCGGTTCCGCCGGTGGCTCGCCGAGCTCACCACCCTGGCCCGCACGCGCCAGCCGGACGTGGTGGTGCTGGTGGACTTCCAGGCCTTCAACCGCCGCCTGGCCCGCGCGTTGCGCCGCCGTGCGGGACCGCCGGGCGACTGGTTCCACAACTGGCGTCCGCGCCTGGTGCAATACGTCTCCCCGCAGGTCTGGGCCTCCCGCCCCGGCCGCGCCCGGGCCCTGGCGCGGGACCTGGACCTGCTGCTGTGCCTGTTCCCCTTCGAGGCGGAATGGTACGCCCGCCACGAACCGCGCCTGCGCGTGGTGGCCGTGGGACATCCCATCCTGGACCGTCATCCGCCCCCGCAACCCGCGGTGCGCCACGCGGCCGAAACCGCGCCCGAGCCCGAGGTGCTGTTGCTCCCGGGCAGCCGCGCCGGCGAGCTGCGGCGGCACCTGCCGGTGATGCTCGCGGCGGCGCGGCAGATCACGGCCCGGCGGCCGGCGCGGCTCGGGCTGGTGTTGGCGGAGGAAACTCTGCGGGAACTGGCGCGCGGGCTCCTGGCCGGCGCCGGGGTGAACGTGACCATCCAGGTCGGCGGCTTGATCCAAGCCCTGGACCGCGCGGCGGTGGCCCTGGCCTCGACCGGTACCGTCACGCTCGAATGCGCCCTGCGCGGCGTGCCCACCGTGGCCCTGTACCGCACCGCCCCGCTGACCTACTGGGTGGGCCGGCGGCTGGCCACCGTGCCGTATCTGGCCATGCCCAACCTGCTGGCCGGCGGCGAGATCATGCCCGAGTTCCTCCAGGACGCGGCCACGCCGGAGCATCTGGCCCGCGCGGCACTGGAGTTTCTGACCGACCCCGCGCGCCGGGAGACGTACCGGCGCCAATGGGCCGAGGTGCAGGTCAAGCTCGGCCAACCTGGCGCCAGCCGACGCGCCGCCGAGGCCATCGCGGCACTGCTCCCGCGGGTGTGAAGGGTCGGCCGTAGGGCGCCGCTGCGCCGGTGCCGAGTCAGGCTTCCCGCAGGCCCAAAGAGACTCGGCGGCCGCGCCGCAGCGCGGCCCTACCCCCGTGCGGCGCAGACTTAAAGCGGAGCGCGGACCCGGGTCCGGCAGGCGGGTCGCCGACCCGGCGGACCAAAAATTCCTCGCTCCGGGCGCCGACCAAAAGTATATCGGGTGCCCGCATGAGTTCCTTGTTCCTGACGGGCGGTCGCGTGGTGGACCCGGCCGGTGCAGTGGACGGCCCCTTGGAGGTGTTGATCGAGGAGGGCAAGGTGGCGGCGTTGGGCGAGGCGGCGGCGGCGCGGGTCAAACCGGAGACGCCGCGGTTGGACGTGTCGGGACTGGTGGTGTGCCCGGGGTTGATTGACCTGCACGTGCACTTGCGCGAGCCCGGACAGGCGGCCAAGGAGACGCTGGGCAGCGGCACGGAAGCGGCGGCCCGCGGCGGGTTCACGACGGTGGTCTGCATGCCCAACACCAGCCCGGTCATTGACACGCCCAGCACCGTGGCGTGGGTGCGCCAGCGGGCCGCGGAAGTGGGGCGGGTGAACGTGCTGGTGGCCGGCGCCATCACCCGGGGTCTCGCCGGCGAGGAGCTGGCGCCCCTCGGCTCGCTCCAAAAGGCCGGCGTCGTGGCCATCACCGACGACGGCCGCTGCGTGCAGAACACCGAGTTGATGCGCCGGGCGCTGGAGTACGCCACGATGTTCGACCTCCTGGTCATGGACCATTGCCAGGAGTACACGCTCACGGCCGACGGGGTGATGCACGAGGGCCGCGTGAGTTTGATGCTCGGCCTGGGCGGCTGGCCGGCGGAGGCCGAGGAGCTGATCGTGGCCCGCAACATCCTCCTGGCCGAGCGCACCGGCGCGCGGGTGCACTGCCAGCACCTGAGCGCGGCCGGCAGTGTGCGCCTGTTGCGCGAGGCGCGCCGGCGCGGACTGCCCGTGTCGGGCGAGGCCTGCCCGCACCATTTCACGCTCACGGACACGGCCGTGGCGGGCAGTGCGGCGTTCTGGGCGGGCGACGGCGCGGAGCTTTACCCGGGGCGGCCGGCGGCGGCGCTGCCGCAATGGCCGGAGTTCGACACGCGCCTGAAGATGAACCCGCCGGTGCGCTCGGCGGCGGACCGGGCGGCGTTGCTCGAGGGGCTGGCGGACGGGACGATCGAAGTTATCGCCAGCGACCACGCCCCGCACTGCCACTTCGAGAAGGAGGTCGAGTTCGACCGCGCCCCTTTCGGTATCACCGGGCTGGAGACCGAACTGGCGCTGAGTCTGATGCGGCTTTACCACACCGGGCGGCTGTCGCTGGCCGACCTGCTGGCCAAGTTCACCTGCCATCCCGCGCGGCTGCTGGGGCTGGCCGACGTCAAGGGCACCCTGCGTCCGGGCATGGACGGGGATGTGACGGTGTTGGACCCGGACCGGGAATGGGTCTGGGAGCCGGCCGCCACGGCCAGTCTGGCCCGCAACAGCCCGTTTTACGGCTGGCCGCTGCGGGGAAAGGCCGTGGCCACGATCGTGGCCGGCCGGGTGGTCTGGCGGGATGAGTCGTGGGGCGCGGCGACGCCGGCCGGGCGACGGAAAACTGGCAAAGCCGCCGTTCGGTGCTAGTCTTGCTCGTCACGCAAACGACACGCACACCATGAAAAAAATCTGGCTCGCATTCACCGCCATCATCCTGGCCGGCAGCCTGCACGCTGCCGAACTGACCTGGCTCACGGATTTGGCCCGGGCCAAGGCCCGCGCGGCCGCGGAAAAGAAACACGTGCTCATCAACTTCACCGGCTCGGACTGGTGCTCCTTTTGCATCAAGCTGCACAAGGAGGTGTTCTCGAAGCCCGAGTTCGCCGAGTACGCCCAAAAGCACCTGGTGCTGGTCGAAGTTGACTTCCCGCGCAAGAAGGAGCAACCGCCCGAGCTCAAAATGGCCAACAAGAAGCTCCAGGACCAGTACCGGGTGACCGGCTTCCCCACGTTGATCCTGCTGGACAGCACGGGCAAGCAGGTGGGCCAAAAGGTCGGCTACGGCGGGGGCGGCCTGGCCGCCGTGCTCGCCGACCTGGGCCTCGAAAAGAAGTGACAGGACCGGCGCGCGGGCGGCGCGCCCGTGCGGCCGGGCTCCGGAAAGTGTTTCAACCCGCGCGCGCGGTGCGGGCGGTTTTTTTGCCGCGCCGCGCACGGCCCGCGGGTTCGAGCAGGCGCCCCAAGATGCAGCCCAACCGGCGGACCGTGGTCGGGGGCCAGAGTTCGCGCGGCGTGAGGATGGCGTGGTCCAGGGCCCGGTGACACGGCCAGTCGGGCGTGGCCGGGATGCGCGGCAGGGCGCGGAGGATGAGCGCCTGCGCGGCGGCGGCGTTGCGGCGGAGGTTTTCCACCACCTGGGCCACGGTCACGTGCGCCTCGTCTTCCTTCCAGGCGTCGTAGTCGGTCACCATCGCCATCGTGGCATAGGCGATTTCCGCCTCGCGGGCACACTTGGCCTCGCCCAGGTTGGTCATGCCGATGACGTCGTAGCCGGCGCGGTGGTTGGCCAGGGACTCGGCGCGGGTGCTGAAGGCCGGTCCTTCCATGTTCACGTACACGCCGCCGTCGTGGACGGGCAGGCCCAGCTCGCGGCCGGCGGTCAGGAGGATTTGCCGCAGCTCCTCGCTCACCGGATGGGCGAAGGCCACGTGGGCCACGATGCCGCCGCCGAAGAAGGTCTGCTCGGCCCAGCGCTTGGTGCGGTCCACAAACTGGTCCGGCAGGACGATGTCGCAGGGCCGGTAGCGTTCCTGAAGCGAGCCCACGGCGCTGACGCTCAGAATCCAGGCCACGCCCAGACTTTTGAGGGCGTAGATGTTGGCCCGGTGGTTCAGTTCGCTGGGCAGCAACCGGTGGCCGCGGCCGTGGCGGGGCAGGAACACCACCGGGCGGCCGGCCAGTTCGCCGGTCAACAACGCGTCCGAGGGCGCGCCGAAGGGCGTGCGCACGCGCACCCAGCGGCGGCGGGTGAAGCCCTCCAGTTCGTAGAGGCCGCTGCCGCCGATGATGCCGATGCGGGGGGGAGGGGTGGGCATAAAGTCACTCGACCGTGACGCTCTTGGCCAGGTGGCGGGGTTTGTCCACGTCGCAACCGCGCCGCACGGCGATGTGGTAGGCGAGCAGTTGGAGCGGCACCACCGCCAGCAGGGGGAGCAGACAGGGGTCCGCCGGGGGCAGGGGGATGACCTCGGCGGCCTTGGCGGGCAGGGTGGTGTCGCCCGCCGTGCCCAGGGCGATGACGGGCGCGCCGCGGGCTCGCACTTCCTCGATGTTCCCGAGGAGTTTCTCGTAGAGAAAGCCGCGCGGGGCCACGAACACGCAGGGCGTGGCGGCATCCATGAGGGCGATGGGGCCGTGCTTCATCTCCGCCGCGGGCCAGGCCTCGGCGTGGATGTAGGAGATTTCCTTGAGCTTGAGGGCGCCTTCCAGAGCGACGGGAAAGCCGAGCTGGCGCCCCAGGAAATAAAAGTCGCGCCGGTCGGCGTAGCGCTCGGCGAGGGCGCGGACCTGGGCGTCGCAGTCAAGGACCCGGCGGACCAGCTCGGGGGCCTGTTCCAGGGCCTCGATCAGGGCCTGACCCCGGTCGGGCGCCAGCCCCCGGAGCCGGCCCAGGTGCAGGGCCAGCAACAGCAGGACCGTGACCTGGGAGGTGAAGGCCTTGGTGGAGGCGACGCCGATTTCCGGGCCGGCGTGGAGGTAGATGCCGCCGTCGGCCTCGCGGGCGATGGTGCTGCCGACCACGTTGCAGAGGGCGAGCACGCGGTGGCCTCGGCGGCGCGCCTCGCGCAGGGCGGCCAGGGTGTCGGCGGTTTCGCCGGACTGGGTGATGACCAGCACCAGGGTGTGCTTGTCCAGGGGCGGGTTGCGGTAGCGGAATTCGCTGGCGTATTCGACCTCGACCGGGAGGTGGGCGAGGCTTTCGAGGTAGTGCTCGCCCACCAGGCCGGCGTGCCAACTGGTGCCGCAGGCGGTGATGACGATCCGGTCCACGGCGCGCAGCTCGGCGGGGGTCATGTTCAGGCCGCCAAATTTGGCCGTGGCCTCGGCCTCGTCCAGGCGGCCGCGCAGGGCGTTGGCGATGGTCTCCGGCTGCTCGAAGATTTCCTTGAGCATGAAGTGCGGATAGCCGCCGCGCTCGGCGGCTTCCGGCGCGAACTCGATCTGGCTGACCTGCACCGCCGCGGCCTTGCGGCCCAGGGAGGTCACCTGGAAATGCTCCGCGGTGAGCGTGGCCAGGTCGCCGTCGTTGAGGTACACGACCTGGCGGGTGTGGGCGACCATCGCCGTGGCGTCGCTGGCCAGGAAATTTTCGCCCTGCCCCAGGCCGAGGATGAGGGGCGAGCCGCGGCGGGCGCCGAGCAGCAGGCCGGGGGTGTCGGCGCAGATCACGCCCAGGCCATAGGTGCCCTGGACCTCGGCCAGGGCGCGTTCGAGGGCGCGCACCAGCCGCTCGGGGGGCGACAGTCCGGGGAGGTCCGGGTGGGCGTAATGCACGCCGATGAGGTGTGCCAGCACCTCGGTGTCGGTGTCCGACCGGAAGGTGTGCCCGGCGGCGCGCAGGCGTTGTTTGAGCGTCTCGTGGTTTTCGATCACCCCGTTGTGCACCACGGCGATGCGGCCGGACGCGTCGCAATGGGGATGGGCGTTGACGTCGGACGGCGGGCCGTGGGTGGCCCAGCGGGTGTGGCCCACGCCCAGGTGGCCGGGCAGCGGTCGGGCATCGAGCAGCGGGGCCAGGCCCTCGTCAATTTTGCCGCGGCGTTTGCGCAGCTCGATCCGGCCGTCGTGCCAGGTGGCCAGGCCCGCGCTGTCGTAGCCGCGGTATTCGAGCCGGCGCAAACCGGCCAGCAGGAGCGGGGCGGCCGGTTGGTGTCCCACGTAGCCGACGATGCCACACATGTTGGGTCGGGCCGCGGCGGCGCGGGGTTACCGCTTGCGCGCGACCGGGGGGCGACGCTATAAGCGGAAAAAACCCCGCGCAAGCAAGGACTTTGCCCCATGCCTACCAATCACCAGCCCAAAGTGGACCCCAACCGGGTCCTGGCCCTGATCATGGGCGGCGGCCAGGGCACCCGGCTGTTTCCCCTGACCCGCGAGCGCGCCAAGCCCGCCGTGCCCATCGCCGGCAAGTATCGGTTGGTGGACATCCCGATCTCCAACTGCATCAACTCGGGGGTGCGGCGCATTTACGTGCTGACCCAGTTCCTGTCCGCCTCGCTGCACCGGCACGTGTACGGGTCGTTCAAGTTCGACCACTTCTCGCAGGGGTTTGTGGAAATCCTGGCCGCCGAGCAGACCATGACCGACTCCTCCTGGTACCAGGGCACCGCGGACGCCGTGCGGAAGAACCTGATCCACCTGCGGAACAGCGACTTTGACTTCGCCCTCATCCTCAGCGGCGATCAGTTGTACCGCATGGATTACCGCGAACTGCTCCGCCATCACCTCGAACGCGGGGCGGAGGTGACCCTGGCCACCAAGCCGGTCAGCCGCGCGGAGGCCCCGGCCTTTGGCATCATGCAGATTGACCCCGAGGAACGCATCGTGCGTTTCGAGGAAAAGCCGAAGGAGCCGGCGCTGCTGGACCAGTTGCAGGTGGACCCCGCCACGCGGCAGCGCCTGGGTCTGGCGGCCGAACAGGAGGCGTACCTGGCCTCGATGGGCATCTACCTGTTCAACCGCGAGGTGCTCTACCGGGCGCTGGAGGGCAACGAGACCGACTTCGGCAAACACATCATCCCCCGCCTGATTCAGGAGTGCCGTGTCTTTTCCTACAGCTTCCAAGGCTACTGGGAGGACGTGGGTACCATCCGCTCGTTCTTCGAGGCGAACCTCGAACTGACCGCCGAGTTGCCGCGGTTCAACTTTTTCGACATGACCGCGCCCATCTATTCGCGGCCGCGCTTCCTGCCGCCCTCGAAGATCAACGGCGCCTCGCTCGACCACACCATCATCGCCGAGGGGTGCATCCTCAATCACTGCAAAATCTCCCAGACCGTCGTCGGCCTGCGCTACCTGGTGGACGCCGGCAGCCACATCACCCGCACCGTCATCCTGGGGGCCGACTACTACGAAACGGCCGAATCCATCGCCGCCCACGCCGCCGCCGGCCAGCCGCGCATCGGCATCGGCCGCAACACCCGCATTGACTCGGCCATCATCGAGAAAAACGCCCGCATCGGCGACAACTGCGTGATCACGCCCCACGGCAAACCAACCTCCGTGGACCACCCGCCGCTGTACTACATCCGCGACGGCATTGTCATCATCCCCAAAAACGCCATCGTGCCTCATGGGACCATCATCTAACCGGCGCCCCCGTGGGGCGCTTCCGGGCAGAGGCTTCCCCGCCCCCCAACCGCCGCATCCACCGGTGGCGGACGCCGGGCGTTGGTTTCCACCCGGTGTGACCCTTTCCGGACCATGCCCCGCCGCGCCACGCATCGCCTGACCTGTCTCGGAGTGGGCGACGGACACATTTCCGCCCAGCGGGGGCATTCGGCCTATCTGTACGAGTTCGGGGCCGCGCGCCTGCTGGTGGATTGCGGCGAGCCGGCCACGCAGCGGCTGTTGCGTGCGGGCCTCCGGCTGGAGGACCTGGACGCCGTGTTGGTCTCGCACCTGCACTTCGACCACGTGGGCGGGTTGTTCACCCTGCTCCAGGGCCTGTGGCTGTCCCGGCGGCAACGCCCCCTCACCGTGTATTTGCCCCGCGCCGGGGTGGCCCCCGTCCGGGCGTTGCTGGACGCCGCCCACCTGTTCAAGGCCCTCCCGGCGCGCTTTGAACTGCGCTTCGCGCCCTTGCAGGGCGGCCAACCTTTCCCGGTGGGCCCGGTCCTGGTCACCCCCCTGCCCAACCGGCACTTGATTCCCCCCGCAACCACCGCCCGCACCCGGGGCGCCACGCCGGACGAGGCGTTCAGCTTTCTGCTCGAAGACCGCGCCCGCCGCGTGGGGCACTCGGCCGATCTGGGGGACGTAAACGACCTGACCGCGCTGATCCACGAACCGCTGGACCTGCTGGTCTGCGAACTGGCGCACCTGGACCCGGCCGCGCTCTTTGCGCGTCTGTGCGGCCATCCCATCCGGCGCGTGGCCCTGGTGCATCTGTCCGCCCCGCAGTGGCGCACCCGCCAACACTGGCGGGCTCGCGCCGCGCGGGCGCTGGCGCCCATCCCGGTGTGCGTGCCCCGGGACGGCGAACGTCTCGCTTTCTGAGGCCGTCACCCCCTCCGGCACCCCTCCCCCGACGCCCGCCAGCCCGCCCGGGTACGCAACGGGCGCAGCTGAACCGCCGGCGGGACGCCGGCACCCCCGCAGCCCGCCCGGGCGCGCGACGGGCGCAGCTTCACCTTGGAGCCGGCGGCCGCCGGGCGTAAGCTGCCGGCCATGTCCAACCTGTTCCGAAGTGGTTGCGCCGCCGGGCTGGGCCTGGGGTTGCTGCTGGCCCTGCCGGGGTGCGGTCCGCGCGAATCCACGGCCCAATCCGGGACCGCGCCCGGCGCGCGGCCGCCGGTCATCGGCGTCTCGCTGTTGAACCTGTCCTCGGAGTTCATCGTGCTGCTCGAGCGCGCCCTCCGGGACCAGGCGCAGGCGCTGGGGGTGCGCCTGGTCATCAACGACGCCCAGCGCAGCGCCGAACGCCAGGTCCAGCAGGTCGAAAACTTCATCGCCCAGCGCGTGGACGCCATCGTGCTCAACCCCTGCGAGGTCGAGGCCAGCTCGCCCGCGGTCGAGAAGGCCCTGGCGGCGGGCATCCCTGTGGTCAACCTCAACTCCGAGACCCGCGCCGTCCCCACCGCCTTTGTCGGTTCGCGGGACGAGGAATCCGCCGAGCTGGCCATGGAGTACATTGCCCGGCGTCTGGACGGCCGGGGCAACGTGGTCATGATGCACGGCTTTCTGGGCCAGGCCGCGCAAATCCGTCGCGACCGCGGTGCCCGCGCCGTGCTGGCGCGTTACCCCGGGCTCAAGCTCCTGGCGGACCAGACCGCCGAGTGGGACCGCGCCAAGGCCATCGCGCTGATGGAGAACTGGATTCAGGCCCACGGCACCAACCTTCACGCCGTCTTCGCCCAGAACGACGAGATGGCCCTGGGCGCGGTACTGGCGCTGGAACGCGCCCGCCTCAAGGACCGCGTGGTCGTGGCCGGCGTGGACGCCATTGCCGATGCCCTGCAAGCGGTCAAAGCGGGCCGGTTGGACGCCACCGTTTTTCAAGATGCCCGGGGCCAGGCCGGCACCGCCCTGGAGACGGTGGTGAAAATCCTGCGTGGCCAGCCTTACGAACGCGAGGTGTTCATCCCCTTCCGCCTGGTCACCCGGGAGAACGTCGCGGCGTTTCTGAAGTGACCCCGGCCGGTCCGAACCCGGCCCGCCGGGCCGGCGTGGCCGGGTGGCGGGGCACAAAAACATTGCGCCGGCGCGCGCGGCTGTGGCTTGATGCCCCGGTTAAATGGGTGGTCGCCCCTGCGGTCCGGCCGGCCGGGTTACCGGCGCCGGCCCCGGGCGCGACCCGGTGAGCCGAGCATGAGCCGCCAGCGTCTGCACGTGTTGTATTCCGGGACGGTGCAGGGAGTGGGGTTCCGGTACACCGTCCGCCAGCTCGCCGCGGGTTTCGAGGTGTGTGGGACGGTGCGAAACCTGCTGGACGGAAGGGTCGAGTTGGTGGCGGAAGGTGAACGCGAGGAGTTGGAAGCGTTCCTGGCCGCCATCCGGGATTCGGGACTGGGTGCCCTCATCCGGCATGAAGCCATCACCTGGTCCCCGCCGCAGGGGAACCTGCGCGGATTTCAGATTGTGCCCTAGACGCGCCACGCCGAAATGAAGTTTGCGATCATTGCCGACATTCACGCCAACCTGGAGGCCCTCGAGGCCGTCCTGGCCGACGCCCGGGAACAAAAGGTCACCCATTACGCCTGCCTGGGCGACGTGGTCGGCTACAACGCCAACCCCAAGGAATGCCTGGATATCATCCGCAGCATGGGCATGCCCTGCGTCAAGGGCAACCACGACGAGTACTGCTCCACGGACAGCCCGCTGGACGGCTTCAACCCAGCCGCCGCCCAGGCCGTCGAGTGGACCCGCCATCAGCTTACCGCGGAAGACCGCCAGTGGCTGCGGGACCTCAAGTACATGCGGCTGGTGACCAGCTTTTCGATTGTGCACGCCACGCTGGACGCCCCCCAGCGGTGGGGGTACGTCTTCGACAAACTGGCCGCCGCGGCCAGCCTCACCTACCAGAACACCAGCGTGTGCTTCTTCGGCCACACCCACGTCCCGGTGGCCTTTGTGCGGGACAGCGTGGTGCGCGGGGGCAGTTACTCGAAGTTCAAGGTCGAGCCCGGCAAAAAGTACTTCGTCAACGTCGGCAGCGTGGGCCAGTCCCGCGACGGCGTGCCCAAGGCCACCTACGTGATTTACGACCTGGACAACCAGACCATCGAGCTGCGCCGGCTCGATTACGACATCGCCAAGGCCAAGGCCAAAATCCTCGCCGCCGGCCTGCCCAAACGGCTGGCCGAGCGCCTCGATCTGGGCCGCTGACCCCATGAAACTTCTCCTCCGAGGCGGGTGCTGGCTGGGCCTGTTGGCCTGCCTGGCCCGTGCCCAGGTCAACGTCGAGGTCGCCTTCGACCAGGAGGCCTACCTGCCCCACGAGCAGTGCCTGGCGGAAATCCGCATCACCAACTTCTCCGGCCGCACCCTGCGCCTGCCGGCCGAGGCCGACTGGCTGGACCTGGCGGTCGAATCCACCGACGGCTACATCGTGGCCAAACTCGCCGACATCCCTCCGGCCCAACCGCTGGAAATCCCCACTGCCGCGCGCGGCAAGCGTTTCGTGGACCTGGCGCCCTGCTTCAACCTCTCCCAGCGCGGCCGCTACCGGGTGATCGCCACGGTGCGCCTGCCCGAGATCAACGCCGAAGTCACCAGCCCCCCGGCGTACCTCACCATCATGGGCGGTGTGCCGATGTGGGAACAACTGGTGGGCGTGCCCGGCGGCCCGACCGGCCAGACCCCGGAGATGCGCCGTTACGCGCTGCTCCAAACCAACGACCGCAAGCGCCTGGCCCTGTACGTGCGCATCAGCGACGAGGCCGACCAGCGCGTGTACCGCGTCTTCCCCCTGGGCAAGCTCCTGTCCTTCGGGCGTCCCGAGGCCCAGGTGGACCGCCAGGCCCGGCTCCACGTGCTGTTCCAGTCCGGCTCCCGCCAGTTCACCTACTACTGCATCTCGCCCGGCGGCGAAGTGCTCACCCGCCATCTCTACCAGATCACCCACGTCCGCCCGCGCCTGCGCCCCGACGACGAGGGTGCGGTCAAAGTGGTCGGCGGCTTTCGGCTGAAAACCTCCTACGACATCCCGCCACCCGCCCCGGAAGAGTTTCTGCGCGAGCCCCCGCCCGCGCCGCCGGCCGCCGAATCCCCTGCCACGCCGCCTTCCGTCCCGGTGCCGCCGCCGCCGGAGCAATAACGCCGGCCGCGCGGCCCGACGGGGCTTGCCGGACTACTCGGTCAGTTCCTGGCGGGTTTGGAAGCGCCCCTGCATCTGCTTCACGATGGGGCGCGCCCGCGCCACGGCGTTCTCCGCGTTCTGGCCCGGCGCGGCGCTCAATTCCACCCGCACGGCCGCCACGGCGTCGCCGTTGACGTCCTGGAGCGGCAGCGTGGTGACCCACGTTTTCCGCGCCCGGCCGGCGTAAGGCGTGAGCGTCTCCATCACCGCCCGCTCGACCTCGCCCCCGGGCCGGCCCACGTCCGCCGGATTCGAGGCCGCCACCACGTGCAACTCCGGGCGCGCGGCGGTGGTCGAGTAAATCCGCAACCCCAGGAGCCGCGGATACTTCTTGAGCATCTCGTCCACCAGCCGCTGCGCCAGCCGCACCCGGGGCGTGTAACTGACCCGCAGGTCCGCGAAATACGTCACCGAGTCCGACTTGGTCCACAGCGCCAGCTTGCCGGCGCGGAAGGTGTTGTCGGTCAACTCGGGGAGGGGCTCCCGGCCGTCGAGCCGGAATCGGAACTTGTTGCCGCGGGCCTCGATCTCCAGGTCGTGCCACACCCCCGGCGACACCGGCACTTCGGGTCCGATGGGCGCGTCCCGCCGCCCGTCCACCACCCGGTAAAAACGAAACGTGTGGCCCAGGGCGCTGGCGCGCACCACGTAGAAGTTCCGCTCGTCCTGCAGCCGGAAGGCCACCCCGGCCATCTGCTCGCGCGTGCCGGCCACGGTCTTGAACCGCAGCCGCAGCACGAAATCCCCGAACACCTCCGGCTCGTAGATGAGCAGCGGAAACCGTTCGTCGGTGGCATCCGTGGACACCTGGGCCAGGACCGGCCGTACCACGCCGCTGGCGGCGCCGGGGGCCGCGGGCGTGGCCAGCTCGGCCGGAGCGTCCAGCCGGACCTCCCACACCCCGGGCGGGCCCTCCCCGGCCCGGGCGCTGCGCCAGCCCGCCGGAAGGGTGCCCGGCTTTTCCGCGGTCAGGTCGAACACCAGTTCCGCCCCCGCCAGGTGCAGGCAGGCCACCAGACTCCATCCACCGACCCACCGAAACGTCATGCCGCCCACGCTAGCAAAGGACCGCGCCGACACAAGGTCCGCGGCCGGCCCCTCCTCGCAGGCGCCGGCGCACTTTCCCGAAAGCCCGCCCCGCCCCGCCGCTCACGCAAACACCCGCCGCAGGTACTCGAGGCTGCGCGTGGCGATCGTTTCCGGGCCGTCACTGAAGTCGAAGACCTCCACCGACACCGCACCCGTGTAGCCCACTTCCTTCAACGCCGCGGCGATGGGCCGGAAGTCCACGTCGCCGAAGCCCGGGCCCTTGAGATTCCGGTCGTTGGCGTGGAAGTGCGCAAAGTGCGGCCAGCTTTCGCGGATGATTTGGGGAACGGGCCGCGCCTCGGCGCACATGGCCTTCACGTCCAGGATGATTTTGAACGCGGGCGAGGCCATTTGCGTGGCAAACCGCACCGCCTCGGCCGCCGTGTTGATGAAGTCCGTCTCGCCGGGCGCCAGCGGCTCCAGGCAGAGCGTCACCGCACGGTCTTCGGCCCGCCGCACCGCGTCGCGGAAGACCTCGGCGGCGGCGGCCCACGCCTGCTCGGGGCTCACCCCCGGCAAGAGATTGCGCTGCCTGGGCGAACCGACCACGATCACCCGCCCGCCCAGGTCGGCGCAGCAATCTACCAGGTCCATGAAGTACCGCGCGGTGCGGGCGCGCACGGCCGGGTCGGGATGGGTGAGGTGCAGGCCCTCGGTCCGGGCCAGCACCCAGTGGAGGCCCACGATGCCCAGGCCGGCCCGGGCCGCGGTGTCGCGCAACCGCCCCCGGTCCGGCGCGGCGAGGTCGGTCACGTAACGCGCCAGGGTGAACGGCGCCACCTCGATGGCGTCGTAACCGGTGCGGGCGGCGAAGGCGCAGGCGTCCGCAAACGACCAGCCCTCGAAGATTTCGTTGCAAATGGCGAAGGTCATGGGCGCGGGCCGCGGACGGGTCGGGGCGTTCCGGCGCGCCCCAGCAAGAGGGCGATCAACTCCTCATCCGGCCGTCCGTCGCGGCCGCGCAGGCCAAAGCCGCCCTTGTAATCCCACGTGGCCCAGCCAATGCCGTGTTCGTCGAGCACGCTGACCAGGTCGCGATACCAGGCCAGGCGGGAGGCGCGCGGGACGGCGGGCAGGCAGCCCCATTCGCCACAGTACAGCGGCAGGCCGGTTTCCCGGGCCCGGGCCAGCGGTTTGGCCAGCTTGGCCGCCATGGCCGCCCGGTCCCAATGGCGGCTGCGGTTGCGAATCTCGCCGGCCAGGGGCTCCGGCACGCCGGCCAGGTCGGCCTCCTCGACGGTCCGGCCGGGGTATTTCACGGGCCCTTTGTAGCGGCCGATGCTGGTCCAGCTCGCCGTGTAGTGCGTGAGCAAAAACGGCTCGTAAAAGTGGAAGCTCAACAGCAGGTTCGCGTCGCCGGCCGGCACCTTGAGGCGATCGAAGGTATCCACGGACTGCCAGCGGTTGGAGCCGATGACCACCGTGCGCCGCGGCTCGCGCTCGCGGATCACGGCCGTGGCGCGGGCCGCCAGCCGGTTCCAGTCCTCGGGGTCGTCCGCCACCGGTTCGTTCATGAGCTCGTAGGCCACGCGGTCCACCGGCCGGGCGCCGAGCGCCGCGGAAAGGTCGCACCAACACTGGAGGAAGCGCGCTTGGGCCTCCGGGCGGGTCCACAACGGCCGCTCGCGGTTGTTGAAATGGTGGGAGCGGAGGATGTGCAGGTCCACGATGGCCCGCAGTCCGTGCGCGGCGCACCAGTCCAGGGCCTGTTCGAGCAGGTCGAAGGCCTCGGGCTCCGGTTTGCCGGCCTCGTCCCAGAGCTGCTCCTCGTCCACGGGCAGACGCAGGTGGTCGAAGCCCAGCCCGGCCAGGAAGGCCACATCGTCACGGGTGAACCAGGCGCGGCGCTCCGCCCCGCGGCGGTTGCTCTGGGAAAGCCAGTGGCTGATGTTCGTGCCGCGCTTGACCTGAAAACCGTGGGTCTCGGCCCCCACCAGGCGCAGGGCCGGCGCGGCGGCCAGGAGCCCGCCCAGGGTGCGCAGGGCCTGCCGCCGGGTGAGCCGGAAAGCCGGTGAATTCATGGCGGCAGCATAACCGCAACGCCCGCGCGCGCACGCGAAAAACGGGCGGACCCGGGCCATGCCATCGGCCCTGGGCACCACGCCCCGGCTCATGGGCTTGACCGGGGAAAAAGCCAACGGCCCCGGACCTTACCGGTGCTGAACCGGGCGAGTCCGGCGTCGCGCCGAAGCGGGTTGCCGGGCCGAGCGAGCGTCCGGGCCGGTCGCCGGGCGCCGCCCGGGACCGAGGGCTTACTTGGCGCCCTGCTCGATCCAGGCGCGGACCAGGCTGACCTGCTCCTTGGTCAGCGGGTCCGCCTTGCCCTCGGGCGGCATGGCGGTGTCTTCGTCCAGCCGCGCCACACTCCAGAGCAGGGGGCTTTTGTCCACCTTGCCGGGCACGACCACCTTGCCATGTTCGCTGCCCTTGTGGATGGCTTCGAGGCTGTCCACGCGCAGCTCGCCCTTTTGCTTCTCCGGCCCGTGGCACTTGAAGCAGGATTTTTCAAAGATGGGCTTGATGTCCCTGGCGTAGGTGACGCCTTTCCGGGCCGCCGCCGGGGGCAGCTTGGAAAGGTCGGGCACCTTGGGTTCCGCGGCCAGAGAGACCAGCGCGGCGCTCAGGGCCGCGCTCCACAACAGCAGGTTTTTCGTGCTCATGGTGTTGACGGCGCAAACAGTTTCGCAAGACGCCCGGAGCGTCAAAAGGTTTCGCAATTTTTTGCCGGCCTCCGGCAAGGGAGAAGAAGCCCCGGCCAGCGGCGGGTACGCGCATCGCCTCACCCGCGTCGGGCCGCGGCGAGGACCTCCCGGGCCAGTTCGGCGATGCCCCGGCGGGCCACGGTGATCACTTGGGGACCGGTGTAATGCGCGGAGACCTTGTGATCCAACTGGGTCGAGCCCCAGAGCACCACGCAATCACTCCCGGCCAGGTCGGCCCGGGCCTCCTTGTCGGTACGGGCACGGGTGCCGTCCACCAGCCGCAACTTGAGCTGCCCGGCCACCAGCCGCTCCAGTTCTTCCCGGGCGTTGGGCGAACCGCCCACCACGCACAGCCGCCGCCAGCCGCGCGCCGCGCAGGCGGCCACCATGTCCGCCACGAACCGCCGGTTTGCCGAGCCGCCGCAGATTTCACAATGCGCCTGCGACGCGGCCTGAACAATCTCCCGGGCATCCTCACCGGTGCGCTTGGCGTCCCGGGCCGCCGCCTGGCAATCCCCGCGACCGCAGACCAGGCGGAAATGCTTCTGGATGATCTCCCACACCGCCTCGCGCTTCGCGGCGGCGATGTTGCTCTTGTGCGGACGACTCAGCCCCGCCTGCTCGAGCAACGGTTCCAAACGGGCCGGGTCGCCGCCGTAACCCAGTTCCGCGTACAACCGGGCCTTGGGCAGGTCTCCTGCCGACTTTGCCGGAGCCTTGCGGTCCGCCGCCATGTGATGGTAAACGGAGTTTGCCCGCACGGGCCGACGGCGTAAAGCCGCGCAGTGCGGCCGGAGCCCGGAGTGCGCCGGGTTTCGGAATTTCGGCAGGGCCGCGCTGCGGCGCGGCCGGGTGTGCGGCGCCGGCAGCGGCGCCCCACCTCGCGGCGCCCCATCCCACGGCAACTGTGCCGCGGTGTCCTCCCCCGTACCGCTTACCCCCAGCCCATCAGCGAGCCGGTCTCCGGCGCGCGTTTCAGCGGTCGCGGCGCAGGAGGTGGGTGGCCAGGGCCTCGAGGGCACGGGCCCGGCCGCGAAACGGCTTCAGCGCAGCAAAGGCCCGGGCGGTGAGCCGGGCGGCGATGCGCCGGGATTGTTCCAGGCCCACCAGGGCCGGATAGGTGGCCTTGCGGGCGGCGGTGTCCTTCCCGGCGGTCTTGCCCAGTTGCTCGCTGGACTGGGTCACGTCGAGGATGTCGTCAATGACCTGGAAGGCCAGGCCGACGTGGCGGCCGAAGTCGGACAGGGCGGCCAGTTGCGCGGGCGGACAGTTGGCGCTCATGCCGCCCAGACGCACGGCGCAGCGCAGCAGGGCCGAGGTTTTGCGTTCGTGGATGTAGCGCAGTTCGGCGGGCGAAACGTTTTTGCCCTCGGCCTCGAGGTCCGCCACCTGGCCGCCCACCAGTTGACGCGAACCGGCGGCCTCGGCCAGTTCTTGAAACAAGCGCTGGTGGGGATAGCGCGGCCAGCCGGCGGCGCGGGTCGCGATTTCAAAGGCGATGGTCAGCAGGGCGTCACCGGCCAGGATGGCGATGCCCTCGCCGAAGACCTTGTGGTTGGTCGGCTTGCCCCGGCGGAAGTCGTCGTTGTCCATCGCCGGCAGGTCGTCATGGATGAGCGAGTAGGTGTGGATGCACTCGATGGCGCAGGCCAGGGGCAGCGCGGGTTCCCAGGCGCCGCCGCAGGCCTCGGCCGCCGCCAGGCAAAGCGCGGGCCGGAGGCGTTTGCCGCCGGCGAACAGCGAGTAGCGCATGGCCCGGTGCAGTGTGGCCGGCCGGGCCGAGGCGCGGGGCAGGTAATGGTCCAGCGCGGCATTCACCGTGGCGGTGCAACGCTCCAGGTAGGCGGGCAGGTCAAATTGGAGCGCGTCAGTACGGGCGGAACGCGGCATGGCGTTGGCTTAAACTGAATCGCCGTCACGGGGCAAGCTCCGAGTCGGGCGGGCGGAACAACGGGTCCGCGGTTCCGGGGCCGCTCAGGACGGGTCGAGGCGGGTGCCGGGTTCGAGACGGTGGCCGGCGAGGAATTCGGCGGCGCGCAGGCGACGGCCGCCCTCGCGCTGGAGTTCGGTCACGCTTAACGCGTCGGCCCCGCAGCGAATCACCAGCCCGGCGGCGTCGGCGGCGAGCACCGTGCCCGGCGCGCCGGTGGCGGCGGGGACCACGCGGGCGGCCCAGATTTTGAGCAGGAGGCGGTGGCCGGCCAGGGACAGGTAGGTGAAGGCCCCCGGCCAGGGGGTAAGGGCGCGCACGCGGCGCTCGAGTTCGGCCGCGGGGCGGGTCCAGTCCAGGCGACCGTCTTCTCGCGTCAGCTTGCGGGCGTAGGTGGCGCCGGTGGGCGGTTGCGGATGGGGGACGAGCCGGCCGGCGAGGTAATCGGGGAGGGTTTGTATCAGGAGCGCGGCGGCCAGCGCGGCCAGGCGGTCGTGCAGCGTCTGCGCGGTGTCGTCGGGGAAAATCGGCGTGGTGACCCGGGCCAGGATGTCGCCGGTGTCCAGGCCGGGGTCCATTTTCATGAGCGTGACGCCGGTCTCGGGGTCGCCCTCCAGGAGGGCCCATTGGATGGGCGCGGCGCCGCGGTGTCGGGGCAGGAGCGAGGCGTGGAGGTTGAGGCAGCCGTGGGGCGGGATTTCCAGCAGTGCGGGCGGCAGCAGTTGGCCATAGGCCACGACCACGATCAGGTCGGGCCCCAGCGCGCGCAATTGGGCGAGGAAGGCGGTGTCGCGACACCGGTCCGGTTGCCACACGGGCAGACCCAGGGCTTGGGCGACGGCCTTGACGGGAGTGGGTTGGAGGCGGAGATCGCGGCCGCGCGGGCGGTCGGGTTGCGTGACCACGGCCACCACCTCGCAGGCCGGCGCGCGCACCAGGGCCTCGAGGCAGGGGATTCCCAGCGGCGCGGTGCCGAAGAAGACCACGCGCGTGCGGCGGGACGGGGTCGAATCGGGAGGCGGCAGCGTGCCCATGGCGGTTCAGGGACCGGGGTGGGCGCGTCGCGCCCGTCCCGGAGGCGACGACGGCGGAAGGGCGGGGCCGGTGACCCGGCGTTGCCCCAGCACGGCCCCGCAGCGACGGCAAGTGTATTCGTAGAGCTCGCCGTCGGGCAGAAGCAGCAACAGGCGCTGGTGGACCGGTTGGGCAGCGGCGCAGCGCGGACAATACAGTTCGCTGGCCACGAGGTCGCCAAATTGCGGAGCCATGCGTTCAGAGGGCGCTCAGGATTTTGAGCACGTCCTGAAGGACCGCGAGGGGCGGCTGGGCGGCGTTGACTGCGCGGCGCAGGTCGGGGCCGTAAAAGTCCAGCACGGGGCGGGTCTCCTGTTCGTAGGTGCGGAGCCGGTCGCGGATGACCTCGAGGTTGGCGTCGTCCAGGCGGTTTTCGCGCAGGGCGCGGCGTTGGAGGCGCTGGACGAGCTGGTCGCGATCCGGGCAGGTCAGGTGAATGACCACGCGCACGTCCAGGGCCTCGCGCAGCAGTTCGGCCTGGCGCACGTTGCGGGGGATGCCGTCCAGCACCAGGAAATCCGTCTCGGGGTGGTAACGGCCGGTGCGTTCGCAGTTGGCGATGTACTGGCGCCAGAGGGCGACGGTGGGTTCGTCCGGCACCAACCGTCCCTGGCTGGAGTACTGGACGAAGATGCGGCCCAGCTCGGTGTCCGGGCGCAGGCTGCGGAAGACCTCGCCGCAGGAGCAGTGAAAAAACCCGGGGACGGTGCCCAGGATGCGGCCCTGGGTGCCCTTGCCACTGCCCGGCGCGCCCAACAACAAAACGGTGCGGTGTTTCATGCGGGCAGTGACGGACGCGCCGCGGGCCTAGCGGCCGAGGTCGTCTTTGTGGCGGACCTGGATTTCGGCGATTTCGCCGATGACCACGTTGACCTCCTTGGCCCCGACCTGGATGGGTTGGATGAACATCTCCGTGGCCGAGATGCGGCTGATGCGCCTGGCCAGGTATTCCTGTTTGGGGGTGCGGATGACCAGCACCAGGTCCTTCTCCGCCTCCGAAGGCACCAGGCGGAAGAAGCCCGAGAACTGGGTCTCGATGAAGCGGCGGTTGAAGGTGAAATCGCCGCGCTTGTAAATCTTCGGCTCGGGGCGTCCGGCTTTTTGCTCCGGCGCGGCCGCGGCCACGCGCAGGCCGGTGCCGCTCATGGGCGGGGGCACGCCCACCTTGCCCAGGGAGCCGCGGGTG
>JBBIJZ010000033.1:0-36121 GCA_037445715.1 Verrucomicrobiales bacterium | reverse complement strand
CGCCTCCGCCCGCCCCGCCTTCGACCTTCGCCTGTAGTGCAAGCCGCCTTGCTCCCAGAGCGCCGGCAAGCCGGCGCACTCCACACGCTCCGCGCCACACCGGAGCCTCCGAGCCGCGCGCCAGCGTTTGGAGTGCGGCCGCTGGCGGCCGCACTCCGGCGCGGGTGGAACGGGCAACCTGCCCGTCCCGCCGGGCTACCAGCCCGGCAATGAGGGTTGACCTCGCTGACCCCCCCGGGGCAGGAAGGACTTCTGTTTCAACCGCCCGTTAATCCGCGGCCATCCGGACCGCCGCCACAAACGCCCGCATCCGGGCCGGGTCTTTGCGTCCGGGGGCGGTTTCGACGCCGCTGGAGACATCCACGGCATAGGGTCGCACCCGCCGCACCGCCCCGGCCACATTGTCCGGCGTCAATCCGCCCGCCAGGATTACCGGGTGGCCCCACCCGACGGCTTCGGCCGCCAGGTCCCAGTTGAAGGTCGTGCCCGTCCCTCCCCATTGCCCGGCCACGGAGCTGTCCAGCAGCCACGCGGCGGTGTCGTAGGCGCGCAACGCGGGCAGGCTTTCCGGACCGCGGATGCGGAAGGCCTTGATGACCGGCAGCGCAAAGCGCCGGCAAAACTCGGCCGACTCGCCGCCGTGAAACTGCAACGCCCCCAGCCCGCAGCGCGCGGCCACGGCCCGGATTTGCTCCTCGGGGGCATCTACGAACACTCCCACCCGGAGCACGAAGGGCGGCAAACGCCGGCAAATGGCCGCCGCGGTCTCTTCGCTCACACACCGGGCGCTGCCCGGGTAAAACATGAATCCCAGGGCGTCCGCGCCGGCCGCCACCGCCGCCTCGGCGTCTTCCCGCCGGGTGAGGCCGCAAATTTTGACCCGTACCTGCATGACGCGCCGGTTTTGCCACAGCCCCGCGCAAATGCCACGCGCATTTACCGTCCTGCCGGGCCGGGTCTTTACTGCGCCCGCACCCGGACGCCGTTGGACGCGACTTGCGTGCGGCCCCAGCGGTGCGCGCACCTTGCCATGCGGTTATCCGGGCTGAAACCCGGGACGCGGCGGCTCAACGCCCGGAGGCGGCGGCATTCGTACGCCGACGCACTCTTTGCCACGCGAGCCCGCCCAGGCCCAGCCACAGGAGCAGCCCGCTGCCCGGCTCGGGGATGAAGGTCACTTCCAGTCCCCAGGCGTCGAGCCGGAATTCACCGCCACCGCTGACGTCGGCCACGAACAATGTCCACAACCCCTCGAGGTCCGAGCCGGAGAAGTTGACCAGCGCAGCCGTGCGAGGATCGGTGCCGAGGACCGACTGTGGGTCCGTGGTCCGGCCGTCCGGTTGCCACAGGCCGGTCAACGGCCCGGGCAGCGGCGTCGTCTCGTCGCCCAGCAGGGTCAGGCGGTAGTGGTGAATGTCCGCCGGCGCGGCGTCGGTGAGGGTGATTTGCACCGGCCCGCCGTCGCTGTAGCCGAAGGGCCGCTCGGCGGTGCGCCCGCTGCGATTGAGGAGCACGGCGTAGCCATCCGCGAGATGCGTCAACGTGGCGTAGAGGTCGCCGAAAAAACCACCCTCCCCCAGGGGCGTCAGTTGCAGCGTCACCGCCACGGATTGAATGGGCGCCGGCCCGGCAGACAGGGTCTGCGTGTCTGCCAGGCCGGACAAATCCCCGTCGGGCACGGCGCGGTTGACGGGGAAGGTGAAGCTCTGCGGGGGCGGCACGTCTGCCATCGCCAGGAACACCCTGACCGCTGGCATGGCCACCAGCCCCGCCGCGATCACCCGGACCGGCATACTGGGGAAAGGTTTCACGGGGCAACGGCTCGATAAAAACGCGTGGCGGGTGGCGGGTCGGTGGCGTCCACCCATTCGATCAGGCCGCGGGCGTCAGCCTCGATAACCGCCAGCGGTTCCCACCGCGTGGCCGGCAGGGTGTCGCTCCATTCGAGGCGATAGCTGCGCCCGGCGATGCCGGCAAAGATCAGCCGTCGCTGGCCGCCTGGCAGCAGGGTCACGGCGATGAGGTTTTGGGAAGGTTCCAGGCCCGGCGCGGTCTCGAGCACAAAGACCGTGCCGTTGGCCGCGTTGCCCGCCGCGTCTTCGATGGTGTACTCGAACGTGTCCACCGCCGCCCCGCCGGCCGGCGGCTCGTAAAGCAGCCAGCCGTTGTCGTAGCTGACCCGGCCTCCCTGCTGGCTGAGCGCGACGAAGCGCCGGAGCCGGATCGGGTCCGCTTCCGGGTCGGCGTCATTGGCCAGGAGACGAGTGACCCGGATTTTGGGCGGCAACCCGGGAGCGCGCGAGAGCGTGTCCGCCTGCGGCCGCGGCGGGTCGTTGAGCGCGGCCACAAAGCCCCGGCGGTCGCGCACCCCACCGTCGGCGGTCTGGGCGGTTCCGCCTCCGGGCATTCCCACCGTGCCGATCAACTGGTAATGGGCCGACGCCGCCACAACTCCCGCCGCCAGGGTCGCACCCGGATGCAAGGTGTAGTGCGCCGAAACGGCGAGCGGGTCCTGGCCCAGCACCACCACCGCCGCGCCCAAGCCGGCCGCAAGCCGCCACGCGACTCCCCACCCGGCGCGGCGCAGACGCCGGGTTTGCCGCGATGGCGCAGGGCAAGCGGGGCGGCAGCGCATGGCTCAACGCGTGGGGGGCGGGGCGGCGGACGCAGCGACCTGCGCCGGCCGGTCCTCCGCACTCTGGGCGCCCGCGGGCCAAAACTGTTGTTCGACCACCCGGCCTTTCTCCAGGCGCACCTGCGACTTGAGCCGGCCATCGGGATAAAACGCCCGCGCCAGACCGTCCGGTTGGCCGCGATTCATGGTCAGTTCTTCGGCGAGGACACCGTTGGTGTGCCAGCGGCGGAACGGGCCGTGCAGTTGGCCCTCGACGATGACCGCCACGGACTGGGTGGCGCCGTTGGGATGCCACTTGGTCCGCACGCCGTGGGAGACGCCGTGGACAAACGTTTCGCGAACCTGCAACTGCCCGTCGGGGTACCAGCCTTCGGACAGGCCGTGCAGCCGGCCGGCCGCGACGGCGGAGCGCGACAGCAGCGCGCCGTCGGGGTAGCGCTCGATCATCGTGCCGCTAAAGGGGGCCGCCGCGCCCCGGCGAAGGAGGAGGCCGTCACGCAGTTCGAGGTCCGCCCGGAGGACTTCTTCGGCCGGGAGGCTGACCGGCGGGCTGAGTCGGGTCCCCCAGTAGGCCGCCCCCGCCAGCCCCAGCGCCAGGACCAATCCTAGGCCGGGAAGCAACCGGCGGCGCACGCGCGGCTCGAAGGAGGAAGCGATCGGCTTCATCGGCGGCTCAGCGGACCAGCAGCTTGAAGAACCGCTGCCCGGCCGGGCCGTCCGTTTCGGGCAGGGCCACGTTCACGCGCAGGCGCCGGACGTCCGTGGCGCGGTATTCCAGCACGGCCTCCTCGCCGGCACCTTCGAGGGTGAACGCCACCGGTGCCCAGGCCGTCAGCTCGCTGCCGGCCAGCAGGGAATAGGTGCGGCCGCGCACGACGGTGAATTCGAGCTGCGCACGGCCCGGCAGGAGTTGGAGGGCTTCCAGGACGATGCCGTGGGCCGGGTCGTAGGCGTAGGTGCCGGCGAGGTATTCCTGGAGGTTGGTCAGCCCGTCGCTGTCCAGGTCGTCTTCGGGGCGGATGTCGGCGAGAGAGCGCCCGCCGCCCAGCAGTTCGATCAAGGCGCGTTCCCAGGCGTCGGGCAGGCCGTCGCCGTCGGTGTCTTCGCCCAGGGTGAGGTCCAGGCGGGTGCGCCGGGCGGGCTCGCCCAGATGAGCGAAACTGCCCTGCATCTCGATCGGCAGGTAGGTGGTGGTGCCGATGCGGACCTGGATGCGGAAGGGCACCAACGGGGGCAGGGCGTTGGGCCGATAGACCTCGGGGGTGACGCCGGCGTCCATCGGGATGGTCAGGGTGTAGTTGAGGCCGCGGCCCATCTCGGGGCGGAGCGGGACGGTGAGCTGCCGGCCGGTGGTGGTTTCCAGCACCAAGCGGGCGGCGGAGGTGGTCAGGGGATTGCCGAAGCCGTCGCGGACGACGCCTTCGATGATGTGATGAGGAGCGGGCGGGTAGGCAGCGAGCGGGGGCATCGCAGTCAGCCACGCCAGCGCGCAGGCCAGCCAGAGCCGGGGGCCAGGGGTAAAGGTTTTCATGGTCGGACTTTCGCGCGGGGTTAATTGCCGGCGTAGGAGTAGGTGACGAAGTGGAGTTTCACGTCGCGCACGGTGCGGATGAAGCGGTCGAGCCCTTCCTCCGGATCATGCAACAGGGTGCGGCCGGGGATGACCAGCTTCCAGCGGCTGTTCCACGCCGAGCGGCCGATGAGGCGGCGGTTGGTGTACTGGGATTGGAGGAGCCGACCGTCGGTGCCGTAGAGATCGGGCGGGAACAGCGTCGCGGAGGACACGGGCCGGAACGCCTGGTGCTTGCGCACGGCGAAGAGCGGCTCGGTCAACGAATCGGCGGACTGCCAGAACGGGAAGCTGGAAAAGTCCGATCCGCCAATGTTGAAGGGCAGGGGCACGGCCACGTCGTCCACGGTCCAGGTGCGAATGGTGCTGACGTCGCCCAACGGCGGGCTGCGCATCGAGTCCACGCCCACGGGCACGAGGTAAACGTACGGGGTGGCTGCCAGCGCCAGCGGGTCCAGGAAGGGCGTCGCCGGGTCGGCCGGGGAGACGCCGCCGCCAAAGCCCACGGCGCCCTGGTTGGCGGCCGGCGCGTCCATGCCCCGGTAGCCTTCGAGGGCAACGCCGACGGCGTGAATCTTGGTGGCAAAGGCACTCGGGCTGTAGGCGTGGTCACCGGCGGCGAGCGGGCGACCGAAGAGGTTCAGGCCGTCGGCGATGGTGGTGCTGAATTCCAAGACGATGCCGGGTGCGGTCAGGCCGTTGCCGGGATCGATTTGGAGGCAATAACGGCGCACGTCGGGATCGTCGAGCAGTTGTGCCATCCGGCGGCTGGCGAGGTAATCCTGCCAGGGCTGGTCGCCCTCGGCCCCGGGCAGCAGGCGCAGCAACTCTTGGCGCAACGAAACCGTGGTGCCGTAGGCGTCCGGGTTGTTGAAGCCGAGTCGGCCCTTGAGCACCTGCCAGTCGGCGAACATCTCGGCCAGGATGCTCGAGAGGCCGGGATCGCCGGTGTTGCTGCCGGCGAACTGCGGTTGACCGTCCCGGACCACGCCCAAGGCGCGGGATTGGACGGCCCGGGCGAGGAAGCGGCGGCCCTGGTCGGTGTGGAGCAGGCCGGTTTCATAGTCGAAGGCCTGGGCGGCCATGAACGTGTATTGGGCGGCCAGGTCGTAGAGCGCCTTGTAGCGTTCGAGTTTTTCGTTGCGGAAGATGCGGAACGCGGCGTCGCGGGTGCGGAAGCCCTGGATGACGGCGGCGGCCCGCTGGCGGAAGATGCGGCGCTCTTCCTGGATGCGGTCGCCCTCGGCCAGCAGGGCGCGGTATTTGCGCTGGGCATCGTCCAGTTCCTGGAGCCGGGCGTTGAGCACCGGCAGGAGGTTCTGGACGCCGTACACCTTGTCGCGGAGCGCGCTGGTGGCGTCGCGCAAGGTCTGGTCCCATTCTTCCGGTTCGATCACGCCGAACTCGACCGCGCGTTTGATGGTTGCGTTGGCGACCTCCAGGGCCTTGGTGGCGGCGAAGGTGGCCACCTTCTTCCACGCGACCGTGGTTTTGAAGGTCACGCCCGCCTGTTTGAGAGTGGCCCTCGCAGGCGCGGTGAGGTCCCCGCCCGAGGCCAGGCCGGCGATGAAGACGGTGGGGAGGGATTCGGAAGCGGCGTTGGCCACGATGTTCACCTGCTCGCTGGTGAGCTCGAGAATCTTGTCCACGATTTCGACGGCCGTCTTGACCGTTTCAAGAGTTTGCTCGGCGGCAAGCAAGCCGGCCTTCGCGGCGCGGATTTTCTCGTGGGAGGTCTTTTGGCGCTCGAAGGCGGCGAGGGCCCAGTCAAGATCGCCCTTGGCAGCGTCCACGTTGTAGAGCGCCAGGTAGGCGGCGTTGCGGGCCTTGATGATGTCGGAAATGGCCTGCTGGATGCGCCCCGGCGAGGCGCGCCGGCTCTTCCAGGCGGCGGGTTTGCCGAAGAAGCCGTGAGCGGGCAGGTTGAACTCGACGAAGAGGTTGGTGTTGTAATTGGGTGCCCACGGGTTGGGGTCCAGGCCCAGATCAATGCCGTTGACGCGGGCCTTGGTGATGAAGTTGAAGTCGGAGATGCCGTTGGTGGCATCCACCCAGTTGGCGACAAAGGTCTGGGTGTCAATGCGCCAGGAGGCGTCGGAGGCGGGATCCAGGAGGGGCGTGCTCAGCTCGGCCAGGTCCACGTACATGTAGTGCACAAGGTCCGGGCCGGCGTAGCCGGTGCCGTAGGTCTTGCCGGGTCCGATGTCGTCCGGGTACGGCGTGCCGTAGAGCTCGATGAGCTGGTTGGTGTAGGCCAGTTCCTGGCGGTTGACCGTGGTGCGGAACTCGGCCAGCGAATCTTCTTCCGAGCGCATCAGGCGGGTCACGTCCTTGGCGTCGTCGAAGGCGGCCAGGGCATTCTGCAGGGCCTGGAGGGCGCGGCTGTAAACCTGCTCGAAGTGGGTCTTGGGTTCGGCTCCGACGACCAGGGTGGGATTGATGTCGAAGGGCACGGCGGTGTCGGGCAAACCGAGCGGGTTCAGCCCGGCCTCGGCGTTGTCGAGGGTGGTTTGGAGGCTGCCGGCGAGGGCGGGCAGTTCAAGGAGTTCGACCACGGTGGTGCGATCCACCTGCTGGATGCCGCCCTCGTGAGTGGGGTCGGGATCGCGGTCCGGCAGAATGGCGTTGCCCACGACCCAGTGGAGGTAAGCGCCCTGACCGGTGCGGGTGGCCCAGTGGTCCACCCCCCAGTCCCGCTGCGTGGGCACCAACCGGTTGCTGTTGACGCGGGATTCGCCCAGATGGCTCCAGCCGTTCCCGCTGCCCGACCGGTAGTCCCGGCGCCAGGTCAGGTCGGTGATCTGCTTGCCGGTGCGGGCCACTGCGGCCGCAGCAGCGGCGAACTTTCGCTCGTCCTGGTAATCCACCGAGACGGGCTGGCCAAGGACCAGGACCGCCTCGATGCGGGGCACCCAGTCGAAGTCGGTGTTCATCAACAGCCCGTAGTAGCCCTTGAGGGCGGTGAGGTAGTGACCGTAAGCATCGCCGTGGCCCTGGGGGTAGAGTCGGCGGGCGTCGTCGGCGTCGGCTCGGCCGTTTTCGTCGAGGTCGAGGATGTTGTAGTTGAGGGCGTAGATGACCTCGCCGGCGTCAATGCCGCGGGTGTAGTTCCAGTACAGCCGGTTGTACACCGGCCGGATTTCGACGCCGGGCATGAGGAAATCATCGCGCCCGCGCAGCAGGGCCAGCTCTTCCTCGAGCAGCGAGGACATCTGGCCGCGGAAGGCGAACAGGGCCGTGGCGATCTCGCCGTAGGTGCGGTCCTTGGTGCCGATGCCGATGGTGGGGTTGGCGGCATCGGCCCAGGCCTCGTTGCCCAGCATCATGTACAGGTCGTTGAGGTAGCCGGCGGCCAGCAGGAGCGCGTCATTGGCGGGGCCGTAATTGATGCCGGCGTCAATGCTGAGCATTTTGCCGCGCCGGAGCACGGTTTCGTAGATTTCGATCAGGCCGAATTGATTGAGCGAGTCGAGGTTGAGGGCCACGTCGCCTTCCCAGCGCGGGCCGGCCTGCTGGATGATGCTGACGTCGGTGCTGACCCGGCTGCTGAAGAGGTCGGTCACGCGCTGGTTGAAGGGGTTGATGCCGGCCAGGACGCGCTTGATCCAGCCCTCGGCCAGCATCGGGCGGGTCCAGGTGGACCAGGCCAGATTGCGGTCGGGGTTGCCCGGGTCGGGCCGAAACGAGGCGTGGTCCGGGTTTTTGGCCTGATACCGCATGATCAGGTAGTTGTCGCTCAGGGCGCGCACATCGGCCTGACCGCCGAGCAGGGCGCGGATGCCATCCGGGAAGCGCGAAGCGTCCAGCGGCAACCAGCCGGCGTCGGTCACGTCCACGACTTCGCTGGCCTCGAGGCGCACATCGAAGGTGAGGCGAGCATCCGGCGAGGCGCCGGAGAACAGTTCGAGCGCGAGGGTGTGCCGGACCAGGCCGTCCGGCTGTGGCGTGCCGCCGGCCAGGACGCCGCTGTCGAGCCGGTAGGCCCGGCTCAGTGGCTGGAACATCTCGGGCGGCGAGGAGCGCGGCGTGTCGGCGTCGCCGAGGTTGGCTTCAACCAGAAGCTGCCCGTCGAGGTACACGCGGGCGCCCAGGGCGTCGTCCAAGTCCAGGCTCAGCCACAGCTCGCCGTAGTTGGCGTCGGCCGGGACGTCGAACTGGCGGAACACAATGCTTTGGGGTTGGCCGTTGATCACCTGCTCGTAGGCTTCGATGGGGAGAAAGTCTGCCGGTACGGGGGGTTGTTCGGCATCCGGCGCGAGCACCAGTTGGGTCAGCGTGCTCAGGCCGTGGACGGTGACGTTGACCTCCCGGCCGTCGGCATCACGCAGGACCAGGCGGTTGCCCGGCATCAGGCGCGGCGCGGCCGGTGGCGAATCGAGTACAAACAGTCCGCCCAAGGGCGAGCGCGAGGCCGCGGCGAACGGCACGCGCTGACGCGGCACCACGGTGGTGCTCACGTCGGCGACGACGCGGTTGGCGGACGCCGCGCTGACGGTGGCAGCGCGATCAGAGGCCAACGTGAAGGGCAGGTGTTGCCATGTGCCGTCGCCCAGCAGCAGGGCGCGGGTGTTCTGGAAGACCGCCGGAGGCAGGCCGTCCACGGGCGCAGCGATCTTCCACTCGAAGTTGTAGTCCTCGGTGCGGCCGGCCAGGTCCACCACCTGCTGCAGGGTGAGCATCTCACTCAGCGGGTTCGAAGAGGCAACCACCTTGAGTTCGCCCCGGTACAGCGTGTCCACCACGCGGAGGATGTACACGCTGACCGGCTCGGCCACGGGCGTGAAGGCCAGGCCGTTGCCGGCGATGAGGGTGACGTAGCCAGTGCCCGGACCCACGGCGGTGAGGGCGTACGAGTCCACCGCCTGGTCGTCGTCCGTGATGCGGGTCAGGTCTGCCGGGCCGAACGCCGTGGCGTCGCGCGGGTAGTAGGTGCCGGGGCGGGCGGGGTTTTCGACGTACCGCCAGAGCTCGGTGGCCAGGCCGTCAATAGCGGCCTCCCAGGCCTGCCGGGCGGGATCGTCCGGCAGGCACAGGTCCTTGAGCCGGTCGCGGTCATTGGTGCCGAGCACATTCAACAGCAGGTAATCGTCGCCCGTGGGTTCGTCGCGGAATTCTCCGGCGAAGACCAGCGCGCCAAACTCCCCGCGGTTGGGGTCCAGGAAGAACCGTTCGCTCAGGTGCGGCGGCAGGTTGGGGAAGTAGGTGCGGCCGCGGTAGGTGGTGGTGTTCACCGAGTCCGGGATTTTGCCCAGGCGTCCGACGCCATCCGGCGGGCCCAGCTCGAAGACCTTTTCGCGCGTCGGATCGTGCAGGACCACCGACTCCACCGAATTGCTGCGGATCACCTGGGATTGCTGATAGACCACCTCGAGGCTGGTCTGGCCGCGGATGGCCGGGAGCCCGCGTTTGGGCAGGGTGAGCGTTTCGGCCATTTGGAGCACGGGCGTGTTGGCCGGCCAGACGGGGGAGTAATGAACGAGCAACGCGTTGTCGTCGCCGGTCTGGGGATTCACCCGGTTCCCGTACACGGGGTCGCCGGCGTATGTGCCGTCGTCGTTGCGCGGGCGCAGGTAGGGGGTGATGGTGCCCACCGGCGGCTGTTGTTCCAAGGGCAGGGTGGGGAAGAAGAAGCCGGGCAGCGTCTTGTAATAGAACTGCATGGCCAGGGTGGGTTGCTCGCTCGCGTCGTGGGGGCCGCGGTACACCCAGGTATTGCCCTTGCGGTCTTGGAGCGTGAAGGCGGCGTACTGCGCGCGCAGGGTGGGATCGCTGACGCGGACCGGCAACGGCTCGAAGCCCAGCCTCCGGCCGTCGAAACGGCCGGCAGTGATCAAATTGTCCGGAATGGCCAGGGTCCGGGCCGCTGCGCCAGCCTCGAAGTCTTCCGAACCGGCAAATTGCAGGTCCACGTAAGCCGCCCCGCTCTCCGTGCCCGTGCCCATGACTTCGACCTTCCAACTCTGGCGGGACACGGGGTCCGCGGCTATCGCGATGGTGCCGTTGGGAAGTCCGGGGTCAGTAGCGACGCCGAACCGGCGCCGGGCAAACTCCGTGGCCGGCGAGCCGGTCCACTCGGTCAACGCGATCAAATCTTGCGCCAGCACCACTCCTTCCAACTTCCGAGCGGTGTAGTCCACGCCGGTGACCAGGAAGCGGTGGGCGGGGAGGCCCAGGTTGGCCGGGTCTTGCAGGTACAAGGTACGGGTCTTGCCGATGCCGTGGGGCGTTTCGGTGGTCAGCGTCACCAGGTCGTAACCGCCCGATTCATCCACCGTCGTGCTGCCGACCTGCCAGGCGCGGATTTCGCGGTTCAGACTGCGCGGTGGCTGGCCGATGATCTTGGGCGCCAGCGGCAGGTCCAGCAGCGGCAGCGGCATGGGCGGTTGGAGGATGGTGCCTGCCTCGACCACGTAATCGAACACGTCCCCGGTCTCGGGCCGTTCGCGGCGGACCTTGAAGACGGTCATGGCGGGCCGGTCATCGGCCGCCACGTAGTCGAGCAACACGTAGGGTTCGGAGGTGTAGTTGGAGCCGGTGGTGATGTTCAGGTCATCGCGCAGGGCCCACGCCTGGCCGCCCTGCATCAGGGCGTGTTCCTCGTTGGGGTTGAAGCCGGGCAGACGACGATCGTTTTGGACATAGATTTGTCCTTTCGCTTCAAGGCTGGTGAGCGGCCCGCTCCCATCGTTACTGGCCAGCACGATTTCGCGGGCCTCGGTGGGCCACCGCAAAGTGTAGCGCCCAAGAACCGACGGCCAGTAAACAGGCTTGAACCCCTGGGCCAGTTGCGGTTGGGACAGGGCATTGACGCGGAACCACCAGACCTCCAGCCGGTCGTTTCCCGGGGCGGCGTTGACCGGAATGATGGCACCGAGGTTGGCGCTCTCGAAACCGGCTACGAAGGGGTCGTGGTACGCGCCGGGATTAAAAGCGTTGCCGTGGCTTTGCTGGATGTAGCCGGCCCAGAAGGCACCCTGGGCCCCGAGTTCTCCGGCGGGGGCGGGGATGCGCTCGCCCACGGCGACGGTCTGCTCGACCACGCGGGGAGCGGTCTGCGCCAGGGGCAGGGCGTCGGGGAAACGCCAGCGGTTGGTCTCCCAAATCGGCGTCGGCTGACCGGTGAGCGGATTCGTGACGGTCAGCCCCGGGGCGAAGGTGCTGGCGAGCAGGTCGGGCTGTTTAACGGCTGTCTCGAGCCACGACAGCACGCGCTCGAAGCGGACCTGTTCCCCGGAGCGGAAGCGCAACAGGGTGCGATGAACCGGGAAGGTGTCGGTGAGCCAGGTGTAGAAACCGAAGGTTTCGGTGAGTTTGGCGCGCGGCTGGTCCAGCGGGTCCTGGTAGTCAATCACCGGCGCATTTTCCGCCGGCAACGGCACGGCGGTGGCGCGTGCCTCGGCTTCCGAGTTCACGCGGGGCCGGAGATAGTGGCTGTACTTGAGAATGTCCACGGGCCAAACCTGCTGGTAGCGGACGAAGCGAAACGGCCAGCGCAGCCCCTCGAGGCCGGTCTCCAACCAATGAACCTGCACGTCGTTGCGGTTGAGGGTCTCGCGGGTGGCGAAAACCAAGGGGCGCGGGACCTCCGAAAGGAAATGTTGGTACACGAAATCCTGGCTACCGGCCACCAGGTCCGGGTAGAGGGCCGAATCGTCCCGTTGCTCTTCCGGTGGGTAGGCCGTAAGGGCTTCACCCAGTTCCGCGGTTACATCGGCCGGTTGGGGTTCGCGGATCACGTCCACGATTTCGTAACCCAAAGGTCGGCGGGAGCGGCCGCCCGGCTCAGCTTCGCCCAGCAACTCGACAAAGACGCGGCCCTCGACGTTGTAGGCGAGGATCTCGCGGCGGGAGCTTTCGTACCAGAGGGTGCGGGACTCCTCGAGCTGGGCGTTGGGGTCCTCCACAATCGGAGTCTGCCCCAGGGCGCGGTAGGGGGTGTTCACGCGGCGGGGGAAGTTGTTGTTGTAAATGACGTTGACCACGGAGACCCGGCCGGCGGGTACGGCCACCGGTTTGCCGGTGGGCCGGAAGACACCTTCGGTCCAGTAAATCTTGCGCGGTGGCTTGAACGGGCTGCCCGACACCACGTGACGGGCGCGGTACAGGGTGTAATAGTTGCCCGCGTCCACCCAGTACCGTGAAGGATTGGCGTCGTAGTCGGCCGGCTTGGTGCTTTGGGGCTGGGCCTTGCGCCAGACCACGTCCACGGGGCCGGGCTGGATCGCGTAGGCCGTGCGGGCGTGAGGGCTCCAGTAGTAGCTGACCGCGGTGCGGGCCAGCAGCCCGGCGAAGGCATCCTCGAGCAGCAGGCGGTTGAGCCGGGCCGGGCGGGCATCGGAGGTGCCGGCGGGGTCGAGAATCTGGGTCTCGAGCGAGAGCGTCACGTTGGTGAAGCGCTCGAGGGTGTAAATCGAGGGGCCGGCAATGAGGGTATTGAGGTCGGTCAGAAGCCTGCCGGGAAGGTCCGGATGGCCGGGGTTGCCCAGCAGGTTGCGGGTATCGTCGGCAAGCTGGTCCTTGACAAAGGCAGCCACGGGGTCGGCGGCGGCGTTGAGCCGGTTGGCCAGGCCGGTCAGGTCCAGAAGCTCATGGGGTTCGAGGCGGCTGGGCCGGTGCGGTTCCGGCACCCAGTACTCCTGAGGCAGGGTGCCGGGAGGCAGCGGATTGCCCTCCACGTCCACCAGCGGCGGCGGGATGGGGGCGCCGAACAGGAAACTGATGTTGCGGCTCAGCCAGGGGGCCCCGACCAGGGCCCGGGTCATGACCACGACGATCTGCCCGCTGTTTTCACCGCGGGGCAGGTCGAGGTTGGCGCTGCCGGCGTTGGCCACGTAGCTGATCGCGGGGTTGAGGTTGTGGTTTCGCGGCACGGCCAGGGCCGCGAAGGTAATCCGGCCTTGAAACTGCCGCGGCGTGGCGGGCAGTTCGGTCAGACCGTCTTGCCGCTGCTGCTCGGCGGTGGGCGCGCGGCCGTTGGACCCGGGCGGGTCGCCGGGGGTGCTGGAAATGGGCATGCCGCCGACGGACTGGAGGTTGTAATCCGTCCGGTCCTGGCGCACCTCGAAGGGCGGGACCGGAACGGGGTTGCGGACTTGGGCCAGGAGCGGTCCGCTCCCGAGCAGGCTCGCCAGGCCAAGGACCCCCGACCAGGGGAACCGGGCAGAGGATTTCATGGGACCGAGGAAGGTGGTTGACCGGTTTCAGGACCCCGCGCGGGGGCCGGTGCGGCCGGCGTTTCAGTTCCCGGCGGTTTCGGATGCAGCGGTTTGGGCCGCAGTTTGCGGCTGTGCGGCTCCCGAATTCTGGGCCATTTGCCGGAGCAGTTGTTCGAGCGAGGCGAGACGGGTTTTCAACGTCTCGATCTCGGCGCGTTGGGCGGCGATAACCTCCGCCTGGTTCTGATGGGCGGCCTTGAGCTCGGCCAGATGGGCATCCTGTTGGGCTTTCAGTTCCTGCAGTGCCTTGATGGCGATCAGTGCAAAATCGCCGTAGCCCACCATCAGATACGATTCCTCGCCCTCACGGGTGGCGGATTCGGTGACCAGGTCGGGGAAGAGGGGCTGGACCTCCTGGGCGATCACCCCCAGTTTGTGTTTGGCGGAGGCATCCTCGTCTTTCCAACGATATCGGCGGATCTGCAGGCGCAGCGCCCGCTCGAGCATGGGCTCGGCCTCGGTGATGTCCTTCTTGAGCCGGAGGTCGGAGCTGAAATCCCAGTTGGCGTCACCGTCGTAGGTCACCTGCCTGGTTCCCGAGTTGTGCGTGTTGGCACCATACATCGTAAAGTGAAAACCGCCCGTGCCGCGCCACCAGTCCACGTAGCGACTGATATCATTGTCGTCCCGCAGGCGAATGCCCCACGTATGGAATTCCTGCAGAGGCGTCCACGTCCCTGTCTGATTGAAGTCCGCTGGCCCGCCAGTGGTGACACCCAAGATCAGGGCGTCGTCGCCACTGGGGTCGTCACCGATGTTGATGCGGAGCTGGGTGGTGTTCTCGGCGGCGTTGTACCGGGCGATCCACAGCGGGTCCGAGTTGTCGTTGCTCCAGGTGGCGGAGAGGTCCGGACCGCCCGAGAATACCAAGGCCGGGCCGTAGCCAGCGCTCCCGATGGTGAAATTGCCGATGTTGCCCACCCGCAAATGACCGTTCACTTGGACGTTCAGCGCAAAAGTCGTGTGCTGATCGATGCGGGCCACGTTCGCGCCCAGTCGCGCATCCGCGAGGGTGCCGCTGGTGATCTTGGAGGCATCCAGCCCCGGAATCCGGTCGGAATGCAGGGTGCCGCTGGTGATCTTGGAGGTATCCAGCCCCGGAATGCGCGCCACGTTCAGGGTGCCGCTGGTGATCTTCGAGGCATCCAAATCCGTCAGCCCGGCGCCGTTGCCGGAGAACTGGTTGGCGGTCAAGGTGCCGGCCACCACCAGGCTGTCGCCGGTGCCGGCGGCCACCAGCGGCTGGCCGTTGTTGTTGACCAGCGCATTGGCATGGCGCGCCAGGTACGCGTACGGCGCCGGCAGCAGCCGCAGCCGGGGCAGAATCTCGGTGGGCGCCCCGCTGATCGTCACGGTGATGCCCAGGTACCGATCCGAAGCATCGCCCCCGCTGAAGACCTGGGAGAGCGGCGGCCGGCTTTCGCCGGGGACCTCGGTGCCCTCGCCCAACAATACGCTGAAGTTGCCCTTGTCAATGGTCACAATCTGCTGCTCGGACCAGAGCCGGGTGCCCCCGGTGGCCTGATCGAAGATGCGGAAGATCACCGGGTAGTTGGCCGGGTTGTTGGGCGCCAGCGGCGCGCCGTTGGCGTCCACCAGAAAGCCCTGGTAGGTCATCAGCTCGGGCGGCCGGGCATCCGCTGCGCGGGCGACCGGCGCCAGCAGCAGGGACACGGACACACTGGCCAGCAGTGCCGTCACCGGATAGAGGGACGAAGCCAGTCGCCTGCCAGGGCGGCGACCGGAAACAAGGAGTCGGAGGTTCATGGGATAACGAGGGGTTTGGAGGGTGGAAAGGTTCATGGGAGATTCGGGTTGGCGGTGAAATTGCGGTTCAGTTGGTGGTGAGTTCGGCGATGTCGCTGATGCGGGTCAGTTCAAAGGTGCCGCGCACCTCGAAGGTGCGGCTTTCGGGCTGGGTCCGGCCGGGCTTGGTTCGGCCAGTGAGGGTGATCTGCTCGGCGTAGTCGCCGCCGATCACGTTGTGGCCGCGGGTGAGGCTGTCGAAGTCGTCGGCCGGTGCGCGGGGTGTGAGGGTGATCTGGCGCTGGATGTCGTAGGACTCCTCGCCTCGACCCAGCCGGGCGTCGAACGTGGCATTCAGATTGTCATGGTCGGGGTGGTAGGCGTGGAGGAACGGATTGGCGGCATCTTCGAAGGAGACCGTGACCGTGACGTTGACCGCCTCCCCGGGCCGCAGGGCGCCGGTGCCGGCCCAGGGCACGTTGCTGGCCGACCACGGAAGGTGCACCGCGCTGATGCGCCGGGCGTGGGCGAGCTGGGCCGGGTCCAGGAGTTCCTCGCGGGTGGTCAGGCCCACCTGGCCGTCGGGTTTGGGGCCGACAAACACCCGCTGGAGCAGCTTCGCCCCGCCGCCGTCGGTCCCGGTGTGCAGGATCAACCGCAACGGGTAGGGCCGGCCCACGCTGCCGAGGTCGTCCTTGACCGACTCAATGGCGTAACGGCCATCCGGTTGCAGTTCGGGTTTGCCCTCGGCGTCGCGACGGTACTGGGTGAGGTAGTGCCGGACCTGGGTGACGGCGGCCCCGCCCACCCAGAGCCCGGCGCGGGAAACGACCGTGGCGCTGACCGGCAGGTCCACGCGCGAAAGCGAGCGCGAGTCGGTCAGTTGCAGCACCGCGGCGTACACGTCTCCCGGCTGGCCGGACATGGCGTGCCGGTTGACGCCCAGGACGATCTCGACGTCCGCCCCCGGCTGGCCCGCCGGCTTGAGGGTCCAGGAGCGGGGGGTGGAAAGGTCCAGGTAGGCGTAGGTCAGGTCGGTCAGGTTGCGCTCGCCCCGGAGGAGCACCGGCGGGGGGCCCGCAACCGGCGGCTGGCCGGCGGGGGGCGTTTCCGAGTTCACCAGGCGCAGGGTGAGGGTGAGGTCGGCGCTGGTCAGGTTGCGCAAGCGCAGGCTGCTGGCGCTGCGGTCCTGCCCGAAGTCCAGGCTCTGGCCCGGTGGCAGTTCGAGGGCGAACGGGCCGAAATAGCGGTTGAAATGGTCGCCCGCCCGCAGCCAGAACGCTTCGCCGCGTCGCACCGGCGTGGTGTTGAGGGCAAAGACCCGCGCGGGATTGGCCGGTCCCATCGGTCCGCCTACGTAGCGGAACAGTTCGAGATTGTTCAGCAACGCCGGGGCGGGTTCGAGGAAGGTCTCGAAAGTCGGCGCGGCCCCGGGCGGGGTGGGGAAGCCCAAGAAGTTCAAGCCGGTGGTGGTCCAGGTGTAGCGCGGCGCCACGGGCCGGCCCTTGACCTCCCAGCGGAAGGTGGCGGTGTCGTTGCGGACGCGGATAAGGTAGGCGCGGTTGCCGGCCAGCCGCTTGAGTCCGGCGTCCGCTCCCTCCCCGCGCACCCAACTGGCCCACGGCGAGCCGGTGTCGGCCGGCACGGCGGGATTTTGGGTGAACTGGGCCGCCGGCACGTCGGGATTCCATTGCCAGATTTCCTCGATGGGCGCGTTGGCCGGTACCGCCAGGAGGTCATCCAACACTGCGTGCGAGGCGTCCACGTGGAGGTACACCGCGTTCCAGCCGGCGACCAGGTCGAAGGACTGGGTCAGCCATTGCGCTCGGGCGGGCAGCGCCGCGATCAGCAACAACACGGCGCGAGCCAGGACGCGCCGGCCGGCTTGGACCGGGCGGGGCCTCACGGGGGGCTGCTGGGAGGCGCGCCGGGGTCGCCTATGGCCGGCGGCTTGGAACGGGGGAGAGGAAAAATCGTGGCGCATGGGAGTTTCAGGGCTTGAGGTAAAAATACCAGTCGGGTTGCGGGTTCAGCCGATACAACGCGGCCAGAGCCGTGCTGCCGCTCCGGCCGCCGAAAACGAGGGCTTCCGTGCCGGTCCAGACGGCCGTGGCGCCGTGGCGGGCAGCCGGATTCCCAGCCTGGCTCAGTACACGCCAGGTATCGGTTTGCGGTGAGTACGCGTAAGCGGTGGCGGTGGCGCCCAGCGCGGTCTCGCCGCCCAGGATGAGCATTTCGCGTCCGGTCCAGAGCGCGTTGTGGCCCCGACGCGGCGCGGGTGCCCCGGTGAGGGCGAGCGGTTGCCAGGTGCCCGTCGCGGGGTCGAAACGGCCGCCATCGCCCAGCAACACCCCGTTGCCCTGACCGCCCCAGACGAGGAACTGCTGGCCAGTCCAGATAGCGGTGTGTCCCGCGCGCGCGGCTGGAGCGCCGGTGGTGGGCAGCGCCTCCCAACTGTCGGGTTGGCCGGACTCGTTGAAACGCAGACGGGCGCCCGTGTTCAGCTCCCCGGACGGCCCTTGCCCGCCCCAGACCAGCAGGCTTTCTCCCGTCCAGACCGCCGCCGCCGCGAACCGAGCTCCCGCTGTCCCGCTCACCGCCAACGCAGCCCAGGTGTCGGTCGCCGGGTCGTACAAGGCCCCGTCATCGAGCAAACCGCCGGCGTTGCGCCCGCCCCAGACGAGCAGGCGGGACCCGGTCCAGACCATCACCTGCCCGTCGCGACCGGCCGGGGCGCCCGCCGTGGCGAGGGGAGTCCAAACCTGCGTGGTGGGGTTGAATCGCGCGCCGCTGTTCAGGTAGGTGCCGTTGGCGAAGCCGCCCCAAATGATCCACTCCTGTCCGGTCCACACCGCACCGTGACCGGTTCGGGCCGCGGGCGCGTTGAAGCCCGGCAGGGTGGACCATTCGTCGGCGTCCGGCCGGTAGCGGCCGCCCGAGCCGGAAAGCTCGTTGGCCGACAAGTTTCCGCCCCAGACAAGCATTTCCGAGCCGGTCCACACCGCCGAGTGGCCGTAGCGCGCAGCGGGGGCTCCCGCCACGGCCCCGACCTGCCAACCGGGGGCGGGCTGGTGAACAACCGGGCTGTAGCCTTCTGCCAGCAGCGCGGGGTCGTTCGCCCGCGGGGAAAGCACCGGCACCCCAGGCGGCAGGCCGGAACGCACGCTGCCTTCCAGGGAGACGAGGCGGTTGGACAAGGGGACGAGCTCCGCGAGGAAGCCGGCCAGTTGTGCCTGCAACGGCTGCAACGTCTCGGGCGCGAGCTTGTCCGGGGTGATGGCACCGGCAGGTACGGTGGCCGCCAGTTGCGCGTAGGCGGCGGGCACCACGCGCTGGTCCGGCGCGAGCCGCTCGAAGCCGTGGGTGCCGTCGTCAAACCACACCCGGAGATACAACTCCGGCTGGACAAACACCGTGGCGGCCAGCGGCGCCATGTGGGCCAGGCCCGGGTCGCCCAACAACACCGTGTAGAGCCCGCGGTTGACCGGCAGGCTGACGGCCTCGTCCGGCTGGCCGTCGGCGTCGGCATCCGGCGCATTGCGCCAGTAGGTCAATGACGCGTCGGCATTGACCAGGGCGAACTTGAAGCGCCCCTCGCCGTGGAAAAAGTTTTCGCCCACCGCCAACCGTCCCTGATGCGGCAGGAGCACCGGAGCCTGCGCTGCAAGACGACACAGGCCACTTCCCATCATCAGCAGCAGGAGACCGATTTGGCTGCGGGTCATGGGGTGTAGAAGCTGTTCGGAGCCGAACTTGACTGATGCTCTCCATGCCGTCAAAAATTTTTTTCGGCCTGAGTGCGATTTTTTAATGACCTCAGGCCACTTCAGAACGGACCGGAAAACAACTCCCGGCGACACCTGCCGGAACTGTTTGCCGCGCAACGGGACGGAGCTCGTGTTGCGCGTCACCCGATTGCTGGCGCGGGAAAGTGGCTTGGAAAGCTGCTGCCCGAGGGTCAAACGGATGCGGGAGACGGCTGCGGTACCGAGATCTGACTCGGAGCTGCCCCGTCCGGGCTGGCTCGCACGTACGCGTTATGGCGCACTCCCGATGAACTCGAGCAGGTCCGCCAGGTCCTGCGGCGTGAGGCCCTCTTCCAGACCGTCGGCCATGAGGGATTTGCCGCGGCTTTGGAGCGTGGCGATGTTCGCCCGTGGCACCACCACGTCCCGGCCGTAGGCCTGGCGCAACGTCACCTGCGCCGCGGTTTCCTGGACCAACACCCCCAGCAGGCTCTCGCCGTCGCGCGTCTCCACCTCGTAGGCCAGGTACTGCGGCAGCACCTCCCGGCTGGGGTCCAGGATGTTGACGAGTATCTTCTCCTTGCCGGCGTTGCGCACGCTCACCAGGTCCGGTCCCAGGCCAAAGCCCTCGCCGCCCAGCCGGTGACAGGAGGCGCAGCGCTCGACAAAAATCTTCCGTCCCCGCCCGGCGTCGCCGCGCAGGCTCAGCGCGGGGCGGAACTTTTCCACCACCGCCTCACGGTCGCCGGCCACCGCGCCGGCCAGCAGCCGGACGGCGCGGGCGCGCAGTTCCGCGTCCCGGTGGTTCATTAGAAAGTCCAGTTGCGTCGAGTCCAGTTCGGTGCGGCGGATGACCCCGGCCTCGACCTGGTCCAACAGGGCGCGGGCGCGCTCGGGGCGGGCCAGGAGCACCGGCAACACCGCCGCCCGCAGCCGCGGGGTGAACCCCGGCCAACGCTCGGCCAGCACGCGCCCCACCGCGGGGTCGGGAAAGCGGTTCAAGGTGCGCACCGCGGCCAGTTGCACCGCCTGGGGCTGGGCCTGGTCCAGCAGCGCGACCAACCGTTCGCCCGAGCGCGCGTAGTCGGTCAGGCCCAGCAGTTCAATCCCCTGCACCCGGTCGGGCTCGGGCGCCGCCGGGTCCGCGGCCACGGCCGCCGCACGCTCGAGCACCGGCCGCAGGCGCGCCGTGTCCAACCGCCCGCGGGCCTGTTGCACGCCCTCGCCCAGGGCGTGGACCAGCGTGAAGGCCACCGCCGGCGGCGCCTGTTCGACAAAGCCCAGCACGGCGGCAGTCTCCTCCGGTCGGTTGCGCGCGCCAAGCATCCGCACCAACTGCCGCAGGAACTCGTACTCGCCCGCTGCGGGCGCGGCCTCTCCGTGGCCCGGCGCGAACCAGGCTTTCACCCGCTCGAACATCTCCGCCCCGTCCTCGGCCAGGGAGCTGAGCACTGCGGCGCGTACCCAGGGGTCGGCGGCGTCGCGGCGGGCAATCCGAGCCAGCGCTTCAATCCGGGCCGGCGCGCGGGTCTCGCCCAGGGTGAAGGCCAGTTGATAGCGCACGCGTGGGCCGGGGTCCTCGACCAGTGCCAGGAGTTTCGCCAGCAGGGCGCGGTCGCCGTCCGGCGCTTTCAGAAACGGCTCGCTCAGCCGCACGGCGTGTTCGCGCACGCGGTCATCGGGGTCGGCCAGCGCCCCGAGCAGATGCCGCGGCGCCAGGGCGCCCAGACCTTGCAGGGCGTAGAGCGAGTGCAGCCGCCCCGGCGGAAACGCGGCCTCGCGAAGCTGCTTTTCCAGCAGCGGCACCGCCGCGCGGTCCTGGCGTTCGTAAAGCAGGCGGGCGGCGGTCTCGCGGTGCCAGGCGTTGCGGTGGGCGAGCGTCTGTACCAACTCCGCCGTGCTTGCGCGGCTCAGGCGCGGGGGCGGGCGCGGTTGAAACCCTTCGGGCACCACGCGGTAGATGCGACCGCGATCACTGCCGGCAGTGAGGTCCAGGTGCTTCTTGATGCCCGGGGGCAAGGACCACGGGTGCTCGATGATCTCGCGGTACATGTCCAGGATGTAGAGCGCGCCGTCGGGGCCGTTGGCCATTTGGACGGGCCGGAACCACGTGTCCGTGCTGGTGAGGAACTCGGTGCCCTGTTCGTCCGCGGGCCGTTCGCCGATCAGCGCCACGCCGTCGGACCGGAGTTTCTTGCGGTGAATGAGATTGCTGCCGCAATCGGCGATGAACACGTCGCCCACGTATTCCTCCGGCCAGGCGTCGCCGCGATACACCATGATCCCCGTGGCGCTGGTGAAATAGCCGCTGGCGCGGCCGCCGCCCTCGATGGGGCCGGGCACCAGGCCGGCCACGCGCCAACGGGTCCGCAGCACCCGCCACGGTTCCTCGGGACTGGTGCGGAAGACCGGCGCCGCGGGGCCGTCGGCGGCGATGCTTTGCAGCGCCGGCGGCATCGTGAAGTGCGGGTTCCGCTCCGCGTAACGCGCCTCGTACAGGAACACGCGCAAGTGATCACTGTTGTTGCAGGTGAAACGCCGCCCGCGGTCGTCGAAGGCCAGCCCGTACTGCCCGCCGCCCGCCTCGGCCTCCAAGCGGAGCGTGCGCGGGTCGAAGGCGAAGTCGCGCCCGCGCACGTTCACGGCCGGGGTGCCGGCCGGCCAGCGGGGCGAGGTGATTTCGCCGCCGTTGGGCGCGGTGCACCCGTGGATGCGGTTGTCCAGCCCCCAACGGAAGCTGTTGAGCATGGCCTGCATGTTGAGCTGGTTGGTCCGGTACGGCGCGTAATCAATGGCAAAGCCGGTGAACACCACCTCCCGCCGGTCCGCCCGCCCGTCGCCGTCGGTGTCCTGGAGGAAAAACACGTCCGGCGTGGCTGCGGCGTACACGCCGCCGTTGGCCCAAAACACCGCCGTCGGCCAGGGCAGGTCGTCGGCGAAGACCCGGCTGCGGTCCATGCGGCCGTCGCCGTCGGTGTCTTCCAACAGCCGGATGCGGCCCAGGTGCGGACGCACGTCGCGCAGCTCCGAGTAGTCAATCATCTCGACCACGAACATCCGGCCATCCTCGTCGAAGCACAGTTCGATGGGGTCGCGGACCAGCGGCTCGGCGGCGACCAGTTCGAGCCGAAACCCCGGGCGCACCTTGAAGGTGCGGAGCGCCTCGGCGGCCTCCACCGGGGGCAGCCGCGGCAACTGGGCGGGGTCCGCCTCCGGTTCGGCGGCTTGCGCGGTCCCGAAAGCAGCCTCCACGGCCCAAAGGCACGTGACCAGTCCCGCGGCCCACAGGGCCCGGACGAGAGTACGAGGGAGCAACAACATGCTTCCGGGCATTCTTTGGCCCGCCTCCGAAACGGTCAACCGCCGCGCTCCGCCCGGCTTCCTAGCCGCTAAAAAGGCCGCGAAGAAACGCACGGCGCGTGCAACCAGGAGTGCGAAGACAGAAATGCCCCCCGTGTGAATTCACGATTTGCCTTCGTGCCTTTGTGTCTTTGTGGTGTCTCACTTTGTGGTGGAGATCGGGCGCCGCGCGCTCAGGCCAGCCGCAGCCAGATGCTTTTCAGGTGGGCCGGTCGGGCGCGCGAGATGGGGAAATCCGGCGGTTGCGGCGCGTAGTGTTCGCCGACCACGCGCCGGCCCGCCCCGGCGAGGGCGTCATGGATTTGCCGCCGGAACCTTTCCGGCTCCAGTTCGGCGGCGTTGGTCGCGGCGAAGAGCAACCCGCCCGGCGCCACCACCGGCGCCGCGGCGCGCACCAGCCGGCCGTAGTCGTGCTCGGCGCGGAACACTCCGCCGCGCCGGGCGGTGGAAAACGTGGGCGGGTCGAGCAGGACCGCCTCGAATCGCCGGCCCCGGCGGGCCAGTCGCCGCAGCCAGTCAAACGCCTCGCCCACCAGAAACTCATGCCCGGCAGGGTCCAGCCCGTTCAACGCGAAGTTCCGCCGGCCCCAGTCGAGGTATTTGCGGGAAAGGTCCACACTGGTGGTGCGGGCGCCGGCCCGGGCGGCGCACACCGAGAAGCCGCAGGTGTAGGCGAAGAGGTTCAGCACGCCCGCCCCGCTCGGCCCGGCCGGAAAGGCCGGAAAACCGGCCGCCACGTGATTGACCAGGAGGCGACGGCGATTGTCGCGCTGGTCCAGAAACAGGCCCACCGAGTATCCCTCGCCGAAGCGGATTTCGAAGCGCAGCCCGTTTTCGCGAATGGTGAAGGACTCCGGTGCCGGTTCGCCCAGCACGTGGCGCGGCGAAACCCCCGCGCCGGCGCGACCGCGCACGTCCTGGCGCAGCGCCTTGTGATACGCGCCACGCGCGCCTTCCCGGGTCATGATCCGCTCCAGATGCGCCCACTCGTGCGCGCCCGGAGGCGTCGCGCCCTGGGCCAGCAGATAGGGCCCCAGCCGGTCCACCTGCCAGTCGGGGGCCAGCGCCGCGGCGGGTCCCGCCGCCCCCGGTTCGCCCGCGCCGTGCCAGCACCGGAAGGCATCGGTCAGCTCCGGCTCGAGGATCGCCGCGCGCAACAGCCGGGCAGGTTCGGCCTCGAAATCCACCGGCGCTTCAAAGGTGACCTCGCGCCCCGTGGCCGGGTGCCGGAAGACCAGCCGCTCGGCATGCAACCAGAGCCGCGCCGCGGGCGCGCCGCCGTACCGCGCATCGCCCAGCACGGGAAATCCGCGCGCGGCGGCGTGGACGCGGATTTGGTGCGTGCGGCCGGTCCGCGGCACGGCGCGCAGCCAGGTGAGCACGACGGCGACGTCGAGGACTTCAAATCTGGTCACCGCCGCTTCGGTGTCTGAGGGTGCGGGCGTGGCGAGGTAACGTTCGCCCGCGCGGCGCAGGCCGGTGCGGACGTCGAGCGTGCGGAAGCGCACCTGCGCCCGCGTGGCCAGGCGGTATTCCTTGCGGACCTCGCGCCGGGTGAACTGGGCGGTGAGCGCGCGATTGGCCAGCGGCGTTTTGCCGAAGACCAGCAGGCCCGAGGTTTCCTTGTCCAGGCGGTGGAGAATGGCCAGGTCCGCCCAGCGGGGCTCGCGGTGGCGCAACCAGTCATAGACCCCCTCCCCGGCGTACGGTGCGGGCGCGTGGGTGTTCCAGCCGGGCGGCTTGTTGACCACCAGCAGGTGTTCGTCCTCGTAAAGGACCAGGGGCGGGCACGGCGTGGCGGCGGGTGCGTGCACGGGCGTAGTTTCGCCGAGGCGCGCTTGCAGGCACAAGGGGCTTGGCCCCGAGCCGGCCCCGCGGGGCACGTGCCGCCTTCCGCCTGCCCGCAATGCGGCCAACCCCGGCCCGGCACCGGCGACTTGACTTCCGCCAGGGCTGGCCCAGCCTGTGCGCCAAGCTTGCACCGGCCATGAATGCCCGAAATTCCGCCCCGCCCCACGACGCCCTGAACCCCCTTTCCGCCAATCCAACCCTCCCGGAAAATGCGACCGGCACCCCGGCGGCATTCCCCGCCACCCCCCCGGACGCGCCCCCCGCGCTGAGCCGCCGCGCCTTTGCCCGCCTCACCGTCGGCGCGGGCGCGGCCGTGGCGCTGACCGGCTGGCCGGTGCTGGGGGCCGCGGGGGCGCCCCGTCGCATCCGCACCGGCGTCATCGGTTGCGGCAGCGTCTCCAACGCCTACCTGCCCACGCTGAAGGCCTCCCCGTTTGTGGAACTGGTCAGCCTGTGCGACATCAAGCCCGAGCGGGCGCGCCGGCAGGCCGAGCGGTTCCAGGTCGCGCACCATTACCCGCACCTGGAGGCAATGCTGGCGGGCGAGCCCTTCGAGTTTTTGGTGGACCTCACGGACATGCAGGCCCACGAGGCCATCAACCGGCGCGCGCTCGAGGCGGGCAAACACGTTTGGAGCGAGAAACCCATCGCCAACTCGCTCGCCGCCGGGCAGAAACTCCGGCGGCTGGCCCGCCAGCAGGGCGTGCGCCTCTGGGGCGCGCCCATCACCGTGCAGAGTCCGCAGTTCGCGTTCATGGCCCGGCAACTGGCGGCCGGCAAGCTGGGCCGCGTGGCGGCCGCCCATGCCGATTACGGCCACGAAGGCCCGGGCTGGTCGGCCTTTTTCTACGAGAAACTCGGCGGTTCGATGCCCGACCTGGCGGTCTATAACCTCACCACCCTCACCGGTCTGCTCGGCCCGGCCCGCAGTGTCACCGCCCTGCTCAGCATCGTCACCCCCGAGCGGACCGTCGAGGACAAGGGCCGCATCCGGGTCGAGGCGGAGGACAACGCGATGCTCCTGCTGGACCACGGCCGGGGCGTGATTTCGCACGTGCAATCGGGCTTCAACTACTTCAACCCCCACGGCCACGACGGCCGCCAGGAGACCCGCCACACCATCACGCTGGTCGGCACCGACGGCTTCATGGGCCTGGTGGGCTACGACTGGGCCCCGCTGGGCGTGGACCTGGCCACCAAGGACGCGCCGGCGTTGACCCGCCACGAGACCGACCCCCGCGGGTACCTCTGGCAACTGGGCGCGGCGCTCGCCGCCGAGTGCCTGGCCACGGGCCGCGAACTGCTGGTCACCCCCGAGCACGCCCTGCACGTGCTCGAGATCATCACCGCCGCGCGCGAGTCCCAAGCCACCGGCCGCCGCGTGACGCTGACCTCGACCTTCAAGTGGCCGGTGGTCGCGTAGGCGCTGACGCGCGCCTCCGGGAGAAACAATACCGCACCCCCCGGCCGGACAACGGAAGCGGGAAATGTGGCGCGGCCGGTGGCTATTGCCGCCGCGTGGTGCGCTCCATCATCCAGAGGACGTCCGGGTTGTTCGGCGAGGAGACATTCAAGGCGAGCGTTTGCCCCTTTCTAAGCGTGGGCGTCGTGCGCGGGTCCCGCCAGCGCTTGATCTCCGAATGACCGTCCACGAAGGCGAAACCACCGGCCTGGTTGTGGTAGCTGGCCGGGTAATCCACGATTTTCCACTGCTGCGGCTGGTCCGGGTACCCGAACATGCCCACGACCATTTCGCCGTCGTTGATGCTGTCCTCGCGCTCGTCCAGAAACACCCAGGTCATCGTTGGCCCGGGTTCGATGAAGTCGCCCAGCTTCTTGTAAATCCTCATGCCGGGAGGCCCGAATCCCGCCACGTCGGTCGAATCAATCCAGGCATTCATGGCCAGGCTGCGCACGCGCGGGTAGGTGACACCCTGGAACTTGACGGTGCTTTTGTCCGCCGGACAGCGCCAGATGCCGGCGCTCTGGCCGCAATACGGCCAGAGCGGGCTTTTGGTGATGTCCTGGTTGATGTCCCAGTTGCTGCGATTGGCGCCGTTGAAATCCAACCAGCCGTGAACCCACTCGGTGGGGGCGCCGGGATTGTAGGACTGCGGCAGTTTGTCCTGGTTGTCGTCCACGTACAGCCGCCAGGCCATCATCATTTGGCGGCCGTTGTTCAGGCAGGCGATCCCCTGCGCCTTGGTCTTCGAGCGGGCCAACGCCGGCAACAAAAAGCCCGCCAGGATGGCGATGATGGCGATCACCACCAACAGTTCGACGAGCGTGAATCCGGCCGCCAGAGGATGGCTCGACGCCCTGCCAGGGACTTGCGCTCGCTTCATACAAGTCCCCTATCCTTTCCGCGGTCCTTGTCAACACCGACTTCGTGGGGCACCGAACCCGGGCCCCGTCCCCCCGATGTCCACGGAACCGGAACCGGCCAGGGTCTCGGCCAGAACACAACCACTCCGGACCCCGGGGGCTGACTTCCACGGCGCTTTTTTTGGTTGCGGCTGACGCGGCCCACCGGACCGCCTCCCACGCGGCAACCGATGCCGATCCGATTCCGGTGGTGCGCCCGTGCCGCGCTACCCGCTCGCGGCTCCGGCGCGTCCGCCCGACGCGCGCAGAAATCCCGTGCCCACGCCGCGGTAAACCGTCACGAAGTACCCCAGCACCACGGCCATGGCCGCGGCCAGCCCGGCCCAGAAGACCGGCCAGCGGGTCACGCCGGCGTGGGTGTTGACCGCAAACCACCAGCCGTTGGCCAGGTACCCCGCCAGGTAACCCACCCCGCTGGTCAGCAACGTCATCAGGGCCTGCGCCCGCGCCCGCCAGGCGGGGTCCACGCGGGCATCCAGGTAAATTTGCGCCGTGATGATCACGAGGGTGAACGAGGCGCCGTGCAGGGTGACGCCGGCCAGAATCCAGCCCCGCCCGTCCAGCGCGCACAACGCGAACCGGGCCACGCCGAAGGCCAGGCCGGCGGTGAAAATCCACTTCAACCGCCAGGCGGTGAAGAGCCGCGCCAACAGAAACATGGCCAGCACCTCGGTGATTTGTCCCAGGGTCATCCACGCGCTGGTGCGCGCCAGACCCAGGTCCCGCAGGTGCGGCGGGGTGTACGGGTAAAACGCAGCTATGGGCACCGCAAAGAGCGCGACCATCACGTACACCACGCGATGGTCGTGGTGCCGCAGCAGCCGCAGGGCGTCCAAACCCAGGCGTTGCGACCACGTCAGCCGTCCGACCGGCGGCGGCAGGCGCACCGCGGGCAGGCACCAGGTAAAGCCGGCCAGGGCCAGCCAGACCACCGCCCCCGCATACCCGGCCAGGGCCGAGGCATCGGCGTTCAGGGCACTGACCAGCCAGCAACCGGCCATCCAGCCCAGCGTGGCCATGGCCCGAATGGGACCAAACTCGCGCCGGGTGTCCTGCAAGCCGGCCAGGATGATCGTCGAGCTCAGGCTGAAGGTGGGCGCGGAGCACAGCGCATGCATCTGGATCAAGGCCAGCACCAGCCCCGCCGGCCACCGCAGCTTGATGGCGGAGGTGGCCACGGTCATCGCCACCGCCGTGGCCACGGCCAGCCCGCGCAACACCCGGGCGGGCGGCACCTGCCGGTCGGCCAGCGCGCCGAAGATCAGCGGCGAGACAAACGCCGCCAGCGCCGAAGTCGCGAACGCGAAGGGTTTGATGGCGGCGAAGCCGTGGGCGTCCAGCACGGTGCTCAAGGGCACCAGCCACATGCCCAGCGCCATGGCGTGCAGGAAGTACAACCCGGCCAGCTCGGCCTTGTGAATGGGTTTCGCGCTCACGGAACGTTGGGGACCGGCCAGTCGCGACCGCCGGCGCAATTTCCCCCCCCGCCGGCTCGGGCTGCGGCCGCCATAACCGGCCGCGACAGCTTGGCGCATCCGCCGCCCCGCGCGCAATGGTGCGCCGGCAACCTCAGCGGGAGGCGCGCCGGCCCCGGGGTGCAGGCTGGTGGCCCGGCACGGGCCCGCGTCGGGTGACCTTGTACACCCGGCCGCGCGCGTCGTAGGTGATCCATTCGCCCACCGGCCGACCGCGCTCGTCGAAGTGCCCGGACCGCAACCGGGTTCCGTCCTTGCGGAACCACTCCCAGTAGCCCACCGGCACGCCGTCGCAGGTCGGGCCGCGCGCCCGCACGGTGCCGTCCTTGTGCCGGTCAATGCGTTCGGTCGGGCGGGAGCGGGGCGAGCGGGGCGACATGAACCAGGGGATCGAGTAACCGCCGGGCCGTTCAGCGAGCGGGCCGCAGCCGGGCCCCGGGAATCTTGAAGGCAAAGGCGTAACGGCAGGGCGCTTCTTCCGGCCCGAGCGACGGCGTCTCGATGATCAGGGTGCTGCCCTGGCGGGTGGTTTTGAGCGGGCCGGGCACGCCCAGCAGCGTGGCCGACACTCCCTCGGGCGCCTCGACGTCGCGCAGAACCAGTTGCCGGCCGGGCCAGCCGACGGTGATGGCGTACAGGGCGTCGGGCTTGCGCGTGAAGAAGACCTGCTTGACCGCCTGGCCGTCCGGGCGCGGGCGTTGGCCGACCTGGTCCATGAGGTTGTACTTCACGGCAAACTCGCCGTACTTCTGCTCGGGGATTTTGCCCTCGGTCCACTGACAGGAGCGGCCGGCGAAGCGGGTGCCGTAGATGGCCTCGCCGTTGACGTGCAGCCAGTCGCCGATCTCCATCAGCCGCTGCTGCATGATCACGGGGATGCGGCCGTCGCCGGTGGGCCCGATGTCCAGCAGGAAGTTGCCGCCGCGGCTGACCAGGTCGCAGAGCACGAGGATCAGCTCGCGGGCGGACTTGTAGTCGGCAATGTTCTCGATGCGGTTCCAGCCGTAGGAATGGGCCATGCCGCGGCTTTCCTCCCAGGGGTGGGCATCGTCCTGGAGGCCGGCGGCGTACTCGGTGGTGTAGTAGCCGCCGTGCTGGTGGCGGGTTTCCTTGCCCCAACGGTCGTTGATGACCACCTCGTCGCGGCAGGGCGACTCGTTGAACAGCCAGGCCAGGAATTCCTCGCTGCGCCAGTCCTTCGAGGGCATCTCCCACTCGCCGTCGCTGAAGATGATCGAGGGGGCGTAGCGGCTGACCACGTCCTTGAACTGGGGCAGCATGTGCTCGGTCACGTAGCGGGGGCGGTCCGTGAGCCAGAGCGGGTTGAACCACTCGTAGAGCGAGTAGTAAAAGCCGAACTTCAGCCCGCGCCGGCGCACGGCGTCGGCCAGCTCCCGCATCAGGTCGCGCTTGGGGCCGGTCTCGACGGCGTTCCAGGGTCGGCCCCAGGTGCGGCTGGCCTCGGCGCTGGGCCAGAGGCAGAAGCCCTCGTGGTGTTTCGAGGTGGGCACGACGTACCTCGCGCCGGAGCGGGCGAAGAGGTCGGCCCATTCGTCGGGGTTGAAGTTTTCGCAGCGGAAGAGCGCGGCGAAGTTCGTGTAGTCGAATTCGGCGCCCCAAACCCGTTTGTGGTACTGCCACCAGGGGTTGTCGTCTTTCTTGTTCGCCATGTTGTGCCAGTACCACTCGGCGTACTGGCCCTTCACGCCCCAACCCGGCACCGAGTACAGGCCCCAGTGGATGAAGATGCCGAACTTGGCATCGAGGAACCATTCGGGCGTGGGGCGGCGGTCCAGCGAATCCCAGCGGGGCTCGTAGCGGGTTTCCGCCGCGCGGCTTGGGCCGGCCAGGAACAGGGCCGTCGCCGCCAGCAGCCAGGCACCGGTCAAGGGGAGCAACTTCATGCCCGGCTTGTAGCGGCCGCGTGCCGGGGCGTCGAGTCGAAAGCCGGCGGCGTGGCGGGAAGGGCGGCGCCGGCGCCGCGGCGCCCTACCGAATCCCACGCAACGGCCCCTACCGGGGGAAGGCGAGGTCCGCGCGGGCCGGCCGGGATCGGGTTGTGGAACGTTTGGACGCCGGCCGCCCGAAGCCGGTCTGGGGACAACCGCCCTTTCAAGGCCGGTGCAAGCGGAAGAAGCGTTGGCCCGCCGGTGTCGGCTCGGTGAATTGGAGGTTCGAACCAGAGGGCTGGTAGGGTGGTGGAATCGGCGGCCAGGGTGCGGACACGCTCGGCAGCGCATTGGTGGCTTCCAAGACCCAGCCGTCAGCCGAGGCAGGCCAGGAGACGATCACGACACCGTTTTGGCGGCTTATGGTCAGGTCGGGTCGGCGCGGCTGGCAGACTCCGGCGCTGCCCGCTGCGTACATCGCCGCGATTTCATCGGGTGCCAACGCGCGATCGAACAGCATGACCTCATCGAGTTGGCCGAGCCACCTGGCGCTGCCCGGCCGGTAGCCAATGGTGAGGCCGTTCGCGTTGAGGGTCGTGTGCAATTCCACCGAGCGGGAGCCATCGGGTTGCCCGTTCAAGTACAGGGTCACCGTCGCGCCGTCGTAGGTCACCGCGGCATGATACCAGGTCTCCGGCGCCAGGGGCGTGTTACCGGCGACGTCACGATTGTAGCCAAAAAAGTACAGCCTGCCCGCAGCGTTGCGGGAGCTAATCAGGCCGAACATCCGGCCGTCGGTATCCGAGCCATACTGGAACAGGGCGGACTCGGTTTCGGAAGACAGATTGCGCGGTGTCTTGAACCACAGCGCTAGCGTGCGCGGCGCGTTACCCAGCGGCAGGCCCGCGGGCGCCACCACCTGGGCAAAGGCACTGCTTCCATCCAGGTCGAACGCCTGTCCCACCATGCCCTTCGCGTACCCCAGTCCACCCATGGCTGCGGCATCGTTTCGCCCCACTGCATCCTCCGGGTTGCCGTCTCCGGGCCACCAACTCACCAGGCCCGCAGGCTGCGGCAAGCAGGTCGGCGGCGCCACGCGCCAGATCAGGTCGCTGTCGAATTCGCTCACGTACAGCGCGCCGTCCGGGCCGAAGGCCATGCCGTAGGGCAGGCCGAAGCCTGTGCCGACTTGGGTCGCCATGCCGTTGGCGTCCAGCGTGAGGAGGTCGCCCTGGGTACCCACGCAGAAGATGCCGCTTCCCCAGAACCCGCCCGGGCTGCGGGCCAATGGACTGTCCGGAGCGACCGTGGCAAGGGCGTTGGTGAGCAGCACACCGTCGCCGCTATAGAGGTGCAGCGTCGGAGACCTTTCCGTACCGACCACCAGGCGATTCAGTGCATCCACCGCCAGGTGCAGAGCACCGCTCAGGTTGAACAGCACCGCAGGCACACCGTTGGTCATGGTCCACACCTTGCCGCCTTCATTGTCCGAGAAGAGCAGGCGCCCGTTCAAATCAAAGACAAAGACGTTCGGGTTGAAGGTGGCCGAGGTCGCGTAGAGGGTCGTGAGGCTCTGGTCCGGCCGGATGGCCACGATTTTTCCGGCCGCGCTGTTCAATTCGTGACCTCCCACGATCACCGCTCCGGGAATGCCGGTGGCCGTGCCAGTCGCGTCGTAGATTACCCCGTCCGGGTCGGTGATGGCGGCAGCGCCGTACTCCTCGACCGGCGCACCGCCCGGCCCCACGCGATGAACCCTGACTGCGTCGTCCCAGTCACCGCCAGACCCGTGGTTGTCCCGGCCCACGAACAGGGTGCCGTCGGGCGCAAACGCCAGCCGCATCGGGTCGGTCACGCGGGCATAAACCGTCGTCTGCGTCCCCGGCACCTCCGGCCTTGCGAAGCGGTAAATGCGGTCCGCCTCAAAATCGCTGGCATAAAGCGCGCCGTCCGGGCCGAAAACCAGGCCAGGCAGGACGGCGCCTGAAGCCATGACAAAGCGGCCGCCCACGACGGTTGTCGTGCCCTCCGGGCCGATGCGGATCAGGTCGCCGTTGGGGGCAATGGCGTAGAGGTCTGTGCCCCACTCACCGCCCGGGCCGCGCACCACCGGGCTGCTGGCCTTGACGGGGGCGAAGTTGGCGTTGGTCAGCACCCCGTCGCTGGTGTAGAGCCGCAATTGCGTGTCGTTTCTGGTGCTGACGGCGAACCGTCCCAGCGCGTCCACGGCGAGGCGATGCGCGCCGGCCAGCGTAAACAGGATGGTGGGCGTGCCGCCGGTCGTGACCAGAACGCGTCCGTTGTCCACGTCGGTCAGCAGCAGCCGGCCCGAGGGGTCAAAGGCGAAATCACTCGGATTCCTCCACGTGGCACTCGGGGCGAAGAGCGTCGTTACCGTGCCGTCCGGAGCGATCTTGACGATCTTGCCGGTGCTGCCGTCGCTGTGAACGCCGCCGACCAGCACCGCCCCGGCCGTGCCGGACACCGCCCCGGCCACGTCCACGGTCACGGCATCCGGGTCGCTGATGGCGATGTCGCCGAATTCAGAGACTGTCTCGCCGCCCGGCGCCACGCGGTGGATTTTGACGGCAGCCCCGGCCGATCCGCTCGAGCCGCTGGCGTCGCGCCCGACGTACAGCGTCCCGTCTGCGCCGAAGGCAATGGTTACGGGATCGGGCACAACCGCGTACACCGAGGTGGTGCGGTTGGTGACGAAGGGTTGGGCCATCGCGCCTGCCAGGGTCAGCGTGCACGCGAGGGCCGTGAGAAGCATTTTGGAGGTGTTCATCGGCGGTTGGGTTTCAGGTTCCAAGTTGGCGAAAAGGCTTCAAGGCTTACCCAGGCGGTAGAACCTGTTGCCGGCCGGCGCCGACTCGGTGAACCGGAAGTTCGTGCCGCCGCGCGGTAGGGCAGTGGGGTCGTGGGCAATGTGGCTCCCGCTCCCCTTGCACGGCGTAGTCGTCGGCATAAACCGGCCGAGCAGGAGCCGCCGCCCTCGTCCACGGCCCGCCACTCCAAGGCGAAGCATCCCCCGGCCTGAAGCCGGACCAGCCCGGACAGAAAACCAAGCCCGGGCAAAGCAACCCGCTGTGGCAACTGGCTCCGCTGGCCGGGCGATGGAGAAAAAGCACGGCCGGCGAATCGGGGGGACCTCGGGCGGGTAGGAGAACCCCTTGCGTGGATCCGTCCGCCGGCTCCATCCCGATCGGGAGCCAGAAAGCCTCCCGCTGGAACTTCACCGGCATGGCTGCTTTAAGACTATGGGGAGAGTCCGTTGGCCTTGGTGAGTGTCAATGAAAAAATCTCAGCTAGACACTTGGTTGATTGATCCGATCTGACCTTTTCATTTCTGATGGCAAAGGTCTGGCACCCTGGGGAATTCTCCAGCTCAACCCTGCCCCGCCACGGACGTGACGGGCTGCGAAAACTCCGTCACCCTAAAACTCCGAAACTTCGTCCCTCCGAAACTCCGTCCCTCCGGCCCCGCCCCCGGACATCGAACCGCGGCCCGCGGTGGACGCTCCGGCGCTCCGGTGACACACTGCCCGGGTCATGAGCCTGAATCGTCGCGTCTTTCTGCGCCGCCTGGCGGCGGGCGCCCTGGGCGGCCCGCTGCTTTTTCAACGTCCCGTTTCGGCCGCCATCGGCCGGGAGCTGGCGGCGGACCTGGTGATCATCGGGGGCGGCACGGGCGGGTGCGCCGCCGCCCTGGCCGCGTGTCGCGCCGGTTTGCGGGTGGTCCTGACCGAGGTGACAGACTGGCTTGGCGGGCAACTGACCGCCCAGGCCGTGCCGCCGGACGAGCATCCCTGGATCGAGAGCTTCGGCTGCACCCGCAGCTACCGCGAGTTCCGGGACGGCGTGCGCGCCTTCTACCGCGAGCGCTACCCGCTCACGCCCGAGGCCCGCGCCCAACGCCACTTCAACCCCGGCAACGGCTGGGTCTCCCGCCTCTGCCATGAGCCGCGCGTCGCGTTGGCCGTGCTGGACCAGATGCTCGCCCCGCACCTGAGCGGCGGCCGGCTGACCGTCCTGCTTGAACACGTCTCCGTGGCCGCGGAAGCCACCGGCGATCGCGTGCGCGCCGTCGAGGTCGAGGACCGCCGCAGCGGCGCGCGCCGCACGCTGACCGCGCCGTTGTTTGTGGACGCCACCGAACTGGGGGACCTGCTGCCGTTGACCGGCACCGAGTACGTGATCGGCGCCGAGGCGCAGCGCGACACCGGCGAGCCCCACGCCCCGGCCGAGGCCGAGCCGGGCAACCAACAGGCCTTCACCTGCTGCTTCGTGGTGGAATACCTCGAAGGCGAGGACCACACCCTCGAACGGCCGGCCGATTACGATTTCTGGCGCGCCTACGTGCCGCAGATGACCCCGCCCTGGCCGGGACCGCTGTTGAGCTGGAAAACCACCCACCCGGTGACACTCGAGCCGCGCGAGCTGCCCTTCGATCCCACACTCAAAACCCCCGGCCTGAACCTCTGGACCTACCGCCGCATCGCTGCCGCTGCGCAATTCGCCCCCGGCACCTACCGCGGCGACCTTTCCCTCATCAACTGGCCGCAGAACGACTACTGGCTCGGCCCGCTGGTGGACGTGCCCGCGGCAGAGGCCGCCCGGCACATCGCCCGCGCCAAGCAGCTCAGCCTCTCGCTCCTGTACTGGATGCAGACCGAGGCGCCGCGGCCCGACGGCGGCACCGGTTGGAAAGGTCTGCGCCTGCGGCCGGACGTGGTGGGCACCTCGGACGGCCTGGCCAAGGCCCCCTACATCCGCGAAGCCCGCCGCTTGCGCGCCGAGTTCACCGTCACCGAACAACACATCGGCACCGAGGCCCGCATGGCCGCGACCGGTAAGCCCCGCGAAGAGGTCACCGCCGAGGCGTTCTCCGACAGCGTGGGCGTGGGGGCCTACCGCATTGACCTGCACCCCACCACCGGCGGGAAGAATTACCTCGACCTGAGTTGTCTGCCCTTCCAAATCCCGCTGGGCGCCCTGCTGCCGCGGCGGGTGGAAAACCTCCTGGCCGCGGCCAAGAACATCGGCACCACCCACATCACCAACGGCGCCTACCGCCTCCATCCCATCGAGTGGAACATCGGGGAGGCCGCCGGCGCGCTGGCGGTGTTTTGCCGGGTCCGCCGCGCCGCGCCGCGTCAGGTCCGCAACACCCCCAAGCTGCTGGCCGAGTTCCAGCAGACCCTGCGGCAACAGGGCTTCGAGCTGGAATGGCCGCGCCTGCGCCCGCTTTGAACCCGCGCCGGCTCGGCCGCCCCCCCCAGGGACACCGCGCCCATGAAGCCCCACGTTGCGCCCGCTTCCGACCCGGCCGCGCCGGCCCCGGCGCCGATGCGCTTTCGCGTCCGCGGCATGAGCTGTCAGGGCTGTGTCCGCCGGGCGACCGAGACATTGCTGGCCGTACCCGGTGTGGCGACGGCTGCGGTGGACCTGGAGAGCCAGAGCGCCACGGTGCGCTGGCAGGCGGGGGCGACGCCCGACCCGGAGCGGGTCATCACCGCGTTGCAAACGCGCGCCGGTTATCAGGCGGAACTGCTCCCGGAGGAGCCGCCGCCATCGTCTCGGGCGCGACGCTGGTCGCCGCTGGCCGGGTGGGAATTCAACGTCGTCTTCGGCGGAGCGATCACGGCGGTGTTGATGCTGGCCGAATGGGGCTTCGGCTTGGGCCACGCCGGCTGGTTTCGCTGGGCGGCCTTCGCGATGGCGTTCCCGGTGCAGGTGCTCTGCGGGGCGCGATTCTACCTTGGCGCGCTGGCCCAGCTCCGCGTCCGCTCGGCCAACATGGACACCCTGGTGGCGCTGGGCTCGACCACGGCCTTCGCTTACAGCGCCGTGGCCTTGTTCGCCGGCTGGCCGGGCCATCTGTACTTCATGGAGGCCGCGGCCATCATCACCCTGATCAGCCTCGGCCACTGGCTGGAAACCCGCGCCAGCGCCCGCGCCGCCAGCGCCCTGCGCGCGCTGTTGAACCTGGCCCCCGCCACGGCCCGCCGCCTCGAGGCTGCCGGCCGCGAAACCGAGGTGCCGGTGGCGGCCCTGCGCGAGGGCGACCGCGTCCTGCTCAAGCCCGGCGATCGCGTGCCCACTGACGCCACCGTGATCGAAGGGCGGGCGGCGGTGGACGAGTCCATGCTCACCGGCGAATCCCTGCCGGTGGACAAGGCACCCGGTGACCCGGTCTATGCCGGCACGGTCAACCAAAACGGCCGGCTGGTGGTGCGCGTCACTGCC